>DATBKE010000201.1:0-43028 GCA_036556085.1 Acidimicrobiia bacterium | reverse complement strand
CCCTCCGAACCCTGGGTTCGTGGTTGGTCAGAGAGAGGAGGCGGCCGTGGCCAGGTCGGTGGCCACCGCAGTGGACTCCCAGGGGAATTCGGAGCGTCCGAAGTGGCCGTAAGCCGCGGTGGGTCGGTAGATCGGCCGACGGAGGTCGAGGCGGTCGATGATGGCTTGGGGGCGGAAGTCGAAGAACTCCGCCACCAGATTTTCGAGGCGGTCGGGCGGGATCTGCGAGGTCCCGAAAGTGTCGACGTGGGTCGAGAAGGGCGCCGCCCGGCCGATGGCGTACGCGAGTTGGACCTCGCATCTCGCCGCCAAGCCCGCGGCCACCACGTTCTTGGCGGCATGACGGGCGGCATATGTTGCCGAACGATCGACCTTGGTCGGATCCTTGCCAGAGAATGCGCCTCCGCCGTGGCGGGCGTAGCCGCCGTAGGTGTCGACGATGATCTTGCGCCCGGTGAGGCCGGTATCGGCATGCGGTCCGCCGACCTCAAAACGCCCGGAGGGGTTCACGTAAAAAGCAGCCTTGCGGTCCAGCAGTGAATCCGGAATCGAGGGCACCACTACTTCCTCCCAAATGTGCGCCCTCATCTCGTTCTCGAGGTCCACCCCGGGCGCGTGATGGGCCGAGATGAGAACGCTCGCCACCCGGATTGGCTGGCGATCCTCGTACTCCACCATCACCTGGGTCTTGCCGTCGGGTCGAAGGTAGGAGAGGGTGCCGTCTCGTCGGACCGCGGCGAGACGTTCTGCCAGACGATGAGCGAGCTGGATCGGGAGCGGCATCAGCTCGGGAGTCTCATCGACGGCGAAACCGAACATGATTCCCTGATCGCCGGCTCCGAGAATGTCGTAAATGTCGGTCGATCCGGAGCGAGCCTCCTCCGCCCGGGTCACTCCGGCGGCGATGTCAGGGCTCTGCTGGTGAACCAGCACGATGACCTCGATCGAATCGGCAGAGAACTCGGCGTCCCCGACGTAGCCGATGTCGGCTATTGCCTCCCGGGCCACCTTCTCGGGCTCGATCGAAGCAGTGGTATTGAGCTCTCCCGCCACCACGGCTTTGCCGGTGGTGACCAGGGTCTCGCACGCCACCCGCCCCTCGGGATCCTGAGCGAGAACGGCGTCCAAGACGCTGTCGGAAACGGCGTCGGCGACCTTGTCGGGATGCCCTTCGGTGACGGACTCCGACGCGAAGAACCAGCGGCGCATGAGTGGGCGAGAGCTTACCGCCCCCGTTCTCAGGGATTGAGACGGCTCTGAATCAGATCCCAGAGCCGGGCCGCCACTTCGGGCTTGGAGAGAAGTGGCCACTCCTCCACCTGCCCATCGGGGGTGATGATCGAAACGCGGTTGGTATCGACGCCAAACCCAGCCCCGGGTTCATCGACGTCATTCGCCACCGTGAGATCACTTCCCTTCCGGATCGCCTTCTCCACGGCCCGGGGAAGGTTCGACGTCTCAGCTGAGAAACCGACCACGAAGGGCCGCTTGGCTCGAGAAATCACCGCGCTCAAGATGTCGGGCGTGGATTCGAGAGCGATATTTGGTGGGCCCTCGCTCCTCGATAGCTTTGAGCCCTTCGGGTCTTGGGGCCGGAAGTCGGCCACAGCTGCGGCCATGATGGCGACATCGACGTCGAGCTTCTCGACGGCGTCGGCCATTTCTTGTGCCGATTCCACGCGTATGAGATCAATGGCGGGATGCGACTCCCGGTCGGCAGTGGTGACCAAATGGACACGAGCTCCCCGCCGAGCAGCCTCGTCCGCGATGGCATGTCCCATCTTCCCCGAGGAACGGTTGCCGAGGAAGCGAACCGGATCGATCGCCTCGCGGGTCCCACCCGCCGTGACCAGGACCGTCAGACCGCTCAGAGGTCCCGCCAGAAGGTCGGTCAGTGCCTCGACGATCGCCTCCGGCTCGGCCATGCGGCCAATGCCTTCGTCGCCGCCTGCCAATGCCCCCGTGGCGGGTCCCACCACCAACCGACCGTCCTGGCGAAGAAGGGCGAGGTTCCGTTGGGTGGCGGGGTTCTCCCACATCTCCGTGTGCATGGCGGGCGCCAGCAGGACGGGGGCTGTCGTGGCCAGGAGGGTGGCGCTGGCGGCCTCTTCGGAGATTCCAAGGGCGAGGCGAGCCAGAGTGGCTGCCGTGGCGGGGGCAACTATGACCGCCTCTGCCCACCGGCCCAACTCCGTGTGAGGACTGACTGCGGAGAAAAGGGATCGCACTACCGGATGGCCGGTAATGGCGGCGAAGGTGGTGGGTCCGATGAAGTTGGTGGCTTCCTCGGTGATGACCGTTCTCACCTCTGCTCCACCCTCGACCAGCAGCCGGGCCAGGAAGGCGGACTTATAGGCCGCCACGCCGCCGGTGACGACCAAAACGATTCGCCGACCCGAAAGAGCCGACATCTCGTCAGCTATTCCTCGGCGTGCTCTGCCTGAACCATGCCGCCGGCGATTTCCTCCATCGCAATAGTGAGGGGCTTGCGGGAGAGGCTATTGACCTGCGGGGGAATGTTCTTTCCCTCGTTGGAGCCGAGCCCGCTGTAATAAGCGTTGATCTGGCGAGCCCTCCGGGCGGCAACGACCACGGTTGCGAACCGATTGCCGATATTGTCGATCACATCCTCGATCTTCATGGGACCTGTCTGGTTGGGGATCGCTCATTCTACCGCCGACATCAGTTGGTCTACTTCCGCGATACATCGCTCGAGATCGTCGTTGACGACGACAAAATCGAAAACGCCCTTGGCGTCGGCAATCTCGCCACGGGCGATCAGCAATCGCCGAGCGATTTCATCGTCGGGCGTGTCGGCGCGTAGGCGCAAGCGAGCTTCGAGATCCTCGATGCTCGGTGGGACCACGAAGAACATGATCGCTCCCGGGTAGGACTCCCTGATTTGGCGAGCCCCCTGCACCTCGATCTCGAGCAGCACGTCAGTTCCCTGCTCGAGGTTCTCGAGGACCGGCGTTCGCAGCGTGCCGTAACGGCGGTCGTTGTACTCGGCCCACTCCAGAAGCTCCCGCGCTTCTATCAGCTTGCCGAATTCCTCCGGAGCGACGAACCAGTAGTGGACGCCGTGTTCCTCGGCAGGCCGCGGCTCCCGGGTGGTAGCCGAGACCGAGAAGTAGAAATGGCGGCGCTGACGAAGCCCCTTGACGACCGATGACTTCCCCGCTCCCGAAGGACCGGAGATGACGAAAAGCCGCCCCCGGTTTCTATCAGCCAACCGTTGCTCAGCCGAGCGCGGCGAGGAGGGCTTTCCGTTGCCGATCGCCCAAACCCCGGATGCGGCGGTTGGGGGCGATCTCGAGCGATTCGAGCAGGCGCTTGGCTCCGATTTTTCCCATCCCCGGCAATGACTCGAGCAGCGACTCGACTTTCAATCCGGCGACATAGTCCTCGGACTGGGCCCGATCGAACACTTCGCTGAGGGTCAGAGAACCGGTTTTGAGGAGCTCCTTGATCTCGGCTCTGACCCGCCGCGCCTCACCAGCCTTGGCCAGAGCTGCAGCCCTTTGCTCGGGGGTGATCTGAGGGGGCTTCGGAGAGGTCACGGCTTCGATCCTAACCCTGGCTGGCGGCCGTTACCTGTCGGACCCGGAGTCGAGAGGATGCCCAAACGGCAACGGTCAGGGCGAGAACGAAGGCGATGTTCGAGAGCCAATGGAATCCGAAGCTCTCTTTGACGAAACCGGAGGCGAAGGCGGCGCCGCCTCCCAGAATCGACAAGACCGCATCTGCTAAGCCCTGACTCGCCACTCGATATTCGTCGCCGCTGGCAGCCACCAACAGGCTCGAACCGCCAATCAGTCCAAAGCTCCAACCTAGCCCGAGGAGAAAAAGGCCGGCGAAGATCAGAGCCGGTTGATATCCCGCTATCACGGCCGCCACCACTCCGGTACCGAGGATGGCGGCTCCGAGCCGGATCGATCGCAACGGCCCGTAGCGGTCGACGATCCTCCCCACAACAGGCGAGAGGCCGAACATTCCGAGGACGTGAATAGCAATCACCGCGCCCGATAACTCCGCTTGGCCGTGGTCGCGCATGTGGAGGGGAGTCATCGTCATCACCGCCACCATCGCCGCCTGGCTGAGGGCGATAGAACCGACGCCGAGCAAAGCCAATGGGCGCGTTCTGATCACCCCCCAAGTGGTCCCGAGTGTCGGCCTCGGTGCCGTATCCGATTCCTCCCTCTTCAGCAAGGGATCGGGCCGGAGCCAGATGGCCACGACCAGGGCGGCCAGCACCAAAAGCAGCACCGACACGAGGAGTGGCGCGGTCCAAGTGCGGAATCCCTGTTCCAGGCCCCAGGCGTTCTCCCAGGACCCGAGGCTGGGGCCGACAACCCCGCCGAGGGCCCCGACCCAGACGACGAGCGAGATAACCCGGCCTCGTTCCTCCGGGGTAGCCAAATCGGCCGCCGCAAAACGGCTTTGGAGGGCTGCTGTCTGACCGGTCCCCACCAGTACCAAAGCCAACAGAAACGGGATGAAGGCCCCGCTCTGGCTGAGGACAAAGCCCACCACCGCACCTGCTGCCCCGAGCAGGTAGCCCGCCCACAACGCCGGACGGCGTCCCTTGGCAAGAGCTCTCCTCGCCAAGGGAGCCGCCATCACTGCCGTTCCCAGAGTCAGTGCGGCGTTGGGAAGTCCGGCCCAGCGATCAGTCCCGGTGAGGTCGGCGGCGAGGAGTCCCAGAACTGAGACCATCGTCACGTATCCCGCCGAAAAGAGAGCCTGGCTCGTCATGAGGGTGACGAGAACCCGCCGGGGCACGCTTACGGGAGTTGCCAATTTTCCTCGATCTCGGCCAAGGCGACTCGCGCCAGTCGGATTCCGCCTGCAGTCGTGAGGTGGATGCCGTCGTTCAAGCGCATATCGACCAGGTCGCCTTCGTCGTTGATCAGGTACTCGGAGAAGCCGCCATCAGGGCCGGTGAAGACATCCCAACTGTTGATGTAGCTCACCCCGGGGTGAGCGGCGGCTTCGGACTCATAGATCTGATTCATCGTGGCCACCTTCTCACGAAACGAGTCCGAGCGCACGATCGGCATCCCCATCCAGTAGACATCACGGTTGTCGGCCACGAGCTCGGCCATCAACTCCCCCACTCGCCGGCGATACTCAGCCAGCCACTCAGTCGTCCCGTAGTCGTACCAGCTGCCATCGATCTGGATCGCCTGGGCGTCGTTCCCCCCAAAAAAGAGAACGATCGCATCGGGATCCTGTTCGGCGCTGACCTCTCGCAGCCGGGCGGGCCAATCGAGGAAGTCGGTGCGGGTCAGCCCGGAATCAAATTCGTAGACAACTTCAGTGACATCGATATACCCGCTGTCTTCGGCCAGGTTCGCGAGCATCGGTCCGAACTGGCCCACCATCGAGTCTCCGCCGATGAAGAGACGCAGCGGGTCGGTCGCAGAAATGACTCTCCTCACCGCCACGGTCGTCGTCACGGTCGTCGTTGTCAGCTCGGGTGCGGCAGTTGTCACGGGCAAGGCAGCCAAAAGCGTCGTGCTCGTAACCACCCGCTCCCGCCCCAGAGCGGTATCGATGGCGTTGTGGGGAGCATCAAGAGAGAGCATCCGGGAGATGAAATCGAAGGGCTTGGCCGCCGCCACAGCCAGATCACGCTTCCAACCCGCTTCCTGGCGGCGGGCGGTGGCCATGATGTCGGGCGCATTGAGCAACAAGCCCATGAGCAGGGCCGCCACCGTGATGAAGATGGCGCTCCCCGCCGGCATCACCGGTCCCTTGCCGATCCAGGAGTCGGGCTCGAGATCCATCAGAATTGAAAGTAGATGAAGGGCGCCACTCCCTCGGGGCCAAGGGCATCGAGAACGAGGAGAAAGCCGCCGAGAGCCAACGCCATCGGGACTGGTTGCAAGCTCACGAAGGAACGCCGCAGGCGCAGGCGCAGATCCGAGGGCAGGTACTGGGCGCCCAACCCGCCAATGATCAGGATCACCACCGCGGGAGTGATGGCCGCCACCGGCCCAAAAGAGCCGAGGCGTTCGAGCACTCCGAGGGCACTGGAGAGCGAGTCCGATCGAAACAACACCCAGCCGAGGCACACGACGTGGAAGATGACCACCCGCCGGAGGACCCGCCGGCCGAGGGTGTCGACCCGCTCAACACCCCGCGCTTCACGCCGGGACTCGAGCCATCGCTCGAGGGCGAGGACCGCGCCGTGGAGGCCCCCCCAAAGGACAAACGTCCAGGCGGCGCCGTGCCAGAGACCCCCCAGCAGCATGGTGATCATCAAGTTGCGGTAGGTGGCCGTAGTTCCTTTGCGACTTCCTCCCAAGGGGATGTAGAGGTAGTCGCGGAGAAAACGCGACAGCGTCATGTGCCAGCGCCTCCAGAAATCCTGCAGGCTATCGGCGATATAGGGGCGGTTGAAGTTCTGGGGGAAACGAAATCCGAGCAGCAGCGCCAGGCCGATCGCGATATCGGTGTAGCCGGAAAAATCGGCGTAGATCTGGACCGCGTAGCCATAGATGCCCGCCAGCGTTTCGAGCGACGAGAAGCTGGCTGGCGAGGCAAACACGGGGTCAACCAGAGTGGTGGCAAGGGTGTTGGCCACCACGACCTTCTTGAACAATCCACCGGCGATGAGGAGGAACGCCGCGCCAGCTGCGACCCGACGAGGATCATGTCGTTCCCGGAGCTGGGGCAGGAACTCGGCGCTGCGGACGATGGGTCCAGCGACGAGGTGGGGAAAGAACGAGACAAACGCGGCGAAGTCAAGGAGTGGAACCGGTTCCAGCTTTCCTCGATAGATGTCAATCGTGTAACTGAGCGATTGGAACGTGAAGAAGGAAATCCCCACCGGGAGGATGATGTTGAGGATCGGTAACGGAAGGTCGATTCCCAGCGGAGCGGCGAGATTGATCAACGAACTGACGAAGAAGTCGTAGTACTTGAAGTACCCGAGCACTCCCAGGCTGACGATCAATCCAAGAGCTAGAAGCCGCTTTCGAATCGCCGGGTCGGTGCGGCGATAGATCAGACCGCCGATGGTGTGGTCCGCAACAGTTGTGAATGCCAGCAGGAAACAAAACCGCCAGTCCCAAGAGCCATAGAAGAAGTAGCTGGCGCTGAGAATGAAAAGCTTCCATCGGCGCGGATGCGGTAGGAGCAGCCAGCTCACGGTCAAAACGACCGCGAAGAACAAAGCAAACTCGATTGTGGGGAAAATCACGGGATCGGACCATGGTACGGCCGACTACTACCGTTGCCACAGTCGTCATGTCCTCCCCTCCCCAGCTTTCTCGTGCGCGCCCCCAGCTTCGTTCTCGCCGGATTAGGTCGCGCCGGCGTCGTGTCACCCGCCGCGGGTGGATCGTCTTAATCTTCCTGAGCCTGGCGGCGGTCAGCGCCGTGATCATCCCCCTGATGCAGCGCCCCGTTGTGAGCCTGAGCGGGGTAGAGAACGATCAGGTACTCAATGCGGCAGAGCTCCCTCTCTCGCTTCACCTCACCGTTGATCGCGAGGTAGAGAGCATCGCCGCTTATCTCGACAACGAAGAGATACCGATCGAGCGCTCCACCGGAGGAGCCTCGATTGCCATCGATGGGCTCGAGGATGGGCCACACGTGATCTCGATCTCGGTTGATCGGGGCTCACTCGTGCCGCCGGTCTCAACCGAGCGACAGTTCCTCGTCGACACCACGGCCCCCGTGATCACGGTTGTGAGCCCAACGGCCCCGGTGGCTCCGCTCGGCCCAGTGGAGTTGAGGGTGACGACCGATGATGCGGATTCGGTGGTGATGCTCGCCGGCAGGGAGGTCACTGCCTCCGCTGACGGTTCTTTCGCCATCGAGTTCCCCAATCCACCCGAGTCACCCATCCCCGTGCACGCCCGAGACATGGTTGGAAACTCCGCCACGACGGAAGTCGCTTTTCAACTCGACCTCCCCGGCAATCCCGGTAGCGATCGCATTCGGGGGGTGCATGCCTCTGGATATACATGGTCTACCCCCGCCCTCAAAGATCCGATCATGGCGATGATCGCCTCCGGGCAGATCAACACCGTCGAGATCGATCTCAAAGACGAGGCCGGAAAAATCTGGTGGGCGACTTCGGTTCCCCTCGCCTCGGAAATCGGGGCGATCGAAGAACTGTGGAATCTGGGCGAGGTAGTGCGGGAGCTGCACGCTCTCGGAGTGCGAGTAATCGGACGTCTCGTGGTCTTCCGCGACCCGATCCTGGCCGATTGGGCGGTGGCGCAGGGAAACACCGACTGGATCGTCCAGAACCCTGATGGCACTCCCTACGGCCAATACGGCGGTTACACGAATCCGTTCAGCCCCGAGGTATGGGAGTACAACATCGCCGTCGGGGAAGAAGCCGCGCGGCTCGGGGTTGACGACATCCTTTATGACTACGTGCGCCGCCCCGATGCCTTCATGGACCGGCTGCATTTCCCGCTGCAAGGAGAAGCGACCCCCGAAGACGCCATCGTCGGATTTCTGGAGGCGAGTAAGCCGCGGATTCATAACGCCGGGGCTCGACTGGGAGCGTCGGTTTTTGGGATCGCCGCCACCCATCCCGATCAGATCGCTCAGCCGATTCCCCGTATCGCCCGGACGGTCGACTATGTGGCTCCCATGGTTTACCCCTCGCACTGGGGACCTAACGAATACGGAGTCGTTCATCCCAATGCCAGTCCCTACGACATCGTCTTCCGATCCCTCTCGGAGTTCCAGCGTCAGGTGGAGGGCACGGAGGCGACGGTGCTTGGCTGGCTACAAGACTTCTCGCTGGGAATCGAATACGGCCCGGCCGAGGTCCGGGCCCAGATCGAAGGCGCGGCCGATGCCGGTGTCCTCGATTTTCTCCTCTGGGACGCGGCCGCGACTTACACGTCAGCGGCCTTAGACGCGCCGTAGCGAAACCTAAGGCTTGGTGTGGCGGTTTCCGCATGTTTCTGCATTTAGTTTGCGACTGAAGCCATGAGCTCCCTGGCGGCAGATATCGGGTCGGGAGACCGGGTGATCGGGCGCCCCACCACGATGATGTCAGCGCCCTTCGCCGCCGCCTCGATAGCGCTACCACTCTGGTGCTGATCATCGGCACTTCCGTTGTTGCGGATCCCGGGGGTGACCTTGGCTAGATGCGGTGCTACCTGAGCAACGACGCCGAGTTGTTTGACCCCGCAAACCACCCCTTCGCAACCCGCCTCGTCTCCCATCCGCGTCATCCGCGCAACCTGTTCGCCCATTGAGCCTCGAAATCCGGCCATGGCAAAAGTTGCTTCGTCCATGCTGGTCAGGACCGTGATCGCCAACACGCCGGCCAAATTGCCGGCTGCCCCATCTTCGAGTCCCTCTTTAGCCGCTTCCAGCATCGATTTCCCACCGGCGGCGTGAGCAGTGATATAGCGGGCTCCGAGCCGGCCCACCTGGCGAGCGGCCCCTCGAACAGTGTTGGGGATGTCAAGGAGCTTGGCGTCGGCGAAGACGGGCCTGCCGAGCTGTCGGATGGCAGCGATGGTGGCCGGACCCGGGCCGAGCAGCAGCTCGAGGCCGACCTTGAAACCGTCAACATGCGGTGCCAGGTCGTTTGCCAACCGCACGGCCTTCTCGGCCGAATCGAAATCAAGAGCAACGTAGAGCTCTGTCATCCCATGGTGTTGATCAACGAGGCAACGGAGCTAACTCGGTTCTTTCTCATCCAGGAGATCAATTCGTCGAGCAAACGGCGTCCGGCCCGGGGCTCAGCCAGATGGATTGTCCCGGCTGCTACCGCCTGCGCCCCGGCGATTAGATATTCGGCGATGTCGGCGCCGGTGGTGACGCCGCCACAACCGACGATCGGCATTTGCCGCAATGCCCTTCGCACCTCGATGACGAAGCGGAGGGCGATCGGCTTCAAGGGTGGCCCCGAGTAGCCACCCACGACGCCACTGAGCTTGGGTTTCCGAGAGTCGAGGTCGATTCCCGCTCCCCAGATGGTGTTGGTCAGGGTAAGGAATTGTGCTCCTGCCTCCGCACACGCTGCTGCCACCGGAACCGGATCGACCAGGTTCGGTGAGAGCTTCGCGCCTACGGGAATCGACACCGCCCGGGCGACCGAGGCGATGACGTTTGCCGACGCTTCGGGGTCTAGAGAGAA
The DNA here is from genome assembly GCA_036556085.1 of Acidimicrobiia bacterium. Lineage (GTDB taxonomy): Bacteria > Actinomycetota > Acidimicrobiia > Spongiisociales > ZC4RG35 > JACCTH01. The sequence continues at coordinate 32,905 of DATBKE010000201.1, read as the reverse complement.
CATTTGCCCTTCGAGGTTGGGGCAGGAAAGGTTGACCTCGATCGCGGATAGCCCGCTGGCCTCGAGGCCCTTGGCGACCAGGGCGAACTCCTCAGCCGAGTGCCCCACGGCCGAGCCCCAGACGGGGACGTCCAGATCGGCCAGCCGAGGCCCAATTTCGGTTCGCCACTCCTCAATACCTGGGTTCTGAATCCCGATCCCATTGAGCATTCCGATCCCGGCCGGTGCCAGGCGGGGAGCAGGGCGTCCGCTCCACGGCTCTCCGCTGACCGATTTCGCCACCGCCGCTCCGTAAACGCTGAGGTCCGCCAGGCCGGCGAGCTCGACAACGGAACCGACTGTCCCCGACGCCGCGATCAATGGCGACCGCAGCCGAAGCGGCCCGAGCCTCGTTGTCAGATCAGGGGTCACGCGTCACTTCCTCAAGTCTTCCGTCTTTGTCTTTTGGCTTCCATCTAACTGATGCCATTCCTGGAGGCTGCGCGGTCGCCGAATTGCCCCCGGTCCCGAGCGCAGGCTCCGGGCCACCGCCAGTGCACCGGCGATGGTCGTCACACAAGGGACGTCGTAGCGGCGGGCGGTGTGCCGAATCAGCCGTCCATCCGAGCGGGCCCTCCCGCCCCGGGGAGTGTTGATGACGAGATTCACCTCCCCGGCCTCGATACGCCGTCGAGCATCGTCTGGTCCCTCTCCCACTTTGTCCACCACCCCGGCGGCGACGGCGTGATGGCGGAGATACTTGGCGGTGCCCGGAGTGGCTACGAGTCGAAAGCCGAGCATGGTGAAGGCCTGGGCTACGGCGAGACCGGTTGGCTTGTCCCGATCGGCGAAGGAGAGGAAGACCGTCCCGCGGTCAGGGAGAATATGGCCCGCCGCCAACAGCGCCTTGGCATAGGCCACTCCTACGTCGGCGCCAACTCCCATCACCTCGCCGGTCGAGCGCATCTCCGGGCCGAGAACGATGTCCTCTTCCGGGAAGCGATCCCAGGGCATCACCGCTTCCTTGACGGCTACAAACCCGCCCCGACTTCGCTCCGGCACCAGTCCCTCCTGCCGTAGTTGCTCAAGAGTCGCTCCCATCATCACCCGAGCTGCCACCTTGGCCATGGGGATACCGATCGCCTTGGAAACGAAAGGAACCGTTCGTGACCCGCGGGGATTGGCCTCCAAGACGAATGCGTCATCGCCTTTGACCGCGAACTGGATATTGATCAAACCCCTCACCTCGAGTGCCCGCGCCAGCTCTTCGGTTGCCAGGATGATCTGCTTTTGAGCCTCCTCGGTCAGAGTTGGCGGGGGGATCACACAAGCCGAGTCTCCTGAGTGCACCCCAGCTTCCTCGACGTGCTCCATGATCCCCCCGATCAAAGTCTCGTGACCGTCGAAGATGGCGTCGACGTCCACCTCCGTTGCTGCTTCGAGGAAGCGATCGATGAGCAACGGGGCATCGGTCAGCTCAGGAAAATTCTCGTAGAGATCGCTCAGGTAAGAAGAGAGCTCGTCGTAGCTGTAGATGACTCTCATGCGGGCACCGCCGAGTACGAAGGAAGGGCGAATGAGTACGGGCAACCCGATGCGGTCAACCACCTCGCTCGCATCGATTAGGGACCTGGCGACGCCCTGCGGGGGCAAACGCACTCCCAGCCGGCGGCATAGCGCTGCAAACTGCTCTCGGTCTTCGGCGGCCTCGATCGAGTCCGGACTGGTGCCAGCGATCGGCACCCCGCGATCGGCCAGTTCGCGAGCCAGGTTGAGCGGAGTCTGGCCACCAAGCTGGACGATCACCGCCACCGGAGCCTCGGCCTCGACCACTGCCAACACGTCCTCGGTAGTGAGAGGCTCGAAGTAGAGCCGGTCGGAGGTGTCGTAGTCGGTCGAGACGGTCTCGGGGTTGCAATTGACCATGACGGTCTCGTATCCCGCCTCACGCAGGGCGAAGGAGGCGTGCACGCAGCAATAGTCGAACTCGATGCCCTGTCCGATTCGGTTCGGCCCCGACCCGAGGACGAGCACCCGCGGCTTTGTGGCTGGGGGGACTTCGTCTTCCTCTTCAAACGTTCCGTACATGTAGGGGGTATGAGCGACAAATTCGGCGGCGCAGGTGTCGACGGTCTTGAAGGTTGTTTTGACCCCCAATGCGAGCCGCCCCTCACGAATCTCCTTCTCGGTCTTGCCCCATAGGTAGGCGAGCTGGCGATCGGAGAAACCCGAGCGCTTGGCCAACTCCAACGATTCCCGGTCTGGGGCCGCAGTCTCGAGATGGCGACGAACCGTGACGGTATCGGCGATCTGATCCACGAACCAGGGATCGATCCGGGAAGAGGTTGATACGTGCTCAGCCGGTATGCCGCGCCGCAGCGCTTCCGCCACCTGAAAAATTCGGTTCGGGGTCGGGACCGAAAGCTCCTCGAGTAAGGACGCGTCGTCGTAGCGATCCATGACCTTTTCGGTGGGATCGGCATTGAGCCCGAAACGGTTGTTCTCAAGGCTGCGAAGCGCCTTCTGCAGAGCTTCCGGGAAGGTGCGCCCGATGGCCATTGCCTCGCCGACGCTTCTCATCGAGGTCGTCAGGCGAGTGGAGGCTCTGGGGAACTTGGCAAAGTCGAAGCGAGGAACCTTGACCACGACATAATCGAGCGCCGGCTCGAATGACGCCGGAGTGGCGCGGGTGATGTCGTTGGGAATCTCATCGAGCGTGTATCCGACAGCTAGCAGCGCCGCGATCTTCGCGATGGGAAAGCCCGTTGCCTTCGACGCCAGCGCCGAAGAGCGGGAGACGCGGGGATTCATCTCAATCACCAGGCGGCGACCGGTAGCCGGATCGACCGCGAACTGGACATTGGATCCACCTGTCTCCACTCCGATTGCCTGGAGCACTCGAATCGCGTCGTCTCGCATCTCTTGGTACTCACGATCGGAGAGGGTCTGGATCGGAGCAACTGTGATGGAGTCGCCGGTGTGGACTCCCATCGGATCAAGGTTCTCAATCGAACAGACCACCACCGCGTTGTCGTTGCGGTCGCGCATGACCTCGAGTTCGAACTCCTTCCAGCCATACACCGACTCTTCAACCAGGATCTCCCCCACAGGTGAGGTGTCGATTCCTCGCCGGGCCACCTCCACCAGTTCCTCTAGTTCAGACGCCAGGCCGGTGCCTCCACCACCGAGAATGAAGGAGGGTCGAACCATCACCGGGTAGCCGATTTCCTCGGCCGCCGCGACAGCACCTTCAAGTGATTTCGCATAAGCCGCCCGGGGAACAGCGAGGCCGGCCTGCTCCATCACCATCTTGAAGCGCCCCCGATCCTCGGCCCGCTCGATGGCCTCGACACCGGCCCCGATCAGCTGGGTGTGGAAGCGCTCCAACGTCCCCCGCCGATGAAGGGCCATGGTGACGTTCAATGCCGTCTGTCCACCCAGCGTCGGTAGGAGCGCATCGGGACGCTCCCGGGCGATGATCTCTTCAACCACCTCCGCGGTGATTGGCTCGATGTACGTGGCGTCGGCGAATTCGGGGTCGGTCATGATCGTCGCCGGATTGGAATTGCAGAGGATGACCCGGTATCCCTCGCGGCGTAGGACCTTGGCCGCCTGGGTACCGGAATAGTCGAATTCGCAAGCCTGCCCGATGATGATCGGTCCCGAGCCGATGAGCAGGATGGAGCGGAGATCAGTGCGCTTAGGCACGATCCATCAGTTCCACGAAATCGTCGAAGAGCTTGACGGCATCCCGGGGCCCCGGGGCCGCCTCGGGGTGAAATTGCACCGAGAACGCCGGCACCTCGAGACTTCTCATGCCTTCGAGGGTGCCGTCGTTGAGGTTTTGGTGGGTGGGGATGACGGCCCCGAAGTCGGTTTCGACCTGCGGTGGAAGCTCGCCGGAGATCCTGTCCCCCTTGGCAATGCTTTGGAGGTCGACGGCGAAGCCATGGTTCTGACTGGTTATGGCCACTCGTCCGTCCTCGAGCCGCCGCACCGGGTGATTGCCGCCGTGATGGCCGAACGGCAACTTAAACGTTCGCGCTCCCAGCGCCAGACCGAAAACCTGGTGGCCAAGGCAAATTCCGAAGATCGGGACCTTTCCAATCAGGTCCCGGAGCGTCGCCACCGTCTGCGTGAGTGGCTCGGGATCACCGGGACCGTTGGAGAGAAAGATCCCGTCCGGCTGCCGCTCAGTGATCTCGGTCGCAATGACAGTGGCAGGCATGACCTCAACGTCGAAGCCCCGTCCCGCCAGCTGCCGGAGTATGTCGCGCTTGATACCCAGATCAATCGCCACCACCTTCCCCCGGCGATCACCCGTCGCCGGAACCTGATAGGGGCGCGCGGTCGAAACAGAGACAGCCAACGCCTGTCCCTCCATGGGCGGGGCGGATGCGGCCCGGGCCGCCAGTTCAGATTCATTGACTCCACTTCCCATCGCCACCGACATCGCCCCCCGTTCCCGGATGTGTCTGGTGAGCCGCCGAGTGTCGACCTCCGAGAGGGCCACTATTCCTCGCTCGGCGAAAGTCTCCGCCAGTGAGCCTTCTGCCCTCCAGCTCGACGGCCGGGCGGCCAGGCTTCGCATCACCATGCCGGCTGCCGCCGGCACCGTCGCCTGGTCATCGGTGGCGGCGACCCCGTAGTTTCCGATATGGACTGAGGTCATCACCACCACCTGACCCGCATACGACGGATCGGTGAGGACCTCCTGGTACCCGGTCATGGCCGTGTTGAACACGACCTCACCGGTGCTCACTCCCTCGGCTCCGACGCTTACACCGCGAAACACCGCGCCATCCGCTGTGACCAGCAATCCCTGCTGAGACGCCATCAGGACACCAGGGCGTGAACCAGACGCCCCTCAAAAATGGTCGCCCGCACCCGCCCGGCCAGCGTGAGCGAGCGGAACGGAGAGTTCTCTCCTTTGGAGCGGAAGGCCTCGACGGTCCATTCCTCAGCGGGGGCGACCACCGTCAGGTTGGCTGGCTCGCCCGGGGCCAGGAGACGTCCATGGCGGGCGATCTGGCCGATCCGGGCCGGGGCGACTGACAGTCGGTCAAAAAATGCCGCCTGATCGAGGTGGCAGTAGGTCAGCACGGCACCCGCGGAGGTCTCGAGGCCTATTACTCCTCGGGGAGCCTCCTCAAAAGGGACTTCGGTTTCGAAAACCGAATGGGGAGCGTGGTCGGTGGCGACGGCATCGATCAATCCTGAGCTCAAAGCTGCTCGCAACTCGTCTCGGTCTGTGCTGCTGCGCAGTGGGGGATACATCTTGAACACCGGATCGAGAGAGCCAACGGCGGTGTCGTCGAAGGCGAGATGGTGCGGGGTGACTTCGGCGGTCACCGGGAGGCCAGCCTCCTTTGCCTTGGTCACCAACTGGATGGTGCGGGAACTTGATACGTGCTGTGCGTGGTAGCGGCAACCGGTGAGTCTGGTCAGCGCCAGGTCGCGCGCCACTACCACTTCTTCCGCTTCCGCCGGGATGCCTTTCATCCCCAGTCGCGACGAGAGTGAACCCTCGTGCATGTGGCCTCCGTCGGCAAGAGTCCGATCTTCGGCGTGCTGAGCCACTACCGCCCCGCGTTCGGCCAGGTATTCCATTGCCACGCGCAGGAGACCTGAGTCGGACACAGAGTCGCCGTCATCGGTGAACACGCGCACCCCGGCCTCCCACAACTCGTCGAGATGAGAGAGCAACGCCCCCTCCCGAGCCATGGTGACGGATCCGGCTGGGAGGACCTCGCACAACCCCACTTGATGAGATCGATCACGGATCAAACGTGCGATGTGGCCCGAATCGACGGCCGGCTGGGTGTTGGGCATTGCGACGAGGGCGGTGTATCCCCCTGCGACTGCGGCTTCCGATCCGCTCCGTATGTCTTCTTTCCATTCCTGGCCCGGTTCCCGAAGATGGGCATGGAGGTCAACCAGACCCGGTCCCACCCAGGCGCCTTCAGCGTCAACTTCCTCGGCGCCGTCGAACGAGCCACCAACCGCCGCGATCACAGTCCCGTCGATGGCCAAGTCGGCTGCTTGCGCCCCGTCGGGGGTGAGGACCAAGCCGTTGCGGATGACGAGCTGGTATCTCATGAAGTCCCCAGCAGTCGGAATAGCACCGCCATTCTCACCGCCACACCGTTGCGGACTTGGTCGAGAATCAGGGCCCGGGGGTCGTCGGCCACTTGCGCGGCGATCTCTACGCCCCGGTTGATGGGGCCGGGGTGCATCACTACCGCATCAGGCGACATCCGCTCGAGCCGGGCGCGATCGATTCCGTATCGGCTGACGTATTCGGGCAGCGATGGCAAGCCGGGTCCACTCCCCCGCTCCATCTGGATACGGAGGAGGTAGACGATATCGAGATCGCCGATGACCTCATCGAGGGAGTGAGAGACCGAGACCGGAAATCCCTCGAGATCATTGGGCAGGAGAGTCGGAGGGGCGATCAGCGTCACGTTGGCTCCGAGCAATGTGAAGGCATCGATGTCGGAGCGGGCGACCCGGGAGTTGCGGACATCGCCGACGATCGCGATCCGCAGGCCGTCGAGCTTCCCAAACCGCTGACGGATGGTGAGTGAGTCGAGCAGTGCCTGAGTGGGATGCTGGTGGGCTCCATCTCCGGCATTGATCACCGGACAATCAAGCCAGGCGGCGACCCGGGCCGCCGCTCCCACCGCTTCGTGTCGCACCACGAGCAGGTCGGCGCCGGTGGCCCTAATCGTCAGGGCGGTGTCTTTGAGGCTCTCACCTTTGGTCACCGACGATGTACCGGGTGCGAACGTCATCACGTCAGCCGAAAGAGCCTTGGCCGCCCGTTCGAAGGAGAGCCTGGTCCGCGTCGAGGCCTCGAAGAACACCGTGGCGACTGTTTTGCCCCGCAAGGTTGGGACCTTGGGAATGGGACGGTCGAGCACCTCGGCGAACTCGCCGGCAAGATGAAGGAGGTCTTCCATTTCGCCCCGATCGAGATCGGCGATGCTCAACAAGTGCTTCATGGCCGGCTGATCCAGACGCCCTGTTCGCCGTCGATCTCCGCCAGCTTGACGTGCACCCTTTCTTCGAGGGACGTAGGAATGTTCTTTCCGACGTAATCCGCCTTGATGGGGAGCTGCCGATGACCGCGGTCAATCAGAACCGCCAGTTCCACTGCCGCCGGCCGGCCTAGGTCGGAGAGGGCATCGAGGGCAGCCCGGATGGTTCGCCCGGTATAGAGGACGTCGTCGACCAGGATGACCGTCCGATCAGTGGCGTCAACCGGGAGCAGCGTTCGGCTGAGCCGGGTTCCGGGTCGCTTACTGAGGTCGTCGCGGTAGAGCCCTATGTCGAGATAACCCACCGGGACCTTTTCGTCTTCGATGCCCGCGATGGCCTCGGCCAGAGCCTCGGCCAAAGGCCCGCCGCGAGTGTGAATCCCGACCAGGATCAGGCCATCCGTGCCGTGGTGGCGTTCGCAGATCTCGTGCGCGATCCTTTTCAGGGCTCGGCGGATGTCGTCATTAGACAGAAGCTGGGTCGTTCCCAGAAGATTCTCCTTTCCGGCCTCTCCGGACCGGTCTTAAAGGTGGTGAAGCGACGGTAGCAGGCCCATGGCCGTCACCGGTAAGGTCAGGGGATCGTGCCGGCGGCCACTGAAGTCGAGAACTTCCTTTGGTGGATCGGCGGACTGTTGGCGGTCTTACTGTTGATCCATGTCCTCGCTTCCTTTCTGGAGTCGAGAGGATGGATCTACTACCGCAAGTCAGGCCCGCGCGGTTATGGATCCGCGCTTGCTAATGCCATGTCGGAGTTTGAGGCCCTGATTGATCCGGGTGCGCAGCACCAAATTGAGGAGAGAAGACACCAAGGGGGAACTCGACTGGTGACAACCAACTCCGAGGGCGATGAATGAGCGGTTAGCGGCGATTTTCGTCAGCCAGTTTGGCCAGGACGCCGTTCACAAACGAGCCACTCCGCTCGCTTCCGTAGAGCTTGGCGAGACGAACCGCCTCGGAGACCACCACACCTTTGGGAGTATCCGGCTCGAAGCGGAGCTCGTAGAGGCCAAGACGGAGGATCGCCCGATCCACCACTGGCATACGGTGCACCTGCCAGTGCTCGGCGACGGCTTCGATCTCGGCGTCGAGGAGGGCGAGATTGCCGAGCACCCCTTCGACTAGTCGGGCAGCCCGGCTCGGAAGTTCGAGGGGATAGTCGTCGAGGTCGCGCTGGTCGGCTTCGTAAAGCGCTTCTAGGGCAAGCTGGCGGGCTTCGATGCTCACACCCGCGTCAGATAATTTCCGCTGCGGGTATCGACTCGAATCTTGTCTCCGATGTTGACGAAAAGGGGCACCGCCACGACCAATCCGGTTTGAGTCGTAGCTGGTTTGGTCGCAGCCGAGACTCTGTCACCGCGCACGCCAGGCTCCGTGTAGGTGATCTCCATCTCCACAGCGGTCGGTAGGTCGACCGATATGGGACTGCCCTTGTAGAGGGCGAGGGTCACGTTCATTCCGTCGATCAAAAAGTCGGCCGCCTCTCCCACCTCTTCCGGGGCCATGGCGAACTGGCCGTAATCCTCGAGGTTCATGAAGTGAAATCCCATGTCATCGCGATATAAGAACGTGTGCTCCCGCCGATCGATGATGGCCTGAGCGACGTCCTCTCCGGCGCGGAAGGTCCGGTCGAGGACCTGGCCGGTTTCCAGGTTGCGCAGTCGCATACGTACGAACGCCCTCCCCTTTCCCGGCTTCACGTGCTGGTACTCGATGATGGTGAAGATCCCATCGTCGAGATCGAGAGCCTGCCCGGGGCGGACGTCGTTGGTTGATGCCATGTCAATGAACCTGCTGGCCGCGAGCCTAGAGAGGAATCAGATGGCGTTGATCCACTCCGCCAGCGGTCCGAAGCCGGACTGGATCAAGAACTGATGGCCACCGGTGGGGATGGAGACTCGTTCGGCCTTAGGAAGCAGTTCCTGCCAGCGGACGCTGTCGGATGGAATGACATAACGGTCGTCAGCAGCGTCAAGGATCAAGCTTGGCCATTTGAGTGACATCGAGGCCAGGGGTGCCAGGTCGTCCACCACACTCGCGTCGGCCAACGTGGTCCACATCGTGTCTGCTCGGGCGGCAATCGACTGGCGGCCGTAGTCGGTGATCAGCGCGGCCGGAAACCGCCTGCTGACCCGGGCGGCCACGCTCACCGCCGGCCAGACCGTTCGGAAGAGGCTGCTGACCATTCGGCCCCGGGCACTGGGTGCTGCCTGCGCGATTCGAAGGGCAGCGCGGGGCATAAGATCGGGGCGGGGAAAAAGCGCCGAGATCAATGCCAGTCCAGCGATCTCCCTCGGCCTTCTGGCCGCCCATAGCGCAGCCAATACCGCCCCCACCGAATGACCTGCCAGCACCGGCTTTCCTCCCGCCCATCTCGCCACTTCATCGATCGTTTCGAGATGAAATGCGCGGTCGTAGCGGAGAGCTGGCTTATCGGACCGGCCGAAGCCGGCGAGATCCGGTGCCACCAGGGTGAAGCCGTGGTCGAGATACTGAGAAAGGCCGTGCCAGTAGCGCCCCGATCCTCCCAGGCCATGCAAAACGATCACTGCCCGTCCCGATCCGGCCGTCCACACGTTCAGCCTGCCCCAGGAGAAAGGAAGCTCCGTTCTCGTCCACTGTGTCACTCGCCGAGGATCGCCCTCACTGCATGCCGCTGACCATCGTCGGAGAGGGCAATTTCGGAGTCCGGCGGCTGCTCGACGTCATCGAGCAACAAAGTTCCTATTCCTCGTGTCGCTCCTTCGGGGTTCTCGACCCGGATCTCATATTGCGAGGAGTGGTATCGGAAGTTGATCTCGAAGCCTCGCCAGGCCCGGGGGATGCAGGGATCGATCCGCAGACTCTTGCCCCGGAGCCGAAATCCGAGAATCGACTCAACGCCGGCCCGATACATCCAGCCCGCCGCCCCCGTGTACCAGGTCCATCCCCCTCGCCCGACGTGCGGTGCCTCCGAATAGATGTCAGCGGCCGCCACGTAGGGCTCGACTCGATAGCGATGGACGCCGGCTCGAGTGCTGGCATGGTTGATCGGATTCAAGATCCCGAACAGCTCACCGGCCCGGTCGCCCTGGCCGAGAGTGGCAAAAGCAATGATCGACCAAATGGCGGCATGCGTGTACTGACCGCCGTTCTCCCTGATCCCGGATAGGTAGCCCTTGATGTACCCGGGATCGACGTCCCAGCGATCGAAGGGAGGCGTGAAAAGGAGGACCAATCCGTCCCCCTGCCTGACCAGGTACTCCTCCACAGCCGACATCGCCCGTTCGGCTCGCTCTGGCTGTCCACCTCGGTGCATGACCGACCAGGACTGGGCGATGGAGTCGATCCTGCACTCCGGATTCGCCGAAGACCCGAGCGGCGTTCCATCGTCGAAAAATGCCCGCAGATACCAGTCCCCGTCCCAGGCCACTTCCTCCAATCGGCTCCGGATGTGCTGGGCCGAGCGTCGCCAGCTCAACCCCACCCGACTCTTCCCGACCAGATCGGCCAACTCGGCAAAACGGCGCAGGTTGGCGTCGAGGAACCATCCGAGCCAGACGCTTTCGCCCCGTCCTTCGATTCCTACCCGATTGAAGCCATCGTTCCAATCTCCCGAGCCGATCAGAGGCAGGCCATTGGGTCCGAGACGCTGGCGAGCCCGATCGAGGGCGCGCCGGCAATGATCGAACATGGTGCCGACGTGAGAGGAGACCTCTGGTGTGAAGTAGGCCTCGTCCTCGTCGGGTTTTAGCTCGGGCCCACTGAGATAGGGGACCTCCTCCGCCAGAAGGTCAACGTCTCCGGTGACCTCGATGTAGTGGGCGACTGCGTATGGCAGCCAGAGATAGTCATCGGAGATGCGGGTCCGAACACCCTTTCCCGACGGCTCGTGCCACCAATGCTGGACGTCGCCTTCTTCGAACTGGCGGCTGGCCGCCCGGAGGAGGTGACCACGCGTGGTCTCCCGCATCGGCACTGCCAGCGCCATCACATCCTGTAGTTGATCCCGGAATCCATACGCACCGCCCGCCTGGTAGAACGCCGATCGGCCCAGCACCCGACACGACATGGCCTGGTACAGCAGCCACTGGTTGATCATGATGTCGAAGGAGCGATCCGGGGTTCTCACCTGGAGAGCACCGAGAATGTCTGTCCACCGAGTCCTTACGGACTCGTCGACCTGGGCTCGGGAGGTGGAGCGATATTGCTCGATCAAGGCCGATGCATGGGCGGTGTCGGTGGCTTGTCCGAGCAGGAATACGACCTCGGTTTCGTCGCCAGGAGCGATGACGACCTGTCTTTGTAGAACTGCGCACGGATCGAACCCCGTGCCGGATCGCGCGGAAAGACCACGCCGACGCTCGAGAGCTGCAGGGCGTTCGAGGCTCCCGTGTCGCCCGAGAAACTCGGTGCGGTCAGTGGTCCAGGCCTCGATCTCGGCGCCAAAGTCGGCGAACGCCACCCTGGAGCCGAAGTCGGCGTTCCAGGGGTTGCGAGCGAAAAGGGCGCCGGTGGTTGTGTCGCGCTCGCTCAGGATGTGAAACCGCTGGCCGACTCGAGTAGGCCCCAGCACCCATTCGACGTATGCGGTCAGAGTCAACCGCCGCCGGCGCCCGCTTTGATTCTGGAGACGAAGCGTTGAGATCTTCACCGGGTCGGCGAGAGGCACAGTCATTCGCAAGCTGCTGTGGATGCCGAAGGAGGTGCTGTCGAATTCGGAGAACCCCGGCCCGTGGCGAACGACGTAGGTGGAACCGTGCTGGCGGATCGGGAGGGCGGTGGCCCCCCAAAGCTCACCGGTATCGTCATCACGGATGTAGATGGTCTCGCCCGGCGGGTCCGAGACCGGATCGTTCGACCAGGGCGTCAGCTGATTCTCCCGGCTGTTGCCGACCCAGGTGAAGCCGGCGCCGGATTCGGAAATGACAAACCCGGCATTCTCATTGGCGATCACATTGATCCAGGGGGCAGGAGTCCACTGCCCCTCGCCCAGAATCACGACGTATTCAGAAGCCCCCTCCGAAAACCCTCCGAGGCCGTTGCGAAACTCGAGATCAATTCGAGGTTGTGGTCCTCCCGGTGATGGGGTCGGCGGGGCCTTGCGCCTGGTGGGAGCGGGAGCCGGGGGCCGGGGTCGCCGGGCGAGCTGGTCGGCCAACGACCCATGGTGGCTCAGTACGATCGCACGCGCCGCCGCCTGTAACAGGGTGCGGTCTGCAGCATCGAGAAGGTCGCCGCGAAATAGAAAGACCCCGCCGTCGGGCTCGGGGCCGATCCCCCGCCCGGTGGTACGCACCACCTCTTCGATCGTGGCTTGAAGGTCGGCGACATAAGAGCCGGGCTTTTCGTTGATGATCACCAGGTCGGCGGCTAATCCTTTGGCACGCCAGTACTCCTGGGCACGAAGGAGGTCGCGAACGATTCCCCGGTCTTCGGGTTGATCGATTCGTAGCAAGACCAGTGGGAGATCCCCCGAGATGCTGTGGCGCCAGAGCGCCGGCTGGCCCCCGGTGGCCGCCGCCAGCATTGCCGAAGGCGCCCGCATTGACGGGTCGACGTAGATGAGCCTCTGGGCGAGCTGTTGGAAGAGGTGGGCCTGTTCCGGCGTGACGCCGAGATGGTGCAAACGGACCTGGGCCTGGGTCCAGGACCCGGTCAAACTCTGTTCGAACGCCCCCGGATCTGAGAACTTGTCGACCAGATCGAGCGCCTCTTCCCGGGAGGTCGCCACCACGGTGCTAAAAGTCAGATGAACGGTCTCCCCCGGTGGCACCCTGACCCGCCTCCGCAGGCTCAAGACCGGATCAAGCACCCGTCCCACCGAGTTCGAGAGGGGCCGATCGAGAGCGGCGGCCTCGTGGATGCGCCGCCCCCGGCCCAAAAAACGAGCCCGGTCGGTCTCGAATTGCAGGCCGCCGACAACCTCACCTTTGATCGCCACTACCTGGCCCGCCCAATAGGTTTCGTCACCAGCCGCGCGAGGCCGGCGATGGGCCAGGAGGGCATCGTGGCCACCCACCGCTTCCGTTTGCACAAAGAGATTGGAAAAGGCGGGATGCGAGTCATCCGAGGACTGCGGTGCCAGCACCAATTCGGCATAAGAGGTGACTTCGACCTCCCGCGATGCATTATCCAGGTTCGTCAGAGTGAGACGGCGGACCTCCACTTCGTCTTCGGCCGAGACCACTACCTCGAGAGTCGAACGCAGCGTTCCATCGCGTCGGCTGATCTCGGCCTTCCCCTCGGAGAATTCGACGTGATACGCCTGGGGATTGACCCGGGTGGGCTGATATCCCGCCGACCAGATGGCATCGCTGAGATCATCACGGATAAACATGAACGAGCCGTAGTTGTCAAGAGTGAGGTCTTCACGCCAGCGCGTAACGGCCACACCGCCGAGCTTGCTATACCCCGATCCGCTGTCGGTGATCATCACCGAATAGCGACCGTTGGAGAGCAATTGCGTCTCCGGTATCGCAGCTGATGGCAGCCCGAGGTGACGAACCGCTCCCTCGGCCTCCGTCCGCGGGTGAGCGGCCAGCGCCACCTCCTCGGCCCGGGGTCGAGCTACTTCGACGTCACGAGGCACCCGTTCGTGCAGCAACAACTCAGCGGCCCGAACTGCCGGATCGGTATGAAAGAGCTGCCGAATGACGCCACCGAAAACGACGTTGGACAAGGCGATGATGGACATCGCCTGGTGGTGTCCCATGTAGGCCCTGACAGTGACCCACTCTTCGTCTTCGGGCACTCGCGACGGAGTGAAATCGAGTGACTCGTAGAAGCCGTAGCTACCGAGCGCACCCATGGTGGCCAGCCGCTCGAGGTTCTGCAGCGCACGACGGGGATCGATCATCGCCGCCAGCATCGACGCGTAAGGAGCTACCACCAGGTCCTCTGAGAGTCCGCGCTCGAAACCAAGACCGGGCACTCCAAAGGCCGAGTACTGATAGGTGAGCTGGAGGTCGCGGGCGGCGAACGCGGCTTCGGAGATCCCCCATGGCACACCTCGCTCCCGACCGTATTCGATATGACGTCGCACCACCGCCCGATAGGTCATGTCGAGCACGCTGTCGGATGGTGAGTCCATAACCAGGAGCGGCATCAGATACTCGAACATGGACCCCGACCACGAGATCAGGGCCGCATCCGCGCCGACCGGAGTCATCGAACGATTGAGGAGAAACCAGTGGGAGGGAGGAAGATCGCCTTTGGCGATTCCTATAAAGCTGGCCAATCGAGCCTCCGAGGCGAGCAGGTCGTAATGGCTCTGATCGAGGGCTCCATCGCTCAACCGATAACCAACCGAGAGCAACTTGTTCTGCCGATCCATCAGAAACCCGAAGTCCATTCCGGTAGCCATCTCTATGGCCCAATCGGATATCGAATGCAGCCGGGTCCCGATCTCATCGGTGCTGGCGTCTTGATCGAGCTCATGGCTGTGGACGAGTCTCTCAAGCGCTACCGCCCACTCCAGGAGCTCCCCTGTTTCGATCCCTGTCGCCAACGTCTGGACGATGTCAACGACGTTGTCTGCGGCCGCCGCGACCTTGACTAACCGATCGCCCTCTGACTCGCTTGCCGTCAGGAGGTCGATCAGAGCCTGGTCGAGATCGCGGGGGGAAACGAACTCGGTGTCGAGGCGGTCGACGATTTGATCGGCGGTCTGGCGGATCAATAGAGCGAGATCCCGGACCCCGAGGGCCAGCGCCGCGGGGCGCTCGGCCAGGCGCAGGCACCCCTGGGACAGAGCCAGCAGATGTCCCGCCAGGTTGCCGGAATCGACCGAGGAGATGTAGCGAGGATGGAGTGGCTCAAGGGTGCGGGTGTCGTACCAGTTGAGGAGGTGGCCTCCGTAGCGCTCGAGCCGGAACATGCCAGCCATGGTCTGCTCCCACCGGGTGATCGCCTCGACTGTGCCGATCCAGCCGAATTCGGACGCCGCCAGCACCGTCAGGAGATAGAGACCCAGGTTGGTGGGCGAAGTCCGATGGGCGATCGCCTCCGGTTCCTCCTGGAAGTTGTCGGGCGGCAGATAGTTGTCCTCGGCCGTGACGAAGCGCTCGAAGTAGCTCCAGGTCCTTCGGGCGAGAATCCGGAACGCCTCCACCTCGGAGACCTCCAGTGGTGCCGTCGGAACAGCCCTTCGGATCTTGCTCGCCTCATAGGCCAGGTAGGGAGCAGCCACCCAGGCGACGGCGAGCGGTGTCGCTACCCAAACGGCAGCCGGCTTGACCAGGGCCGCCGCCCAGATGGCGGCCAATCCCAAGATCGCCGGGGGGGCCATCCGCTTTTGGAATTCGGCGAAGTCAAGACCGAAACGACGCTCAGCTTCCTCCGAGGTCATCCAGCGAAGCAGATGTCGTTTCGACACCAGCATTCGCCACAGAGTGGTGAGGATCGCATCCGTCATCACCAGGGCCTGATAGGCCAGGAATGAGATCTGGAGTCCGATCCGACCGAGAACCCGACCGGTATCTCCCACCCAGCGCTGGAATCTGATCGCTCCGGGCGTAGTCGTCCGGCGAGGGACCAAACGTTCGAGCAGCGGAAGCATGGCTGGGAAGGCCAATGACGCACCCACGAGTGCCACCGATGCCCAAAGCGGGACGGCGGGAATGACACAGGCGACCAGCAGGAGGGCGAAGGACGCGGGCCCACTCAGGCTGCGGCGAAGATTGTCGATCATCTTCATGCGGGCCACGCCATCGAGAGCGCCTCTTCTCCCGAGAATCCAGGGCAGGAGCTGCCAGTCCCCCCGGACCCAACGATGCTGGCGCTGGATCGCCACCTCGTAATGACTGGGAAACTCCTCGAAGACCTCGACATTGGTGACCAGCCCGGCGCGGGCGAAGCTCCCCTCGAAGAGGTCGTGCGAGAGCAGAGCGTTGTCCGGCACCCTCCCGGCCAGTGATGCCTCGAAGGCGTCGATGTCGTAGATGCCTTTCCCGGCGTAGGAGCCCTCGGAGAAGAGGTCCTGGTAGACGTCACTTACCGCCGCCGCGTAGGGATCGACTCCGGCAGGCGGTGAGAATGCCTGCTGGTAGAAGGAGGTGCTGTCCGAACTCAGAAATGGCGTCACCCTGGGTTGCAGGACCCCGTATCCATCTGTTACCCGTCCCAGGGAGGGCGAGAAGACCGGTTGGTTGAGGGGATGGGTGATAGTGGCCACGAGCCTGGTCGCAGCTGCGGGGGGCAGGCGGGAGTCGGCGTCGAGGGTGATGACGTAACGAACTCCATGCGGGGCCTCCGTCTCGGGCAGGAACGTGGTGTCGGTTGCCCCGCGCAGCAAGCGATTGAGCTCGTGGAGCTTTCCTCGTTTTCTCTCCCAACCCATATGTTGTCCTTCGCCGGGGTTGAAGAGCCGATGACGCTGAAAGAGATAGAAGCGGGGTTCATCGGCGAGCGGATGCCGCTCGTTGAGGCGGGCAATTCCGGACGTGGCCAAAGCGAAGAGCTCGTTGTCGGAGGAGTGGTTGGCCTCCTCGGAATCGCGGTAGTCGGACACGAGCGCGAATCGGAACTCACCCTCGGGATTGGCGAGGTAGTGAACCTCAAGCCGGTCGACGAGCTCGTCGACCTGGCGGGCCCGGGTCAGCATCACCGGGATCGCCACCATGGTCTTCGATTCCGAATCGGGGCCATCGACCAGATCGAGGGCTGGGAGCATCCCGGGTCGAACAAAGCCGGTAACCAGGCGATTGACGACGCTGACGGCGAGATCGGTGGCAGGTGACAAGCCCATGAGACCAACTAGGAGTGCCAGCCATGCCCCACCTGCCTCGAGCGTCCTGACGAATGGAACCGCTAGGAAAACCAGGGCGAGAGCAAGGATCGATCCCCAGTAGACCGCCGCCGACCAGCGCTTGATGCCGCGGCGTAGATACTGCGACCACGATGGCCGAAAGCCGATGGCGGTTTCGAGTTCGGGCCGGCCGCGGTCTATCAAGAAGAAGCCGGGATCTCCTTCGCGGCTCCGGCGCGGTCTTTGACGAGCGAGATCCGATGCCTGGCGGGCGATTTCAAGCTGGGTGTGATGCGAGCCTTTGGAGAGCTCTTCGACCACGTGGCGATAGAGATCGCGGGTGGCGAAGCTCATGTTTTTGAAGGCGGTGCCCTCAGAGAGGGTGCCATCGACCAGGCTCACCCTTTCGACGAACTCGGACCACTCGAACGAGGAGATCTGTCGGAGGCTGGTGACGAGGTTGCGCACCGTTACGTTCGTCGCGGCCTGCCGCTGCTGGGCCTCGGTAACGAGCTCGTCGGGGCTCAGGCCCAAACCAGCGAGGTGGTCGAGCAGCCAGCTCAGGCCGGCCGTGGTCTCCGGGTCGCGATCCCGCAGCCGCTGCAGTAGTTGCACGGCCATCGCCCGCGGAATTCTTTCCATCCGGCCCAGCTGGCGGAGGCCATCCTCGGGAAAGCGGTCACCGACAGCAAGGAGAGAGTCAGCTATGTGGTCAGCTATCCGGCGCTGTCCCCGGGCCCGGATGATGATCTCGGCGAGCCGTCGCAGGTTTTCAATCATCACCAGGCGGATGGCGATTGGCATCGCCCAAAGCTCGCCGATGGTCAGCGGCTTTTCCTCCTGGAAGGCGGCTACAAAGCGTTCGAGGGTGTGGGGCTCGAAGCGGCTGTCGTGATGGGCCACATACGCCCAGGCGATCTCGTAGATGCGCGGATAACCGGTTAGATGACCGTTCCCGACCTTGGGAAGTTCGCGGTAGTAGGAAGCCGGCAGAGTCTTGCGCACCGCTGCCAGTTGTGCTTCGACCAGGTGGAAGTTGTCGACCAGCCATTCGGCTGCAGGCGTGAGCATGCTCTCCTCGCGAATGGCCTGGGAAAGCTCTCGATAGGCAGCTAGAAGAACCTGGCCGTTTTCCGTCAGGCGTCTGGAGATTGGGCGGAATCTTCCCGGCGCCCCGCTCAGCTCCTGGGTCTTGGCCAGGCTGCGGGCATGCTCCTCCAGCCTTTCGACGCTGAATGGCTCCGCACGGATCGGTTCTCCGATCGGCTCGGCCCGCGATTCCCATGGCCAGCGCACGAAGCTCAGAATAAGGGGGCTGGCAGGCCCCTAACGTGCGTTCATGGACGCAGCCATCAAGGCGGCACTAGATCGGGGAGGAATCGTCGACATCAGCACGGTCGGCGCCCGAACGGGGAAGAACCGCCGGATTGAGATCTACCTCCACCAGTTCGATGGCCGCTACTACATAACCGGCCGGCCCGGGCGCCGACGAGATTGGCTTGCCAACCTCATCGCCAATCCGCACTTCACCGTGCACCTCAAACGGGGATTGCAGGCCGACGTCCCCGCCATCGCCGCCGAGATCACCGACCCCGGCGAGCGCGAGCGCGTGATCTACCGCGCCCGAACGGAGAGCTGGAACGCAAGTCCCGATGATGCTCGCAAGGACATGGACTTCTGGGTGGAGACGTCTCCACTGGTCGTACTGGAGCCGACCGGACTAGGTGATGCCCACCGCCCGGAGGCCGAGTTCGAGTAAGTCGGAGCTGACCGGTTCCACCACCGGGGATCCGGGAGCTTTGAGGAGGACCATTCTGACTCCGGCGCTGGATCGCTTCTTGTCGCGAGCGATCAATTGCAGGGCTGATTCGAGGGAAATTCCCGCTGCCGCCACCGGCAGTCCGAGCCCGAAGATGGTCTCGATGAGTGGGCGATGATCGAAACCGAAGCGGGCGTTGGAAACGGTGGCCGCCGCTACCATTCCCACCGCCACCGCCAGGCCGTGGGGCATGGGAGCGAGGATCTCCACGGCGTGCCCCACGGTGTGACCAAAGTTGAGAATCGCCCGCCGATCGGTTTCGCGATAGTCAGCCTCGACGGTGGCCGCTTTGACCTTGACCGCCCGCTCCACCACCTCGTCAAGCGCCACCTCCTGACCACGCGAGGCAAGGAGATCGACCAACTGTGAATCGGCGACATATCCGGCCTTCAAGGCCTCGGCCAATCCTTCCAGTCGCAGGGTGGCGGGCAGCGTTTCGAGAAGGTCGAGGTTGATCAGCACCCGGCTCGGGAGATGGAAGGAGCCGATGAGGTTTTTGCCGGCGAAATTGATTCCGGTCTTGCCGCCGATGGCTGCGTCCACCGCCCCCAAAAGCGTGGTCGGGTAGAAAACCGCTTCGATGCCGCGGAGCCAGGTGGCAGCCACAAACCCGGCCAAGTCGGTGGCCGCCCCTCCCCCCACGGCGAGGATCGCGTCGTGACGCCCGAGGCCGAGTTCGGCCAGCCATTCATAGACCCGGTTGACGACGATAAGCGACTTCGCCTCCTCCCGGTCGGGAAGTACAAACTGATCGGTGGCCCCGGCTCGGGCCGCCGCATCCGCAGCCGGCCCCGACGCTCCCGGCGAGGCCAAGACCACAGTTCGTTCCCGCGTCTCTCTCGGAGGCAGAATCGGCTCGGGGAGTCCGTGGCCAATGATGATCTCTGAGACCTGAGCCGGAAGCGCGGGATTAATCGTCAGTCGTGCCACAGCGCCTCCACAAGGTCGGCCGCCTCCACCGGAGACAGCAGGTCGGTGCTGATGGCAAAGTCCGCGGCGGCCCGATACGCCCCCTGGCGGTCGTCGAGAATTCCCCGCAGTGACGCTTCGACGTCGTCGTCGAAAATCAGCGGACGACTGGTCCCCTTGCTCTCGGAGGCGATGCGAGCAGCCAGCGTCGCCGGATCGGCCTGGAGCCAGAAGATCAGCCCCGTGCGCCGCATCGTGTCGACGTTTTCGGGCCGCAGCACCGCCCCGCCCCCGGTGGCCACCACCGCACCGGGATGAGAGGAAGCCGAGGACACCGCTTCCGATTCACGGATCCGAAAGCCCGCTTCGCCCTCGGTGGCGAAAAGCTCGGTGATGTCGCGGCCGGTGGCTTCCATCACGACTTCGTCGGTATCGATGAACCGCCAACCTTTGCGTTCGGCGATGATCTTTCCCAGAGTCGACTTGCCCGCCCCCATCATCCCGATCAGCCAGAGAGGCATGGGTTAGAACGCAGCGAGGCGGGTTTTGTGGCTCTGAGCCGCGGCGCGAAAGGCATCCACGGTGTCGCCCCCGAAAACTCGCTGGCACTCCCGAGCCAGGACGATCGCAACCATCTGTTCGGCGACCACTCCGGCGGCGGGCACGGCACAGGTGTCGGATCGCTCGTAGAAAGCGCGTTCGGGCTGGCGAGTTGTCACGTCGACTGTGTCGAGCCCCTTGAGCACCGTCGATATGGGCTTCATTGCCGCTCGCGCCCTGAGGAGCCCCCCGACAGTCATACCGCCCTCGGTGCCGCCGGCGCGGTTGGTTCTGCGCTCGAACCCCCCGTCGTAATAGATCTCGTCGTGGGCCTCGGTGCCTCGGCGGCGAGCAGTCTCGAGCCCGTCCCCGATCTCGACTGCCTTGATGGCGTGGATTGACATCAGCGCTCCTGCCAGCAGGCCATCGATTCGTCTGTCCCAGTGGACGTGACTCCCGAGACCAGCAGGCACGTTGTACGCCAGAACCTCGACGACGCCCCCGACCGTGTCGCGCTCGGTTTTGGCAGCCTCGATCTCACTCATCATGGCGGCGCCAGCATCGGGGTCGAAACACCGGACCTCCGAGGCGTCGATCTGCTCCAGGTCCGTCGGGGTTGGCAGCGGAGACTCAGGGGCGGTGACTTTTCCGATCGCCACGACGTGGGAGAGAACTTCGACCTCGATGGTCCGCAGAAGCTGTTTGGCCAAATAGCCCACCACGGTGCGGGCGGCGGTCTCGCGAGCCGACGCTCGTTCGAGGATGTCGCGAGCGTCCCGACGGTCGTACTTCATCATTCCCGCCAGATCGGCATGTCCCGGTCGCGGCGCCGTCAGCTTGCGGCCGGTCTGGGTGTCCTCTTCGGGCTCTTCTTGCGGCGCGGGGCTCATGGCCTGCTGCCAGCGGGGCCATTCGGTGTTGCGAATGATCACGGCCACCGGCGAGCCCAGAGTCGCCCCATGGCGCACTCCGGCCAGGATCTCGAGCTCGTCCTTTTCAAGTTTCATGCGAGGTCCGCGGCCGAAGCCGAGCCGCCGCCGCGCCAGTTCGCGCTGGAGGCCCTCTATGTCGACCTCAAGGCCAGCCGGCAAGCCTTCGACGGTGGCCACCAGGCCCGGGCCGTGTGATTCGCCTGCGGTGAGAAACCGGAGCACCCGGCGATGGTAGAGATGCCGGGTTTCCGTTTCTCCCCGCCGGCCTAACGCGGGTGAGGTGAGAGGCTCAGCTCAAAATGTATGGCGTCAAAATGATCGCCGCCCAGGTGCCGAAAATGAGCGGAGGCCCGTAGGGAATGGCGGTCTTCCGGCTCTTGCCCATCGCCAGCAGGATCAAGGCGGGGATTCCTCCCAGGAGCGAGGTGATGAACAGTGAGTAGGCAAGAGTGCGGTAGGAATGGAAGCCGGCGAAGAAACCCAGCAGGAGCGCGAGCTTGACGTCACCAAAACCAAAACCCTCGCCGCGTGCTGCCAGGTACACGAGAAGGAGGAGGGTGAAATAGCCCGCCGCCCCGATGAACGCAGGCCGCAACGACAGGGTTCGGCCCTCCATCACCGCCGCTCCCGCCAGCAGCACCATGGCGATGGTTCCCCCGGGATAAAGCAGCCGGTTCGGGATCCGAAAGTGATCGAGGTCGGTCACTACCAGCATGGCGGTCAGCGAGACCATCAGCAGATGGGCGACCAGAACCGGGGTAAGCCCAAGGGTCTTGGCCATCCCCCAATATGGGAGACCGATCAGAAGCGACATTCCAAGCTCCCGCCACCGCCACCTCCGGCCTTGCGGAGGGGCATTACCCGCTGACGTCCTCAAGGGCCGATCGGCACCGACGGCCACCGCCAAGCGATGGAGCACTGGCCCCTGCAGGAGTCCGAGCGCCGCGATCAGAAGAATCACGGAGCGAGACCTTACGGTCGGAAGGGCTGGAGTTAGCGCTTAGTCGTCGAGACCGACGGAGGACATCCGGCGCCGCTTGAGGAATCCGTGGGAGGGAACCTGGCTGGTTCCACCCTGACCCTCGGGGTTCTCGTTCAGTTGGGAGAAGACCCGATCCAAGAAGGAGTCGGAACCGGCTGGGGCCTCCTCCTCGCCTTCCTCTGAGTCGGCGGGAGTCTCGTCAGCCGCCGCCTCGGCGGGAACAGCTTCGGCCCACCAGCTGCGGTTGAAGTCGGCTTCCTTGGGCTCGGGCCGGGCAGGCTCGGGCTCTGCTTCGCCATAGGTTGGCTCGTAGGAGGGTTCCGGTTCGGCAGGCTCAGAGGGTGGCTCGGAGGGCTCAGACGGCATCGGGGTCTCGTATCCGGCGTAGGTATAGCTGGGGCTCTGGGGGGCGACGGCAGGCTCGGGAGCGCGTACCGCCTCGACCAGTCCTGCTCGTACGAGTGCGGCCAGGTCCTTGGCGGTCCGGAAGCGACCCGCTCCCAACCGATCGGCAAGAGCACGAATCGACGAGGTGCCATCGAAGTTGGCAACCAGCTTCCATGTGTTGGGAGCGAGGGTGACCGGTTCGTTGTTGGGCGCTTCATCAACGATGCGGACGCTTTCGTCGATCGTGGGGATCACCGATTCGATGTCGGCCCACTCCACGGCTCGCCGGTCTGCCTCGGAAATGCACATCTCGACGTCGAAGGCTTGCTCGCTGCGGTAGCGAGGAGCCACGTCCACATTAAAGACAAACTGGCCCCGGCCGGGCTTGCGGATGCGGTAAAGGCTTTCGATCACTTCCTCGCGGAAGAAGTCCGAGAGTCCGGAGGGAGCGGTCGAATCCGAAAGCGAACGGCCGCCCACCTCGGCCGCCCGGACGGCGTCTTCACTCACCACCTTTGAATTGATCAACTGGCGACGAAGATCTTCATCGCTTCCAATGGTGGCAAACGTCACCGATCCGCCGTTTATGAAAACGCGACCGTGGAGGTCGGGAGCGTCAACCCGCAGACAGCCGCTCTTGTATGAACGCGCTAGCAAGCGGAGAACTTCCTCCAAGGGGAAAACATCAATGTGCCCAGTCAACGACATTTCGCCAAAACCTTCCTTCGCGGCGTTTTTCCAGTATTCGTTTACTGAATTCGGCCCCCATAACCCATTGCTTTAGGGATTTCCCACTGCTTGACGCATGGCGTCGAGGGGTGCGGCCATACCGGTCCAAAGCCTAAATCCATGCCCGGCTTGAGTTAGGAGAAGCTCAAGGCCATCAACCACCGGGATTCCAAGCTCGCGGGCCCTGGCCACGGCCGGCGTTTGCGCAGCGGCGTATGGCATATCGAGGAGGCCCGAGGCCAGAGCGAGAACATTCTCGGGCAACGGCTCTCCTTTCATTCCCAGCGGCGTGGAGTTCACTACCCGGGCCATTACGACCGGAACTCCCCAATGCACCTCGCCGAGCTCGATGCCCAGTCGGTCAGCAAGCCCTGAACCGCTCCCGAACTTGCGGGAGGCGATATAGAGCGTCCCCCGGTTCTCGAGAGCAACCGCCGTCGCCGCGGCCGCTCCACCTGCGCCGAGGATCAGGATTGGCCCCGCCTCCGGCATTGTCTGCCAGCACTCTCTGACGGCGGTGACATCGGTGGAGTGGCCGACGGCTTCTCTTCCTTCGCGAACGATGGTGTTCACCGATCCGGCTCTCTTAGCCTCTGATGCGACTCGATCGCAGAGCGAGTAGGCCTCCGCTTTGTGAGGCATGGTGACGTTGAAGCCGTCGAGTCGGCCTTCGCGCAGCTCTGCGAACGTCTGACGTAGGCCTTCGGAGTCAACCTGGCGAGCGGTGTAATCGCCCTCGACACCGGCGGCGGCAAAAGCCGCCCGAAAGATTGCCGGCGACCGCGAGTGAGAGACCGGGTCGCCCACTAGGGCGAATCTGAGCTTTCTCAGGGAATGATGCCGGCTTGACGGGACCGCTCGATGTTCGCCAGATGCTCGTCGTAGGTTTCGGCGAAGGCGTGACCGCCTTCGGCGGTGGAGAGCACATAGAAATAGAATGCGCTCTCGGCGGGATTGGCGGCCGCTTCCAGGGAGGCTCGCCCGGGAGCTCCGATCGGAGTCGGTGGGAGCCCCGGAAACTTGTAGAGGTTGTAGGGACTCTCGGATTCGTTGTTGAAGAGCGCCGGGTCGCGGGTGCCGATCCCGTAGAGCACCGAGGCGTCTATCTGTAACGGCATCCCTTCGGCGAGGCGGTTGAAGATGACGCTCGAGACGAGCTCGCGTTCGTCGGCCACTCGCACCTCGGCTTCGATTAGTGAAGCGACGGTCATGCCCTGATAGACGTCATACCCGGTGTCGGCGAGCCTCGTCCAGTCGACTGAGCCCACGCGCTCTTCCATGGTGTCGGTGAGAACCTGGAGGATCCGGGA
Source organism: Acidimicrobiia bacterium (assembly GCA_036556085.1). Lineage (GTDB taxonomy): Bacteria > Actinomycetota > Acidimicrobiia > Spongiisociales > ZC4RG35 > JACCTH01. The sequence goes on along the minus strand of DATBKE010000201.1, from coordinate 8,551 downwards.
GGCGGGCGACTCCCGTAAGAACTCGTAGGTATCGGGGAAGAGCAATCCTTCCCAATCGCTCAGGGTGGGGGCCGCCGGCATCGTCCGCAGCTCGGTGAGCACGCCTCCCTGAGAAAGGGCCGTTTCGAAGTCGCCCCGGGGAAGGCCCGAGGCTTCGACCAGGACGTCGATGATCTCGGTCACTCGCAAGCCTTCGGGGATGGTTACTCGATAGGCGTCGGCGATCGGCCCCCGCAAGAGCAGTGGGAGGACGTCGTCGATGGAGCTGCCGGTCAGAAAGCGGTAACTTCCGGCCCGGAGCTGGTTGGCGATGCCCTGATCCCGAACCGTGAGCTCGAATTCGTTAGCGCTATCGATAACGCCTTCGGCGGCGAGAAGGGTGGCTATGGCCCGGGCACTGGAGCCAGGAGGGATCGTGACTTCGACCTCTTGGCCGGGTTCGACCGAGACGACTGAGGACTCCTCGGCCGCCCCCTCGAGTGACCCTCCCACCAGCCGGGCGAGGCCCGTGGCCGCGATGACAACCACGAGAGCCGTGATTCCGAGGCCCAGGATGACCCGTAGCCAGCGTGATTGCAGAAGGGAAGACCAGGAATTCATGGTGGGAAACGCGTCATCGGGGACGGTCCAGGAATGACTGCAGGATAACGGCGGCGGCGACCTTATCGAGGTTCGTCCGCCTAACCCGGCGTCGCGCTCCTGTCTCGAGCATCACCCTTTCGGCATCCTTGGAGGTGAAGCGCTCGTCCACCCATGTGATGGTCAAACCGGTCGCCTCCTCAATCTCGCGCCCGAACTGTCGCGCGGCCCGGGCCGATTCGCCCTCCTGTCCGGATAGGGAGGTGGGAAGGCCGATGACGATCTCGGTGACTCCGTAATCGTCCACCAGGTCGGCAACACGAGCAGGGGCCTCTCTGCGTGGAAGGACCACCAGCGCATGGGCCGCCATCCAGAGCTCGTCCGAGATTGCCACTCCTACCCGCTTGTGGCCGAAGTCGAGCCCGAGCGCCCGACCCTTCACCGCTGCGCGAGCGCGGCGGCGGCCGCCTCTTGGACCTGTTCGAGGGCTTCGCTCAGGCGCTCCCCGTGGGGACCTCCGGCCTGCGCGAGAGCAGGGTCACGACTCCCTCCGCCCCCCAGGAGGCGTGCTCCCACTCCTATCAAATCGGCGGCCGAGACTCCTCCGCTCACCAGACCGGCGGTTACCGCACCAACCAGAGACCCCTTCCCGTCGGTGCTCGAGCCGAGGATCACAACTGCCGACGGCAGCCGATCGCGGACCGAGAGCGCGAGGAGCCGGAGCTGTTCGGGTGAGAGGCCCGCGGGCTCTTCCACAACCAGGAAATGCTCCCCGAGCTTCGTGGCCCCGGCGGCCATCTCAGTGGCGAGATGGTCCCGATCCCGCTGCCGATAGGAAACGAGTTGATCTTCCAGGCTTTCGATCCGGGCGAGAAGGGCTCGTACTCGGTCGGGGGCCTCGGCTGGAGAAGTGCGCAACAGCTGGCCGACATTGTTGAGACCCTCCCGCCAGCCGATCAGCTGGGTGTAGGCGGATTCGCCGGTCAGGGCTTCGACCCGTCGGATATTGGAGCCGATAGACGATTCGGAGGTGACTACCAGGGGCCCAACCTGGCCGGCGGTATGGGTATGGGTGCCCCCGCACAGTTCGACTGAAAACTGACCGATCCTCACCAGGCGAACGATGTCGCCGTACTTGTCACCGAAAAAGGCGAGAGCGCCGGCCTCGGTCGCCTCCTCCTTGCTGGTGATGGTGGTGGAGACTGCCCCGTTCTCGATCAACCTCTCGTTGGCCTGGCGCTCGACCTCGGCCAGATCCTGGGGAGCGACTGCCGAGAAGTGAGAAAAGTCGAACCGAAGCCGTCCCGCCTCGACCAGGGAGCCGGCTTGATGGGCGTGATCGCCGAGAACGTTTCGGAGTGCCCAGTGGAGGACATGGGTGCCGGTGTGGGACTTGCGAATCTTTTCTCGTCGGGGGCTGTCGATGGCGAGGTCGGCATCCTGACCCACGCCCAGATAACCGCTCCGTACCCGACCGCGGTGGCCATGCAGGCCCTGTATGGCATGCCGGGTGTCGCGGACTTCAACCGACCCGGTGGCGGTGGTGATCACGCCGGTGTCGCCGATTTGTCCGCCTGACTCCGCATAGAAAGGAGTCACATCGAGGAACACTTCTATCTCCTGACCTTCCTCCACCCGCTCCGTAAGCTCGCCCTCACGAGTCAACGCCAGGATGCGGCCGCTCCCGACCTCTGATTCGTAGCCGATGAAAGTAGTGAGACCGGTCTCGTCGAGAATCGCCCGGTAGAACTCGGCGCTGGCCGCCTCGTCGCCCCCCTTCCACGCCCGACGGGCGCGCTGGCGTTGGGCGTCCATCTCGGCGTCGTAGCCCCCGCGATCGATGGCCACGCCCCGCTCCGAGGCGATCTCAGTGGTCAACTCGATCGGAAAGCCGTAGGTGTCGTGCAACCGGAAGACGGTGGATCCGCTGAGCGGCTTGCCCTCTTCCAAGTCCGAGATTTCCGACTCGAGCAGGGTGACACCCGAATGCAAGGTGCGGCGAAATCTCTCCTCCTCGCGTCCGACGACCGATATGACGAGATCCCTTTTCTCCTCCAAGTCGGGCCAAGAGGGGCCCAGGACCTCGGTAGTTGCTTCAACGAGATGAGGGGTGATCAACTCCCTGCTCCCCAACTGCCAGGCTCGGCGCACTGCGCGTCGCAGGACCCGTCTCAACACGTAACCGCGACCGTCATTGGAGGGAACAACTCCGTCGGCGATGAGAGTGGTGATGGTGCGAGCGTGATCGGCCAGGATCCGGAGCGAGACATCGGTGGCTTCAGATCGCCCGTAGGCAACCCCGAGGTTTTCTGCCGCATCGGCAATGATGAAGGCGAGGGCGTCGATGTCGAAGACCGAGTCGACTTTCTGGAGCACCGCGGCCGTGCGCTCGAGCCCCATTCCGGTATCGATGTTCTTTTGGGGAAGGTCGCCTATCACGTGGTAGGGCTGGTCCTGGATGTTCTGCATGAAGACCAGGTTCCAGATCTCGACGTAACGGTCTTCGTCACCTCCGATCGGCCCGCCCGCTGCCCCATACTCGGGGCCCTTGTCGAAGAAGATCTCCGAACAGGGCCCGCACGGTCCCGGCACCCCCATTTGCCAGAAGTTGTCCTCGTCTCCGAGCTGCACCCGATCAGCGGGAACACCTACCTGGTCGATCCAGATTTGCCGCGCCTCGTCGTCGGTGTGGTGCACGGTGAACCAGAGCAGATCGGGATCGATCGAGAGCTTCTCAGTCACGAACTCGTAAGCCCAGGCGATGGCGGCTTCCTTGAAATAGTCACCAAAACTGAAATTGCCCAGCATCTCGAAGAACGAGAGGTGGCGCTGGGTGGTGCCGATGATGTCGATATCGATCGTGCGGACGCACTTCTGTACCGAGACCGCCCGCTTGAACGGAGGTGTCTCCTCACCCAGGAAATAGGGCTTGAACGGGACCATGCCGGCGTTGTTCAGCAACAGCGTCGGATCGGTGGGAATCAAGGAAGCGGAGGGACGCAGGACGTGGTCGCGCGCCACGAAGAAGTCGGTGAAGGCCTTCCTGATCTGATGCGAGTCCATTGGTTGGCAAGGGTACCGGTGCCGTTTCTCCCCCCAGGGAGCGGAGCGACCGTTGGGGGGAGTGTCGCCGCAGGCGGCGAGGCGGGCTAGCGGAGAGCGACGATCTTCTTCACATCTCCCTCATAGGTGAGGATGTAGAGCTCTCCCTGCGAATCAACCCCGAAGCTATTTATCTGGCCGGCGTCTTCGAATCGAAGCTCGTGATCGAGGACTTGGCCGTCCGCGTATCGAAAGGAGCGGATCCACTCCCCGCACCAATCGGCGTAGAAATAGTGTCCCCTGAGCTCCGGGATGGCTCCCCCGCGATATACGAAACCGCCGGTGATCGAGCAACCTTCGTCATGGCTGTACTCGAGCACCGGAAGCGTAAGGTTTTCGGCCACGGGATCGCACCCGGATTGAAAGCAGTGGGTTCCCTCCATCCGCAGCCAGCCAAAGTTGTACGGCGCCCCCGACAAAGGAACGACGTCAATCTCCTCGTAATCGGAGTGGCCGACGTCGGCGATATAGAGAAGATCACCATCGATGGTGAAGCGCCAGGGATTGCGAAGCCCTTTGGCCCAGACCTCCGGCGCCCCTCCCCCATCTTGATAGGGATTGTCCGGAGGAATGCCATATGGATCACCCTCGTCGACATCGATGCGGAGGATCGACGAAAGAAGGCGCGAAGGGTCCTGGGAATTGACCGAAGCCGCCCCGCCTTCACCCAGTGACATCCATAGGTAGCCGTCGGGACCAAAGAGGAGCATCCCGCCGTTGTGTCGGGTCGTGGGCTTGTCGAAGGCGATCAAGGGCCGCTCGGACGAAGCGTCGGCGCGACTGGGATCGTCGGACAACGCGAACTCCGAGAGCTGGGTTTGCTCAGCCGAACGCCGGTAGTAGTAGACGAAGAAGCGGCCGTTGCTGGCGAAGTCAGGGTGAAACGCCATCCCCAACAACCCTTGTTCGATGCCACCGCTATTCACGCGATCGCTGAGGTCCAAGAATGGCTCGGCGCCGACCACGCCTTGTTCATCGAGGATGGAAATCACCCCAGTGCGCTCGAGTACGAAGCGACGGGGGTCAGCCGCGGGACTGAGGAGCATTATCGGTTGGACCAGGTCCGAAATCACCGTTTGGAGGACGAGTCCCTGCAATGGGGCCAGTGTCGTGGTCGGGGCCAGAGTTGTCGTCGAGGCCGTGGTGGGGACACTGGTAGTGGCGGAAAGGACTGGAGTGGCCCCGGCGGTCACCACCGAGGTGGGCGCGACCGAAGACGGACTGGCTGCCAGCGCACACGCCCCGAGAAATACGAGCACCCAGGGGCGGAGAAGCTTCAGCGCCCTTCCTTTTTCATCACCCGGTCGGCTTCCTCCAACCGGGCTGCCACCTCTCCCTCGGCTCCCTCGCGACCCGGCTTATACAGGATCTGAGGTTCGGAGCCTTCGGGCCAATAGCTCTGCTCGACCACTCCGCCGGAATAGTCGTGGGGATAGCGATAGCCCTTGCCGCCACTGGAGCGGAGATGCAATGGCACCCGTGGCGAATTCGTGGTGGCGACGGCCTCCGTTGCGGCGCTGATCGCCCGCGCTACCGAGTTCGACTTGGTTGCCGTCGACAGATAAATACAGGCTTCGGTCAGGTTGTAGGTTGCCTCGGGAAGCCCGACATGAGCGAGGGCGTCCGCCGCTGCCACTGCGATTTGGAGGGCGACGGGGTCGGCCAGCCCTACATCTTCGGAGGCGAAGACGATCATCCGCCGGGCGATGAACTCGGGGTCTTCGCCGGCACCGATCATGAGATGAAGCCAGAAGAGGGCAGCATCGGGATCCGAGCCTCGCATGCTTTTGATGAAGGCGGAGATGACGTCGTAGTGCTGATCACCGGTCTTGTCATAGCGGATGATTCGCCTCTGCAGGGCTTCTTCCACGTCCTCCTTGGAGATCGTTGCTGAGCCCCTCTCTTGAGCCAGTGTGGCGGCCACCTCGAGGCTGTTGAGGGCAAGTCGAGCATCGCCGCCAGTCCGCTGGGCGAGATCGCCTCGAACCTCGGGGTCGATGGACAGTCCGCGGTTGCCCAAGCCGTGTTCCGAATCCGAGAGAGCCCGCTCGATGAGCGCTTCGATGTCGGCGGGGCGAAGAGGGTCGAGGCGGAAGATCGTCGATCTCGAGATCAACGGCGAATTGACCTCGAAGAACGGGTTCTCCGTGGTAGCGCCGACCAGGATTACGACCCCGTCCTCGACACCGGGGAGAAGGGAGTCCTGCTGGCTCTTGTTGAAGCGGTGGATCTCATCGAGGAAGAGAACGGTCCGGCGCTCGTCGGTCTCCAAGCGCTGGCGAGCCCGTCCCAAAACCTCGCGCACGTCTTTGACGCCCGCCGAGGTGGCGGACAAAGTCTCAAATACGGCGTCGGTGTGGGCGGCGACCAGGCGAGCGAGTGTGGTTTTTCCCGTCCCCGGCGGCCCCCACAAGATCATCGACACCGGCCGCCCGCTCTCCATCATCCGTCGAAAGGCGGCACCCCGCTTTAGCAAACCCGGCTGACCCACTACACCGTCGAGGGTCTCCGGGCGCATTCTGGTGGCCAGCTGAGCCACCGACCGCAACGTTTCCTCGGCGCGGGCCTCGAAGAGATCACCCATCGTCGACGATCTCGAGACCGAGCTCCGCGAGTTGTGACTCTTCGACCGAGGTTGGGCTGCCGGCCATGGGATCCTGTCCGGATTGAGTCTTGGGAAACGGGATCACTTCCCGAATGTTGGCTTCGTCTTGGAGCACCATGACCAAGCGGTCGATTCCAAAGGCGAATCCGCCGTGGGGCGGCGTCCCGTAGCGGAGGGCTCGCAGGAACCAGCCGAAGCGGCTCTCCTGCTCGGAAGGCGAGATCCCGAGAATGTCGAAAACACGTCGTTGCACGTCGGGGTCATGGATTCGAATCGAACCCGAACCCAGTTCGGTGCCATTGACCACGACGTCGTAGGCGCGAGCGAGAGCCTCCAGCGGGCGCTCTTCCATTACCTTCACGTCCTGGGGCGACGTAAAGGGATGGTGAAGGAACGTCAAGCCCTCGTCTCCCGGCTCGAACATGGGGAAGTCGGTCACCCACAGGAATTCGAGGTCCTCGTGCGTTTCCGGTCGGCCGAGCTGCAGCCGTAGCTGTCCCAAAACAGATACGGCCGTCAACCACTCCCCCGCTATCAGCAAGAGCACGTCTCCGGCGCGAGCGTCGAGTTCCCTGATCAGCTGAGTGACCTCGGCCTCGCTCAGGAACTTGGCCACCGGGGATCGAACGGTTCCGCCTTCTTCGACCACCATCCACACCAGCCCCGTCGCTCCCCAGGATTTGGCCAAGTCGGTGAGCCGGTCGGCGTTCGAGCGGGGAAACTCACGGGTGCCGGCGTTGATCCCTCGCACCACTCCTCCCTCTGCGATCGCCGAGGCAAAGCCCCGGAAGTCGGTTGAGGAGAAAACGGTCCCCAAATCGATGATTTCCATGCCGAAGCGCAGGTCCGGTTTGTCGACTCCGTACCGGTTCATCGACTCATGCCAGGTCAGGCGTCGGAAGGGAAGAGGGGGCTTCTGGCCGCGCAGACTCTCGACCGCGGCAGCGATTGTGAGCTCCACCGCATCTTGGATATCGACCTCCGACCAGAAGGCTCCCTCCAAGTCCAATTGGGTGAACTCGAGTTGGCGATCGGCTCTGGTGTCCTCGTCGCGGTAGCAGCGCGCGATCTGGAAGTAACGCTCAACGCCCGCCACCATCAGCAGCTGCTTGAACAACTGGGGCGATTGGGGCAGGGCATAGAAGCTGCCGGGCCGGAGCCGTGATGGCACCAGCATGTCACGGGCTCCTTCGGGGGTCGAGCGGACCAGTGTGGGTGTTTCGATCTCGAGGAACCCCAGTCCATCGAGGGTTCGACGGATGGCGGCGATGGCGTGCGAGCGGGCTCGAAGGTTGGCAGCCATCCGCGGCCGGCGGAGGTCGAGGTAGCGAAATTCGAGCCGGGTTCGCTCGTCGAGATCGGTGCGATCGTCGAGCATGAAGGGCAGGGTGTCGGCCGGGCTCAGCACCTCAATGCTATGCGCCGTCACCTCCACGGCTCCAGTCGCCAGGTCCGGATTGACGGTGCCCTCAGGGCGAGGTCGCACCTCTCCTTCTACCCGGATGCAAAACTCCATCCTCAGCTCTTCTGTGATGGTGAGGGCTTCGGGATCCGCCACGATCTGCACTACGCCCGACGCGTCCCGCAGGTCGATGAAGGTGACTCCTCCGTGGTCCCGGCGGCGGGCGATCCAGCCGGCCAGGACTACCCGTTGGGAGCCCAGATCGGCACAGTCGAGGGCGTGATGGGTGCGAAAGCTCACACGCTCATCCGCGATACCGCCTCGGCGACATCGGCCCGGGCCACGAATTCCTGGCTCTGCCGGGAGAGGTTGCGGACCAGAACCTCACCCTTCGCCCGCTCGTCGGGCCCGGCCAGCACAACTACCTCGATCCTGGCCCGATCGGCGTATTTCAGCTGTTGGCCGAGCTTGCGAGGTTCGAGTGAGGATTCGGTGTTGATCCCGCTTGCCCGGAGATCGCCGGCAATCTTCAGCGCCTCATCGAGGCCCTCGTCGTCGAGTAGGGCAACCAGGGCTTTGACGGGGCTCTTGGGGGCCGGAAGAATGCCGGCGGACCGCAATTGCCAGAAGAGCCGGGAAAGACCGATGGAGATCCCCACCCCGGGGAGCTTGCGATCGGTGTAGAGACCGGCGAGGTCGTCGTAACGACCGCCCGAGCAAATGCTGCCCAGTTCCGGGTGAGCCACGAGAGTGGTCTCGTAGACCGTTCCCGTGTAGTAGTCGAGGCCGCGGGCTATCCCGAGATCGACGCCAAAGCGATGGGAGGGGACCCCAAGCTGGAAAAGCAGCGACAGCACCTCTCG
>DATBKE010000200.1:0-5997 GCA_036556085.1 Acidimicrobiia bacterium | reverse complement strand
GCCAGGGAAAACGCCAGCGCTGGACACGGTCACCGACGGCGGCGAGTGCCAACCCGAGCGCGAGAATTCCGATCGTGATGGCCAGGGCGGGGTTGAACCCCGACCAGAGGGCGAGGTGACCGGGCTCCCCGAAGGGGAGACGATTGGAAAAGGGAGAGAGCACCGCCTCCCCCAAGTCTGGGAGCAACCCCGTAGCGAGGCCGGCCACTGCCATCAGGGCCGGAGGCCCGATGAGGAACAGCGGAGGTGGGGTCACGACGACTGGATAGGACGGAACCCCCGGTTTGGTGGCAAAGGCCCCCCACCACAGCCTCAGTCCGTAGGCGACGGTGAACGCGGATCCGACCGCGAACGCGGCGATGACGGCCCACTTCAGCGGCGACTCGTACTGGCCCGGGGTCAGGAAAGCGTCGAGGGCCGACTCTTTGGCGACGTATCCCGAGAAAGGCATGAGCCCGATCATCGAAGCGGTGGCGAGAGCTGCCACGACTGCGGTGAGCGGCAACTTCCGACCCAGACCGGAGAGGCGGCGGAGGTCGCGGGTGCCGGTGGCGGCATCGATGACCCCGACCGTGAGGAATAGGCAGCCCTTGAAGAGGGCATGCGCCCCCAGGAGGGCGACTCCTGCCAACGCCGGCCCCTTGTACGGCGACCCCACCAAGAGGATGAGCAGTCCCAACTGGCTTACCGTCCCGTAGGCCAAGATCAATTTGAGATCGTTCTGACGCAGTGCTTGGTAGCCACCCACGACGAGTGTGAGACAGCCAAGGACGGTCACCAATGCCCCCCAGAGCGGGAGTGTCGCAAAAGCGGGGGCAAAGCGGGCGACGAGGTAGACCCCGGCCTTGACCATCGCCGCGGCGTGGAGATAGGCGCTCACCGGAGTGGGGGCCGCCATGGCCGCTGGGAGCCAGAAATGGAAAGGCACCAGCGCGGATTTGCTGATCGCCCCGACCAGGATCAGCGCGACTGCAGCTTCGACCAAGGAACCGGATGGCGGCAACGTCAGGATCTGGCTGATCGAGTAGGTGCCCGCCTCGGTCCCGAGAATGACGATCCCGACCAGCATGGCGAGGCCGCCGACGGTTGTCACCAGGATTGCCTTCATCGCCGCTCGTCTCGATGAAACCCGGTCCGAGTAGTGCCCAATCAGGAGATAGGAGAAGACGGTGGTCAGCTCCCAGAAGACGTAGAGCTGGATCAGGTTGTCGCTCGTGACCAATCCCAACATGGCGCCGGCAAAGGCGGTAAGGACGGCGGCGAAGCGTCCGAGACCGGTTGAGCGCTCTGAGAAGTATCGAGAGCAATAGATGAAGACGGCGGCACCGATCCCACCCACCATCAGCACCAAGAGCCAGGAGAGCGAGTCGAGGCGGAAGGAGAGGGCGAGACCCAGGGAGGGAACCCACAGCACGTCGGAGGTCGGCCCATCGCCGTTCAGTACCGCCCCCGTGTGGACCAGGGCCCAAGTGGCGGCCGAGGCCGGCGCCGCCGCCAAGATAAGAAAGGCCTTTCGTCCCAGCCATCGGACCAAGACGGGTGCGGCCAATAGAGCCGCCATATGGGAGATCAAGAGTGCGAGCAGGTCCGCTCCTCGGGACTTAGGGGCGTTCCGTCTGGGAGCTTAACAATGGGGAGGTTCCCTCCCCGAAGCGCAATTCCCTCTCGCCGGGGAGGGGATCCGGGTCCGACCGATGACCGCGATCAAGGCGATCGCAGGGCACAAGGCCGTGGCTATCGGGCTAGATCGAGTCCTGATCGACGATGGGGGCTCTCAGCGTGGCGCCCCAAAAACACAGTTCCCGGTGTTGAAACCGAGGTCTCAACTCCGGGAACTGATGACAGCTTTATAACGAGACTCGGGGCGATTGCAAAGCGAAACCGGAGGTTTGTTTTCGCGTTCTTTCGCGCGCTGTTCGTCGACTGCGGCGACACCTCCCCCACACTCGCTTCGCTCGCGGTGGGAAGAAAGGGGAGAAAAACACAGTTCCCGGTGTCGAGGCCGAAGCCCCAACCCCGGGAACTGATGGGTGCTTTATACCACCTTCGGCGGTACTCCAAACCGAAAATCCAAGATTCTTTTCGCGTCTCCGGATCACTGCACCGACTATCCCGAGATCGCTGTCGGGGGCGATCTCATATGAGAGGTGTATGTCCGCCCGACGATTTAGCCTGCCCGCAACCCAAGAGAAGGATCCCGGCGTTTGGAAATCTGCGATCACCTCGACTCCATAACCGATCCCATCCCTGTGACCCAGGGATGTGACGACTGTCTCGCCGCCGGCAAACACGCGTGGGTTCACCTCCGCACCTGTCAAACCTGTGGCCATGTCGGCTGCTGCGACCAGTCGCCGGAGAGGCACGCCTCGGCACATTTCAACGCCACCGGCCATCCGATCGTCCGCTCCTACGAACCGGGGGAGAGTTGGTACTGGTGTTACGTTGACCAGGTCGGCTTCGAGTTGAGCGACCACCCCGAGGCCCCGTCCTACTCGTGAACCTCCTTTTCGTTCTCGGCCTCGTCCTGGCTGTGGCCACGGCGGTGCGAAGCACGTGGTCGCCCTGCGGAGTGTCGATGCTGTCGGTGATAACTCCTCTCCAGGAGCAAGGTCGAGGAAATCGCTTCCGCGCCACCGCCCTCTGGTTTCTGCTCGGGGCGACGGTCGGGGGAGGGATGCTCGGGGCGTTGATGGCAATGCTGGCGGCGGCTTGGGGACGACTCGGTGCCGGTGTTGAAGTGGCGCTTGTTATCACCACCTTCGCCGCATTGGTGGCGGTGATCTCCGATGGGAAGCTCTTCGGCTTTCAACTTCCCGGCCACGATCGTCAGGTCAACGAGCGCTGGCTCGATCAGTACCGATCATGGGTTTATGGCGGAGGCTTCGGATGGCAGATCGGAGTTGGACTCGCCACCTACATCATGACTGGTGGTCTCTATCTGCTGATCGTGGTCGGCGCCCTTGGCACCTCGACCAGCGGGGCACTCATCCTCGGAACCGTTTTCGGGCTCGTGCGGGGCTTGGCCGTGTTCGCCGCTCGCGACATCACCTCGCTCGAGGCCTTGAACGAGCTCCATCGCCGCTTTGAGCAGTGGCGTCAGCCTGTTCGCAAGATGACCATCGGTGTGATCGCTTTGATCGGAGTGGTTGCGGGGATGGCTGCCGGGTCGCCGCTGGCCCTGCTGGGGATTGCGGCGGTAACGCTGGCGGCGGTGGCCGCACTGAGGGGCGAGCGGGAGACCTCCTACGTCCTCGCCCGTTGACCCGGCTTCCCCGTAACGCCGCCTATCTAGAGAAGGGCGCCAAGCGGGTTTTCGCCGGGTCGACAGAGTGGCCCGGTTGGTCGCGGGGCGCCAAGACCGAAGAAGAGGCCCTGGCGGCCCTCACCGATTACTCGTCTCGGTACGGGCAGGTGGCTGCTCTGGCCGGAGTCGAATTCGAGGAGTCCTGGTTCCGGGAGTGGCGGGTAATCGAGACCGTCGCCGGCAGTGGAGCGACCGACTTTGGCGTCCCCGAGCGGGTGGTCTCCGCCGACCGTCGCGTCTTGCGCGGCGCCACCGCCGGCAAATGGGCCAGCCTGCTCGGGGCCTCTTGGCATCACCTCGACGACGTTGCCGCTACGGCTCCTGCTTCCCTCCGCAAGGGACCAAGGGGTGGAGGCCGCGATCGCGACGCGGTGCGCGCCCACGTCGAAGAAGCCGAAGAGTCCTACGGGGTCAACATGGGCATCTCTCGCAAGCTCGATTCCGAGGCTCGTCGCACCGCGATACTCGAGTTGGTTGTGGCCGGTGGGAGCGGCGAGCCCATCTCAGGAAAGAAGTGGCCGCTTCGATACGCAGTCCGTCGCATCACCTGGCACGTGCTCGATCACGCTTGGGAGATAGAGGACCGATCAAAGTGAAAGGGCCCCGGTGTCGGGGCCCTTTGCGTGTTATCGCTTCTTGGCTGCCTTCTTGGTTGACTTCTTTGCAGCCTTCTTTGCTGGTGCCTTCTTCTTTGCAGCCTTCTTTGCCGGCGCCTTCTTGGCAGCCTTCTTAGCCGCAGCTTTCTTTGCAGCCATCCACCCTCCATTTCACCATCGACTCTGATGGAGCTGACACCGTGCCAGCGACGATGCACGTTATTCGGGATGCCGCCCGATTCTTGGTTTTGTGTTAGGTGGTTTTGGCATTCTCGGAAGTAATGCGTCGAACACCTTCACCGAAGGTCTGCGACCAAATTGGTGTGAACAGAAGACCGATCGCCGTGATCACCAATAAGAGAGGTGCGAACTCGGCCACCTGTCGATAACCGGCGTTGTCGGCGAGCGCGGTGCCGAGCAATGCTCCGACCGGAAGCGTCGACCAACCAATGGCGCGAGCAGCAGAGATGACGCGTCCGAGCATCGGAGCCGGCGTATAGGTCTGGCGAATGGTGGCAAGGGGAACGTTCACCAAAGAGAGCCCGACGAACATCGCGAAGAAGATGGAAATGGCGACGAACCCATAGGTGCTTCTAACTGCGAGAAGGAACATCACTCCGAAGAGGAACAAGCCGCCGGTGAGAACCCGGCCCAATCCGAATTTGCGCACCAGGCCCGGGGCGAAGAGGGCACCGACGATTCCACCAAAGCCGAGGGTCATGAAAAGAATCCCGAGCTGGCTCTCGCTGGCCCCGAGGAGATCGGTCCCGATGATGACCAGGGTTGATTCGAGGAATCCCACTGCGGCGTTGGCGGTAGCGGCGGCGATGGTGGAAGCTCGGAGCCGGGGCTCGTTCCAGAGGAAGCGGAGCCCGTGCCAGGCCTCGGCGGCAAAGCTCGATCGGTCTCTTCCTTCGAGCCGTACCGGCACCCTTCCCACCAGAACGATCGAGACGGCGGAGGCGAGAAAGGTGACGCCGTTGATGAAGAATCCAGGGGCAAGGCCAAAGAAGGAGGCGAGCCAGCCAGCAAGGAACGGGCCCAGGACCAGAGCGAATTGCTGGCTGGTGGCAATGCGGCTGTTGGCGGCGGTGATTCGGTTGCTCCGGACTAGCGAAGGGACCAACGCGTAGAGGCCGTTCTGAAACACCGAGGCGAACGAGCCGATGATGAACGAGAGGAGGAACACCAAGAGCAGCGTCGAAGGGTTGGGGTCGAGGGCAACAAAGCCGAGGGCAAAGAAAGCGATGGCCCGAGCGATGTCGGCGACGACAAGAATCGCTCGCAGCGGGAGCCGGTCCAACAACACACCCCCAACCAAACCCAGCAGCAATCCCGGGACGGTCTCCAGGGCGTAAGTGAGTCCGAGGCTGAGAGTCGACTCGGAGATCGAAGCGACAAAGAGGGGCACCGTCACATAGGCGATGTAGTCCCCGACCTGGGAGATGGCCTGTCCCCAGAAGAGTGCCTTGAAGCGAGGCCCCATTTGGTCTCGATGCCTTCCCCCCCGGCTGAGGCCAAAGATCCCCATGTCTGAACGCGAGGTTAGGTGGAAAAGCGTTGACGACCTCGCCGCGCCTCGAGTCGGCCACGCCCGTTAGCCTGGCGTGGTGAAGACCGAAGCGCGCGAACTTCCAGATCTGGTGCGTGACCTGTGGGAGATGTCCAAGGAGTATCTCCGGCAGGAGACTCTCGACCCCACCAAGCGTCTTGGGCGCCATGCCGGGTTCGGCCTGGGAGGAGCTGCCCTCTTCTCGTTAGCGGGGGTTCTTTTCACGTTTGGTGCCTACGCCCTGCTTCGTCGCTTGCTGCCCGACACTCCGTGGTGGGCCGTGGGCGCTCGTTTCATCACCTTCGTATTGGCGGCGGCCGCCGCCGGGATCATCGTTTGGAGGATGTCAGATGACCGTGACGAGATCTGATCTCGAATCAAAGGCTCGCCAAATTTCGCAGGTGGTGGCCGAGACCAAGGAGTCGGCCCAAAACACCGCGGTGGCGGCGGGAATCGGCGTTGTTCTCCTCGTTGGTCTTGCCTACGTCATGGGACGCCGCAAAGGTCGCAACGGTCGGGCGGTGGTTGAGGTCTACAAGGTCTGA
>DATBKE010000199.1:0-2045 GCA_036556085.1 Acidimicrobiia bacterium | reverse complement strand
TCGGCGAGATGTCCGCCTCCCTGAGCGAGCGTTATGGCGTCGCTCTAGAGCGGATCACGTGCAACCTCTATCGAGATGGGCGAGACAGCGTGGCCTGGCACGGTGATCGCGTCGCTCGCAACCGTCCCGAAGCCATTGTGGCCATTCTCTCTCTCGGCTCTCCCCGAACATTCCGCGTCCGGCCCAAGGGAGGCGGTCCCGGTATCGGATGGCCGGCAGGACACGGTGACCTCATTGTGATGGGCGGTTCCTGTCAGCGCACCCACGACCACTCCATCCCCAAGGTCAGCAAGGCCGGGCAACGGATTGCGGTCATGTTTCGACACCGCTACGACTGAAGCCATAACCGATCAGCCGAAGCCAAGTTGGCTCGTAGGTACCCCTGAGTACCTCGCTCCTGCGTCCGGAGCTTCGAATCGTCAAGCCAGCCACCCGGACGGAAGCGATGAGATGGCAGCTGACATCAAGGCGATCAAGAAGCAGCTGGGGGCCTAGCAGCGACGGGCGATAGGCCAAACCTTCGAACCGTTCCCACTCGCTTGACCCTCGGGAGGGCCTGGCGGTGTCCTTCAGCTCGGCCGTCGAGACCCTGAAGGGAAACCTCGTTAACTCGGTCCTGCTGGGGATCACGATCCTGCTCCTGCTCGGCATCGACAAACGGGACGAGCGCTCCATTCGGGTTTCGCCCGCCTAGCCGCACTCAGCGCCTGGCGGCCTCCCAACAGGTGACGCCCTTGGGTCCCACCGTTGCGGCATGTTCAGTTTGTGGGGGCAGGTCGAAGCGCTCGCCCGCTCGAATTTCTCGATCCTCTCCTCGGAGGTGAAGAGTGATTGACCCAGCTACGCACACCAATACCTTGTGATAGTCGTGCTGGTGCCAGCCGTACTCATAGCCGGCCCCGTTCAACCACACGTGTGGCATCAGGCCCTCGGCGGCGAAAACGGCTGCGGCTTCATCGTTGGTCATACGGAAGAACGAGAGTACGGGGCCTGCCGTGGCTACCTTCGCTCCCGATGAAGCTGTTCGACGCCGGATTGGAGGCGCACGGGTTCATCGCTCTCGGCCAGTTCGCCACCGGCGTGTTTGCCTTCGGCCAAGTGGCCACAGGGGTAGTGGCAGTCGGCCAGATGGCACGGGGAGTGATCACCGTCGGTCAGATTTCGATTGGTGTAGTCGCAATCGGTCAGCTTGCGATAGGGCTTGCCTATAGCGCTGGCATGGTCAGCGTCGGCTCGATCACCGGAGGTCTCATTGCGTTGCCGGCTTTCGCACGTTGGCGCTTGCGAGAAGCCCTCGCAGATCGGCGCCAATTGGAGGTCGTTCCGCTCCATCCCGGGCGCATCCTGCTTGTCATGGCGTTGTCCCTTTTGGTTGCCTTCGTTGCTCTGGCTCCGATGGGAGCCCTGTTCACCCCTGTCGAGAGTCCCCCGCGGCGTTAGCTCCCAGCCGACGACTCATGGTCGTGGGTCATTTCTGCCAGATCGATCGGCGAGTGAGAGTGAGTATGGGGGGCAAACATGGCGGAAACGATGACAAAGACGACAAAACCCGCCGCGCCCAATTTCATCCGGTTCGCTATCGATGTTGGGACGCTCACCCGGAAATCCTGGCGATAGATCGCCAGTCCGAGCAATGCGGTGCCGACGACGAAGACCGAGAGAATGTTGGCCGCGAGGTCGGCAACTCCCACCTCTGCCGGCTGGCGGGCACCATCGACAAATGGAATGCCAATCGTGCGCGAAGCGATCCAGAGCATTGCGATGCCAGCGTGCAGCAAGCCACCGAGCCCCAGCAATCGGGGGGAAGGGCGAGTGAGAATCCGCCCGGCAAAGGCCCATTGCATCGCTCCCATGAGGGCAAAGCCGCCAGCTACTACTGCGAGGTCAGCGTGATCGCCGATCACCTTGAAATGGATCAATCCGCTACCAAAGGCGGCGAGCGCGGCAAAGAAAACAAGAACCTGGATGAGGTCGGTTTCTTTGGTCGAGAGTGTGGTCGTAGTCATATGAGATTCTCCTTGTCATCAGCCTGAGTGGTGGGGGGG
>DATBKE010000198.1:0-5375 GCA_036556085.1 Acidimicrobiia bacterium | reverse complement strand
GAAAGCGGATCCTCGAGTAGGCGCTGCACGGCCCGGCGCAAGGGACGGGCACCCATCTCCCGGTCGTACCCCTTGGTGGCCAGGAACACCTTGGCGTCATCGGTGAGAACCAGGTCGAGACCCTGGCTGGAGAGCTGGGTGCGAACCCGCTTCAGCATGAAGTCGACGATCGCCTTGATCTCGTCCAAGGTGAGCTCGTGGAAGACGATGATCTCGTCGAGACGGTTGATGAACTCGGGCCGGAAGTGGCGCTTCAATTCCTCGGTGACCTTCTCTTTCATCGCCTCGTAGGTGACGTCGTCGGAGTCGACGTGGAACCCGACAGACTTCTTGCGCAGGTCGCGGGTACCGAGGTTGGAGGTCATGATGATCACGGTGTTCTTGAAGTCGACCGTCCGGCCTTGGGCATCGGTAAGGCGCCCGTCCTCGAGGATCTGGAGCAGGGTGTTGAAGACGTCTGGATGGGCCTTTTCGATCTCGTCAAACAGAACGACCGAGAAGGGCTTGCGGCGCACGGCCTCGGTCAACTGACCGCCCTCGTCATAGCCGACATATCCGGGTGGGGAGCCGACCAGCCGGCTAACGGTGTGCTTCTCCATGTACTCGGACATGTCGAGCTGGATGAGGGCGTCCTCGTTGCCAAACAGGAACTCGGTAAGCGCCTTGGCGGTCTCGGTCTTTCCGACTCCGGAGGGCCCGAGGAAGATGAACGAGCCGGAAGGACGCTTGGGATCCTTGAGGCCGGCACGGGTGCGGCGGATGGCTTTCGACACAGCAACGATGGCGTCGTGTTGGCCGATGATGCGCTGGTGGAGCTCTGACTCCATCTGCACCAGGCGTGCGGTCTCCTCTTCGGTGAGACGATGTACCGGAATGCCAGTCCATTGCGCGAGCACTTCCGCGATCTCTTCTTCGTCGATCACCCAGCCGGTCTCGCCGCCGGTGTCTTTCAAGGACTGCTCGCGTTCGATGCGATCGGCGAGCAGGCTTCGCTCCTGATCGCGGAGCTGGGCTGCCCGCTCGAACTGCTGGGCAGAGGCGGCCTCGTTCTTTTGCTTGCGGATGTCGGTGACTTTCCGATCGATCTCCGCGAGGTCAGGATCTGAGCTGGAGCGGTAGATGCGCATCCGACTGCCGGCTTCGTCGATGAGGTCGATCGCCTTGTCCGGAAGGTGACGATCGGAGATGTATCGATCGGCGAGGTTGGCAGAAGAGACGATGGCCGCGTCCGTGAATCGGACCGAGTGGTGGGTCTCGTAGCGCTCCTTCAGACCCATCAGGATCTGAATCGTGTCGGTTACCGATGGCTCCTCAACCCGAACCGGCTGGAAACGCCGTTCGAGGGCGGAGTCCTTCTCGAGATACTTGCGATATTCCTCGAGGGTGGTGGCACCGATGGTTTGCAGCTCACCGCGTGCCAGCATTGGCTTGAGGATGGAAGCGGCGTCGATTGCTCCCTCGGCGGCGCCGGCTCCGACCAGGGTGTGGATCTCGTCGATGAAAAGAATGATGTCGCCTCGTGTACGGATCTCTTTCAGAACCTTCTTGAGGCGCTCCTCAAAGTCGCCTCGATAACGCGACCCGGCGACGAGAGCTCCGAGGTCGAGCGTATAGAGCTGGCGATTGTGCAGCGTCTCGGGCACGTCGTTGGCGACGATGCGCTGAGCCAGCCCTTCGACGATGGCCGTCTTACCCACACCGGGCTCGCCGATTAGTACCGGATTGTTCTTCGTCCGCCGGGAAAGGATTTGCATCACCCGCTCGATTTCCCGCGTGCGGCCGATCACTGGGTCGAGCTTGCGTTCGCGGGCGAGTTGGGTGTAGTTGCGGCCGAATTGATCGAGGACGGTGGAGCCCGATGTGGAGGACTCGCCTCGCGAGCTACCGGACCCTGCCGAGCTCTGCTGCGGTTGATCCTCGCCCTGTCCGGAACCGTTGAGAAGCTGGATCACAGCGTGACGAACCTTGGTGAGTTCGGCTCCCATTTTTTGCAGGACTTGCGCCGCCACACCCTCGCCTTCGCGGATCAGACCCAGGAGAATGTGTTCGGTCCCGATGTAGTTGTGTCCGAGCTGGAGTGCTTCCCGAAGTGAGAGTTCGAGAACCTTCTTCGCCCGCGGAGTGAAAGGAATGTGCCCGCTCGGAGCTTGGGCTCCCCGACCGATGATCTCTACCACCTGGTCACGAACCCCGACAAGGTTGATGTTGAGTCCTTCGAGAGCACGAGCGGCGATGCCCTCACCTTCATTGAGAAGACCGAGGAGAATGTGCTCGGTTCCGATGTAGCTGTGATTGAGAAGACGTGCTTCTTCCTGAGCGAGGACGACTACTCGTCGTGCCCGGTCGGTAAAGCGCTCAAACACTCTCAATGCTCCTGACTGCTACACCCCTGGCGAGGTACTAGCGATTATATCGGCAGGGTCTCACAACACCTTGTGACCAACTCCGAGGCGTCCGCGCAGATCACTCCGCCGGAGTTCGCAGCCAGCCATTTAGTTACGCTTTGGCCATGCAGGAACTCAGCGCGCTGGTTCCCCTCCCCCAGGTCTGGGACCGCCTTGCCACGGTCGAGGCCAGGCTCCTCGAGGTGACCAACGCCGACGATCCCTACCTCACCAAGATCTTTCAACACCTGCTGGTGGCGGGAGGAAAACGGTTCCGGCCGCTGCTGGCCTTGCTGGCGGCTGAGTTTGGTCCCGAATCCGACACCCGACGACCCGTCGAGGCCGGGGTGGCCGTCGAGTTGATCCATGTCGGGAGCCTTTATCACGATGATGTCATCGACGAGTCGGATACCCGTCGGGGAGCGCCCTCCGCCAACGTCAATTGGAACAACACTGTTGCCATCCTCGCCGGCGACTTCCTCCTCGCCCGCGCCTCGGAGGTCGCCGCCACTTACCTCTCCCAGGAGGCCGTGCGCCTGCTGGCGGTCACCTACGCCGAGCTGGTCGTGGGACAGAGCCGTGAGTTGCAGTTGGTGGATTCGCTCGATCATTCCCGCTCCGAGTATGAACGCGTTATCGGCGGCAAAACCGCTTCTTTGATCAGGACTTCGGCCCGCCTGGGTGCCATGGCCGCTGCCGCCACCGATGACATCGTCGACACTCTGACCGAATGGGCCTGGGAGCTGGGAATGGTTTTCCAGCTCAGCGACGATGCGCTCGACTTGGTGGGAAACGAGGCCACCCTCGGGAAACCGGCCGGTTCCGACATTCGCGAAGGCACCTTCACTCTTCCAGTTCTAGCCGCGGTCGCAGCGCCTGACGGGGATCGATTGCGGGCCCTGCTCGACCGACCCCGGCCCTATTCCGAGGAAGTGGTGGCCAGTGCCATCGCCCACTTGCGGAACGGTGGCTGGGTCGATCAGGCAGTCGACGCCGCCCTCGATCGACTCCACAAGGCCCAGCGATTGCTGCTCGACCTACCCGACACCAAGGTGAGAGCGGTGCTGACCAATCTCGGGGATTATCTGGTCGAACGGGTCGAGGCAGCTCGGTCTTAGGTCAGAGCTCGATTTCGGCGATGTTGGGAACTTCGGAGCGTGCGGTTCGCGCCGCCTCCAGAGCCAGATCGAGATAGTCCTCGGGCCGGGCGCTGTCGCCCTCGACGGCCACGACCAGACCGAACTTGATCTCGGCTGTGATCTCGGGATCGGCGATGGCGTGCCGCAAGGTCGTCCGCATCCGGGAGGTGACCGTCGACGCTCCGTGGCGTTGGAACTCGCGGAGCACGACGGCGAAGGTGTGGCTGTCCAGCCGCCCGGTGTCATCGACGGCCCGCCCGGCGTCGGAGAGAGCGAGGGAGACCAAGCGGGCGAGGCTGGCTGCCTGCTCGGCAGAACGATCGGCCATGGCGGGGATCACGATCACCATCACGCCGAATGGTTCCCGCCGCCGGTTCCACCAGGCCCAGGCGCGACGAATGGCCTCGATGGTCCCGGTGCGATTGAGCATGCCGGTGTCAACATCGACCGGGAGGAAGGTGTCGACTAACTGACGCAGGCGGGCGATCTCCTCGTCCTTCTGGTCGATCAGGGCCAATAGGCCAGACACATCCGTTATGGGGTGCTCAGGATCTCCCATGGCGTTGAATCGGCCGAATTCGGCCCCTACTTGATGGTCTCGGCTAGGGCGTGGGACTCTCAGGACGGAGGGTCGGGAAGAGGATCACGTCCCGGATGTGATGGGTGTCGGTGACGAGCATCACCAGGCGGTCAACCCCGATGCCGAGGCCCCCAGTGGGCGGCATGCCGTACTCCAGCGCCCGCAAGAAGTCCTCGTCGAGCGGATGGGCTTCGAGATCGCCCGCCGCACGAGCAGCGGCCTGTTCTTCGAACCTCGCCCTCTGATCGAGGGGATCGATGAGCTCGGAGAAGGCATTCACATACTCGGATCCGGCGATGACGAGCTCGAAGCGCTCGGTCAGGTCGGGGGTCGAGCGGTGCATGCGGGCCAAGGGCGAGATTTCTTTGGGGTGATCGATGACAAAGGTCGGCTCCCAGATTGTCCCCTCGACCAACTTGTCGTACATCGCCTCGATCACCCGACCCGGACCCCAGGCGTCGTCGACCTCCGTCCCATGCCGGTGGGCGAGGCCGCGGAGATCGTCGAGAGGGCGGTCTAGGGATACGGGCTCGCCGGCAGCTTCGCTGACCAGCTCCAGAATCGTGGCCCTTCGAAATGGCGGGTTGAAGTCGAGCGGCTTACCCCGATACTCGAGGGTCGTCCCGCCCGTGACCGATTTCACCACCGAGACGAAGACCTCTTCGACCAGCGTGATCATGTCGTGATAGTCGGCCAAGGCCTGATAGGCCTCGAGCATGGTGAACTCCGGATTGTGGGTGGAATCGATGCCCTCATTTCGAAACACGCGTCCGATCTCGAACACTCGCTCCATCCCCCCCACGACGAGCCGTTTCAGGTAAAGCTCGAGTGAGATCCGCAGCTTCATCTGCAGGTCGAGGGACTCGTGATGGGTGAAGAAGGGTCGGGCGATGGCGCCCGTGGCCTGCGATAGCAGCACTGGCGTCTCGACTTCCACGAAGCCGCGCCCCAGGAATTCGGAGCGAAGGACGCTGACCACCTCTGAGCGGGCCAGGGCCACTGCGAGCGAGCGGTCGTTGACGATGAGATCGAGGTAGCGCTGGCGAGACCGGGCCTCGATATCGGTCATGCCATGCCACTTGTCCGGGAGAGGGCGATGAATCCGGGCCAAAACGACGAACGATTCGAGCCGAACCGAGAGCTCCCCTTTTTTCGTCGTGACGACTTCGCCCTCCCCGCCTACCCAATCCCCGAGGTTCACCTCCGCCACTTGCTCGAAAGCCTGGCCGGCGAGTCGGGATGACTCGGCGAGGAGTTGGATGCGCCCTGAGT
>DATBKE010000197.1:0-6200 GCA_036556085.1 Acidimicrobiia bacterium | reverse complement strand
CGGATACAGCTCTCTCCCATCCCGGCGAAGATGACGTTGGGGTCGGAGTCGGAGACCGCCAGGGCCCCGACCGAGCTGGTCCGCAAGAAACCGTCGCTGATGTTCCGCCAGGTAGTGCCGGCGTCGGTGGTCTTCCAGATCCCGCCGGCGACGGCACCGAAATAGAAGGTGGCCCGGTCAACCGGATCACCGGCCACGGCCACACAACGTCCCCCACGGGTGGGACCGATACAGCGAAACCGCATCTGTTTGAGCAGGTCCTGGGCGAGAGGGGTATCAAGCAAAGCCATCGCCCGGCGAGGGTAGTTAGAGGGCGCGGCCCGTGATCTGCCGAGAGCAGGGCCGTTCGGAAAGCTCTCACAGGAGAGGTTGACCCAGCTGATCCAAGTAGCGCCCCTTCGAGCTAGTTCCGTACTGGGCGCAACCCCATCTCCGTCCAGCGATGGCGACCGGAAGAGTTGTGGGGAAAAAGTTGATATGGTCCGTTCGCTCGCAACGGAGAAGTCGGTTGGGATTGTTTCTCGACTTGCACAACATCCCCGGGGGAGTTGCTCCCCGAGATGTTGCGCTCGCCCACATGAAGGACTTGGAGGCGCAGTGGAAGCGGAACGTCCGCTATTTGCGTTACTGGTTCGACGACGACCTGACCAAGATCTTCTGCCTGGTGGATGCGCCCAGCAAAGAGGACGCCATCGCCGTCCATGCCGAGGCACATGGCCTACTTCCTGACGAGATCATTTCCGTGCAAAGCGGGTCCGTGGCCCAGCTGCTCGGCTCCACCGCCGAGGAACCGCCCTGGGACGAGGAGTCGGGAAGTCCTCCGCCTCAGGACAGCGCCTTTCGGGTGATCCTCTTCACCGACATCGAGGGCTCGACAGCCTTGACCGAGCGCCTGGGGGATGTTGCGGCGATGGACTTCCTCAGGGTTCACGACGAGATCATCGACCACGCCCTGCGCGAGGGGAACGGCAACCGGGTCAAACATACCGGCGATGGGGTGATGGCCTGTTTTCGCTCCGTGGTGCGTGCGGTCGAAGCCTCGATCGCAATTCAGCAAGCGTTCGCCAGCCAGAACCAGGGAAACGAGGTTCCGCTCCGGGTGAAAATCGGGATGAGCGCCGGCGAGCCGGTAGAAAGGGACCAGGACCTCTTTGGCGCCGTGGTGCAGCTAGCAGCGCGCACCTGCTCCCAAGCAGGCCCCGGCCAGATCCTCGCCTCGAGCGTGATTCGTGATCTCTCCGCCGGGAAGGGCTTCCGCTTCGTCGACCGGGGCGAGCATGTCCTCAAAGGATTCGAAGAACCCCGGCGGCTCTACGAGGTGGCTTGGTCCTAGGGAGGCCGGCCCTCCACCACTCGCGCCGACCTTCAAGTGTTGGGCTGAAGGTCAAGGACATCTGCGCCAACGGCATCCCTGCGAAGTGGCCCATTGATCCCTCCTTACTCGCCAGGTCTTTGCTTAGGCGACAAATTCCTGCAGGAAAGCGAATTAGGAAGGGGACCTCTGCTTTCCGGTCATTTGGCTGCATTGCCCTTGTGGATCGGCGCTCCCCGCTCGTCGAGATCGATCGCTCCGATGTGGTAGCCCCCCAGGTTGGCGTAGTAGAGAACGCCGTCGCCCAAGACCAGATTGGTGGGCCGGTTGAGCAGATCGGCCCAGGGATCGATCAGGAACGGTTGTACCTCTCCAAGCGGCGACAGCACATATATGGCGTCGGGGGAATAGCAACCAACAAAGAGATGGCCGCTCTCGGCGAGGGCGAGGCCGTCGGGGACGGTCCCCGGAATCGTGGCAAAGATCTCGGCGACGCCCAACTCCCCATCCGCAATCGGATATCGAAGAATGTTGGAGGCGGTGCTCTGGGCGAGATAGAGCGACGCTCCCGCCGGGTCAACCGCAAGCCCGTTGGGGTAGTGCAACCCGGAGGCGACGACAGCTAGGTCCCCGTCTGGCCGGCGGAGGAGGAGCCGACCGTTGGCCCGGTCGTAATCCCCAGAGTCGGTGAGGAAGAGGTTGCCGGTCGGGTCGAAGGCGGCGAAGTTGGGAAAGACGAGGTCTGTGACCACGGGTTCCGTGGCGCCGTCGGAGGCCACCCTGACGAGAGAGCCACTCTCGACATCGCAGACGAGAAGGGCGCCGCTCGCCTCGACCGTGACTCCGGCCACGAAACCCGAGAGCTGGGCGATCTGTTCGAACTTTGGTGGCTCCGATATCCGGTAGACCTGGCCGGCCTCGCCCCCGCAGTACAACTCCCCGGCTGGCCCCGCCGCCACCGCTTCGGGATGGTCGAGGCCATCGACCAGCTTGCGACAATCCCTGGTCGAGCGCACCTGCACCCGGCGAAAATTACCGCCGCTTGACCGAACCGGGCGGGTCCGAATTCGTACTATCTCCCCTTACTTCCGTTCGTTGGGGGAGCAAGCGGAAGGCTGGACCCATCGATTCTTAGAAAGGCTTGAAATGGCCAACCGTTTACGCGGTCCGATTCTTGTCACCCTCATCCTGGTCGTGGTGGCATGCGGCGGAGACGCCGCCACCACAACCGCCCCATCTTCGGTCACCACCGCCGCAGCCGGCGCCACCACTGCGGCCGGCGCCACCACCGCGGCCACCGGAACCGGAGAACTGAGCGTTCTCGAATGGGCCTTCTACGAGGTGCCGGAGATGTGGGTCGAGTTCGGGGAGGCACACCCCGAGGTAACCCCGGTGTTCAACTTCGGCGCCTCCGACCCTGACATCTTTGCCAAGTACCTGGCCGGCTCGGGCGAGGACATCGTCCACTTTTACACCCCTTACCTCCGCTTTTACGTCGACGAAGGTCTCATCCAGCCGATCGACACCTCAAAGCTGAGCAACTGGAGCAAGGTGCCGCCGTTGTTCGCCGACTCGTGCACGATCGACGGGACCGTGTATTGCGTGCCTTGGGACTGGGGCTTCACCTCGCTCCTCTACAACACCGACATGATCCCCGAGGTCACCTCGTGGGAGGCGCTCTTCGACGATGCCTATGCCGGCCACGTCTCCACCTACGACTGCGGCGACTGCGCGGTCAACATCGCCGGGGCGCTGCTCGGCTATGACCCCACCAACCTCAGCCCCGAACAGCTCGAGGAGATCAAGCAGCTGTACATCGATCAGAAGCCCAACGTCCTCTTCTACTGGGCCGACGAGCCCACCCTCGAGGCCGGCTTCACCGACGAGAGCATTTGGCTGGCCTACGCCTGGAACGGGGCCTACTACCGCCTGCTCAACGCCGGGCTGCCGGTCGCCTATGCCGACCCGGTGGAGGGCCGGGAGAGCTGGATCGGGCAGTACGGGATCTCGGCCGAGACCGAGAACTACGACCTGGCGCTCGAGTTCTTGGACGGAAAGCTCGGCGAGCAGACCGGCACCAACCTCTTGGTGGACTACGCCTACGGGCACGTGGTTCCCGACTACTTCGGGGCCGTGACCGACGAGAACCTGGTGACGGCCCTCTCCCTCGACGATCCGACCGTCCTCGACCGGACCAACTTCACCCCCCAGATCAGCCGGGAACAGCTCGAGGAGTACGTGGCGATGTGGGCGGAGGTGCAAGCCTCCTCATGAGTCGTATCTGACCCCCGAGCGAAGCGACGGCGGCAAGGTGAGGGCGGCGGCCGATCTTCGCCGCGGCCCCGCCCGCTGGGCGCTGGTTCTGCCGCTGGTGATCTTTCTCGGGGTCTTCTTCCTCGTCCCGGTGGCGCTGATGGGGGTCTTCAGCTTCCGGCCGAGCCTGCGGGGCGGGGTGGCGAATTGGGATTGGGACCCGGTCCTCGACCATTACCGGACGATCGCCGCCAGCGAGTCGTTTCTACCCTTGCTCGGTAAGTCGGTCTTGATCGCCTTGTTGGTCGGCGTGGTGGCCACCACCCTCGCTTACCCCGTCGCCTACTTTCTCGCCTTCCGGGCCGGGCGCAAAGCTGGGCTCCTGCTCACGATCCTCATCATTCCTTTCTGGGTCAGCTACCTGCTCCGGATCATCTCCTGGAAGGTGTTGCTGGGACCGACCGGGGCCATCAACAGCTTCCTTGCTTGGCTCGGACTGATTGACCAACCGGTGACGATCCTGCTCTACAGCCGCACCGCGGTGGTCATCACCCTTGTTTACGTGTGGCTGCCCTTCGTCGCCCTGCCCATCTACGCCACCATGCTCCGGATCGATCGGCGTCTGCTCGAGGCCGCTTCCAACCTCGGCGCTCCGCCCGCCACCGCCTTCCGGCGGGTCACCCTCCCCTTGAGCCTGCCCGGGGTGGCGGCCGCCTTCCTCATGGTCTTCATCCCCACGGTCGGCGAGTATGTCGCCCCGCTTCTCGTCGGCGGTAGCCAAGGGGCGCTGTACGGCAACATCATCGAGATCTTCTTCGGCGATGGGATCAACTGGCCGCTCGGCTCGGCCCTGGCGATGGTGATGGCGGTTGGCATCCTTGCTCTGCTTTTTGTCCTGACCCGGACCCGGCCAGTGCGCCGGCTGCTCGACGACCTGTGAGAAGGCGCTGGGGGCTGCCCTCCTACTACACCTTTCTCGCCATCCTCCTCTACGTCCCGATCGCCATCCTCTTCCTCTTCGCTTTCAACGACGGAACCGCGCTCAGCTTTCCGATCCAGGGCTTCACCCTCGAGTGGTATCGGAGCATGTTCGACAACGAGCAGTTGCTGGGGGCGGCCCGCAGCAGTGTTGGGGTGGCGATGGGAACCGCCACCGTCGCCACCGCCCTCGGGACCGGGGCCGCCCTCGCATTCCTCCGTTTCGACTTTCCCGGCAAACAGGCGCTGGCCGCGGCGGCGATGCTGCCCTTGCTGGTGCCGTTCCTGATCCTCGGGGTCTCGCTGCTGATCCTCTTCTCCGCCCTCGACATTCCTCGCTCGCTTTTGACGGTGGGGGTGGGACACACCGTGATCGCCATCCCTTACACCCTCTTGGTGATGGGGGCCCGGTTGGCCGATTTTCCCGCCTCCATGGAGGAGGCGGCCCGTGACCTTGGGGCTACCTATCCCTACACGTTGCGCCGGGTGCTCATCCCCATCCTGGCTCCGGCCATGATCTCTGCCTGGCTGCTCGCCTTCACGGTGTCGATCGACGAGTTCGTGATCGCCTCGTTCATGATCGGGCGGGAACCCACCCTCCCGGTCTACATCTTCGGCCAGCTTCGCTTCGCTAACCGGTTCCCGCAGGTGGTGGCGTTATCGACTGTGGTGATCGTCCTTTCGGTCGGATTGTTGCTCCTAGCCGAACGACTGCGGCGGATCGGGTCGGCGCGGGTCGCGGCCCGGGCGGAAGGATGAACCCGGCGATCGAGCTCGTGGAGGTGGAGAAGCGCTTCGGTGACTCGGTCGCGGTCCACCCCACTTCGCTTGCAATCGGTACCGGCGAGTTCTTCTCGCTGCTGGGGCCATCAGGGTGCGGGAAGACGACGACCCTGCGAATGATTGCCGGCTTCGAACAACCCACCGCCGGGAGCATCCGCATGATGGGCGAGGACATCACCTCGGTTCCCGCCCACCAACGCCAGGCCAACATGGTCTTCCAGAATTACGCCCTCTTCCCCCATCTCAGCGTATTCGAGAATGTCGCCTTCGGGCTGCGGGTGCGCCGCCTTCCCCGCCCCCAGATCGAGTCAAGGGTCGAATCGATTCTCAGCGTGATCCAGCTGACCGGCTTCGCCCATCGCAAACCATCCCAGCTCTCCGGGGGCCAGCAGCAGCGGGTCGCCCTTGCCCGAGCGCTGGTCCTCGACCCCAAGGTGCTACTGCTCGATGAACCGCTCGGGGCTCTGGACCAGAAGCTGCGCAAGGAGATGCAGTTCGAGCTCAAACGAATCCAACGCCAACTGGGGATCACCTTCATCTATGTCACACATGATCAGGAAGAGGCCCTGACCATGTCCGACCGGATCGCGGTGATGAACCACGGTCGCGTGTTGCAGACAGATGTTCCCGCCGTGCTCTACGACCGGCCCGTCACCAGGTTCGTCGCCGACTTCATCGGGACCAGCAACTTCTTGCCGGCCCAACTTCTCGATGTCTCGGGCCGGGTCGCCACGGTCGAGGTCGAAGGGTTGGGAAAGCTTCGGACCACGATTGGTGACGAATTGACGACCTCCTCCACGGGGTGGTTGATCATCCGCCCCGAACGCCTCCGTCTCGGAGAGGTGGCAGCGGACGACAACTCGGTCCGCGGCAA
>DATBKE010000196.1:0-2231 GCA_036556085.1 Acidimicrobiia bacterium | reverse complement strand
TGGCTCCTTCGGAGCCAACCAGCGCCACCAGGTCGACGAGATTCTCGGGTTGCAGCGGGTCTGCCGGATGATTGGGGAAGCTTCCGTCGAGCTCGAGGTAGAGCCCGATCAACTCCGGTGGGATCTTGGCGAATACTTGATCGATCACGGCGCCGGCCATCCCGTTTCCGCCGTCTACGGCCACCCGCAATGGCTTCATGGCTCCTTCGTCCACGATCGAAAGCAGATGTTCGACATAACCGGGGCGGGCCTCGAACTGGCGCACTTCGCCGACGCGACCGCCTTCTGGCAAGGAGCGGGAGACCATTTGCTCGATCTCGGCCAATCCTGTCTCCTCTCCCACCGGAGCCGCCCCCGCCCGGCAGAGCTTGATGCCGTTGTAGTTGGGGGGGTTGTGGGAGGCGGTGATCATCACTCCGGGCAGACCCCGACTACCGGAGACGTAGTAGACGACGTCGGTCGGAACTTCCCCCAGGGCGAGAACCGACGCCCCAGCAGAAGTGATGCCCTCGGTGATCGCCTGCGACAGCTCGGGCGAGGACGCCCGGCAGTCCCAGCCCACGGCGACCTCGCGCGCCGCGAGCAGGTTCACAAAGGCTCCTCCAACCCTTCGAGCGAGATCGGCCGTCAACTCCCCGGTGTCGGTGCGACCCCGGATGTCGTATGCCTTGAAGACCCCGCTCACGCAAGCACATTATCTAGACGGAAAGGGGGCGGGACTTAGTATCAAATAAAGATGACCCCCGGCCAGCCCGACCTCGCTGTCGTCCTGCCGGCTTACAACCTCGGTCCCGTAATCGCTGACAACTTACGCAGGGTCGCCAAAGCGCTCGCGTCGGTGGGCAACGTCGAGATAGTCGTGGTAGACGATGGGAGCGCCGATCGAACCTTTCAAGAGGCCAGCGCCGCGGCCGCTGATTTGACCACGGTCCGAGTGATCCGACACGAAATGAACCGAGGAAAGGGGGAAGCTCTGTTCACCGGCGCCCGGGCCACGAGCGCCGAGCTCGTCCTGTTTCTGGACGCCGATTTGGACCTGCCGGCCGAGCAAGTGCCGGCGCTGCTCGAGAAGACGGACGGCGTCGATCTCCTCGTGGGAGCGAAACGAAAAGCAATGGCCGGGGGCCACTACCCGCTGGCTCGTCGGATCTTGAGCAGGGTCTTCGCCCTCATGACGGTGGGACTGTTTCGGCTTCCCGTGTCAGAGTCACAGACCGGGCTCAAGATTCTGCGACGGACCGTCATCGACAAAGTCCTTCCCCAAATGCGGATTCATGGGTACGCCTACGACCTGGAGATGCTGCTCCGCTCGCACCGATCCGGGCTGGTTCTAAGAGAGGTGCCGGTGGAGTTGGGGGAGAATGCATCGACGGCGCCGCTGCGGTTGGGGATGCTGTGGCAGATGGGCCGGGACACCCTTCGGCTCTGGTGGTGGACCCTTAGCGGCCGAATTCCCCGCGCGTCTTGAGCCGGTCGGGGTCGCCGCCGATCCCAAT
The DNA here is from genome assembly GCA_036556085.1 of Acidimicrobiia bacterium. Classification (GTDB taxonomy): domain Bacteria; phylum Actinomycetota; class Acidimicrobiia; order Spongiisociales; family ZC4RG35; genus JACCTH01. The sequence continues at coordinate 735 of DATBKE010000196.1, read as the reverse complement.
CATCCGATTGCGAACGACGAGTAGCACCGCCGCCACCAAGCCGGTCAATGAGAGCAACCAACCGATGTTCTCCACCAGTGTGTTTCCGAAGGAGAGCGTCACCTCGTTCTCCGTGGGAACAACGATCATGAAGGATGGGCCGGCGTGATAGGGACCTTCGGCGCCAACGACTTGCCAATTCGGAAAGTAAGACACCTTCACCAGATGGGGTACTCCGACCGCAGAGGTACGGAAGGAGATCCGATCCTCTTCTAGCACGACGTTGGTGATCCTGGCCTCCTGGCCGGTCAGCGGAGGGCTGTCAGCAAGCTGGTCTACCGAGGTCACCCGCGGCCAGCTCTCAGGCCCATTGGTGGCAATCCAGCGATCGAGTAGTTCGATCCTTCCGTACCAGTCGAGAGAGAATTGTTCGAAAGTGTCTCGATCTTCTCCACTACCGATCCCAAATACGCCCAGGAGCCGCGCCAGCAGGCTGTTCGACGGCCCTTCGTAGACAGCCGGCAGATAATCGGCGGCGACCACCAGCTCCGAGTTCCCCACCTCGTAGAACGTGAACGGAGGAGTGCTGGCAACCTCGGTCAGTTCCGCCCTGGTGTCTGCCATCTCCTTCGCCTCTGGGGTGTAGCTCACGTAGTAATCGATCCCGAAAAGCTGCATGTGGGGGACGCCACGTGTGAAGTCGAAACGGTGATAATCGAGACCAGGGATGGGGCTCGAGGGCTCCTTGCTCGTCTC
>DATBKE010000195.1:0-42322 GCA_036556085.1 Acidimicrobiia bacterium | reverse complement strand
TGACGAGGACCTTTCAACGCTGGTGGCGGCGGCAGGGGAGGATCTCGACGCCAAGGCCGCGGTCGATCTGGGATTGGCCACCTTTGCCTTCGACGACATCGATTGGGACGACGAAATCCGACTGTTCCTCGAAGAGCGGTCGGCGTTTAGTCCCGACGCGTTGACCGGCATGGAGGCCAACTTGCGACTCGCCGGCCCCGAGACAATGGAGACCAAGATCTTCGGCCGCCTCACCGCCTGGCAGAACTGGGTGTTCTACCGGCCCAACGCATCCGGCCCGGATGGGACGCTGCGCTCCTATGGAAGTGGGAGGCGGCCGAGCCTCGATCACAGGAGGACCTGATGAGCAACGTCGACTACGACCTACTGATCCCCAACAACGTGGGTCTCTCCGATGATCCCAAACTCCGCCGAGCGCTCGAGGAATGGCATCCCGGCTACATCGACTGGTGGATGGATATGGGACCGGAGGGTTTCCAAACCGCCGACGTCTGGCTGCGGACTGCGATCTCGGTCGACAAGAGTGGATGGGCGAAGTTTGGCTACGTAAAGATGCCCGACTATCGGTGGGGCGTTCTGCTTGCCCAACCAGAAGAAGGACGGGTGATCCCATGTGGTGATCATTACGGCGAGCCGGTTTGGCAAGAGGTGCCGGGTGAATACCGGGCGATGCTGCGACGGCTGGTAGTTGTCCAGGGCGACACAGAACCGGCATCCGTCGAGCAGCAGCGGTTGCTGGGAAAGACCGCGCCTTCTCTATATGACCTGCGCAACCTCTTCCAGGTGAATGTCGAGGAGGGCCGCCACCTGTGGGCGATGGTCTATCTCCTCCAAAAGTATTTCGGGCGAGACGGCCGGGAGGAAGCGGGAGAGTTGATTCGGCGGCGGTCCGGCTCCGAGGAGCAGCCACGCATCCTCGGCGCCTTCAACGAGGAGACTCCTGACTGGCTCTCGTTTTTTATGTTCACCTTCTTCACCGACCGCGATGGGAAGATGCAGCTCGAGTCATTGGCCCAATCGGGATTCGATCCACTTTCACGAACTTGTCGTTTCATGTTGGCCGAGGAAGCACATCACATGTTCGTGGGCGATACCGGCTGCGGCCGTATCATCCGCCGAACCGCCGAGGCGATGAAAGAAGCCGGCATCGACGATCCTTATGACTCCGAAGCGGTGCGGGCGCTGGGAGTGATCGACCTGCCGATGATCCAGCGAAAGATGAATCTGCACTTTTCGCTGACCCTCGACCTCTTCGGCTCCGAGGAATCCACCAACGCCGCCAACTACTACACGGCCGGGCTCAAGGCGCGCTATCACGAGGATCAGATCCAGGACGACCACAAGCTCCATGGCGCCACCTACCCGGTGATGAAGGTGACCGGGGATGGCTTTGTATCCGAAGAGATTCCGGCGCTGAACGGTCTCAACGCCCGCCTCCGCGACGACTTCGTCGAGGACTGTGCCGGAGGTATTCGTCGTTGGAATCGCGACATCAGCGAGAACGGCATTGATTTCGAATTGCGACTACCTCATATCGCCTTCAACCGGCAAGTCGGCGACTTCTCCGGTCTTCCGGTTTCCCCCGCGGGCGAGATCCTCGAGGACTCCGAGTATCGCGTCCGATCGCCTAAGTGGTTGCCAACCGCGGACGACGCCGCCTTTATCGAAGAGTTGATGCAGCCTCGCTACGAGATTGGCGAATTTGCCTCCTGGATCGCCCGCCCCTCCAAAGGCGTTCTCGGTCAGCCGATCGAGTTCGAATACGTCAAGATCCCCACCTAAGCGAAACCTAAGGCTTAGTGCTGCGGAAACCGCATGAAACTGCATTCAGTTTGGGTCGCTGGCGAGGTACGAGGTGATCTGGGGGCCGAGTTCGGAGATGAGCCGGCTGATTGGCGTCGAGGCCAGCTGCTGAGGGCTAGCGAATCAACACACCGGTGGTTCGTAACCTGGTTGGCCGATCAAGGAGGGAAGGCATGACAACGACTACTCCCAAGTCGGGCTACCTATCAATCGGCGAGCTCGAGATGTACTACGAGGTCCATGGGAGCGGCCAGCCGCTGGTGCTTCTCCATGGCGCCTTCTCGGCCACGGGCACGTCCTTTGGTGAGATGCTCCCGGGGCTGGCGCGTAGTCGCCGCGTGATCTCCTTCGAATACCAGGCGCACGGCCATACGGCCGACATTGACCGCCCCCTTTCGATTGAAGCCCTGGCAGAGGATGTCATTGCCGGCATCCGCGAGCTCAGAATCGAGCCTACGGATCTGCTCGGTTACAGCCTGGGATCGGCAATCGCCCTCCAGGTGGCGATCAAGGCCCCCGGAGTTGTCCGCAAGCTGGTCACCATCTCCGCCGCCATCAGCGCCGCTGGTATTCACCCCGGACTGATGGAGGGCCTGGGGGAGATGAAGGCGGAGATGATGCACGGATCGCCCTGGCACGACGAGTACCTGCAGATCGCGCCCCGACCCGAGGACTTCGATCGGTTCTTTGCCAAGAAAGCTGAGATGGATCGCAAGACTGAGGACCTGCCGTCGGAGGAGTTCGCCTCGATCGAGGCACCCACTCTGATCGTTCTGGGAGACTCCGATCTTCCTCAGCTCGAGCACGCGGTGGAGATGTTTCGGCTTCTCGGCGGAGGAGTGTTCGGCGACCTCCCGACCGGACTTCCCAACTCCCAGCTCGCGGTCATCCCCGGTGCGTCACACGTCTCGGTTGTCAGCCGCTCGGAGCTGCTGGTTCCCATGATCAATTCCTTCCTCGATGCTCCGATGCCGGGTTCGACGAGCTAAGCCGACCAGAATTCAACGATGCGCATTGGAATCCTGACCGGCGGGGGCGACGTCCCCGGGCTCAACGCCTGCATAAAGGCGGTGGTGAATCGGGTAGCGCACGAGGGCCACCAGGTCGTGGGCATCAGACGGGGCTGGGGCGGTCTTGCCAACCTCGACCCCGATGATGACTCCACCTTTGACCCCAATATTGTCGAGCTCGACCCCAACACCGTTCGAACCGTCGATCGCACCGGTGGCACATTCCTTCATACTTCTCGCACCAACCCGGGCAAGGTGAAGGCGGCGGCCGTCCCCGAGTTTCTCAGGGGGCGCTTCCCGGGCGAGGACGTCCAGGACTTGACGCCCCATGTCCTGCGCGTACTCGAACATCAGAAGATCGATGTGCTGATCCCAATCGGCGGCGACGACACCCTTTCTTACGGCTTACGGGTGCATGAGGAGGGAGTTCCGGTGGTGGCGGTTCCCAAGACCATGGACAACGACGTGCATGGGACCGACTACTGCATCGGCTTCTCCACGGCAGTAACCAGGGGTGTCCAATTCATCCACAGCCTCCGAACCGCCACAGGCTCACACGAGCGGATCGCCGTGGTCGAGTTGTTCGGCCGTTACAGCGGCGAGACCTCTCTGATCACGGGATATCTCGCCGGAGTTGACCGGGCAGTGATTTCCGAAGTGCCTTTTGAGATTGCCAAGCTCGGGCCCATGTTGGTGAAGGACAAGAAACGAAACCCCTCTAACTACTCGATGATGACCATTTCCGAGGGTGCCCGCCTCGAACAGGGCGAGATGCAGTTGGCCGGCGACGCCGACGCCTACGGGCACCGCAAGCTCGGCGGAATCGGCGCTCTCACCGCTGAACTGCTGAGGCAGCACACTGGCCAGGACACGATCTATCAACAGATTGGTTACCTGATGCGATCGGGGGCGCCCGATTCCCTCGACCTTATGGTTGCCACTAATTACGCGGTGATGGCGGCCGATCTTGCCCTCGAGGGGGCATCTGGGCGCATGGTCGCCCTACGAGGCGGGACCTACACCCACGTGCCCATCTCGGTCACCGGCGAGGGAGTCAAGCGAGTGGATGTCGAGGAGCTTTATGACGCCGATGCCTACCGGCCGAAGGTGCGCCACGTCCTCGGCAAGCCGATGTTCCTCTACTGACGGCTACGTGAAATGGCTGGCGGCGATGGGTCTGCTGATGGTGGTGGTCGCCTGCGGCGGTTCCAAAGGTCCATCAAACGAGGTGCTGGTTTCCGCTGCCGCCTCGCTGATTGATGCGTTCGGAGAAAGTGAAACGGCCTTCGAGGCCACCAATTCGGAGTTTGATGTCCTCCTCAATTTGGGCAGCAGCTCGTCGCTGCGGGAGCAGGTTCTCGAGGGTGCCCCGGTGGACGTCTTCGCCTCCGCCAATGCTTCAAACATGGCTCAAGTGATCGATGCAGGCGCCAGCGATCAGAGCACCACATTCGCCCTCAATGCACTTCAGATCGCAGTACCGGTAGGAAATCCGGCGGGGATTACAGGGCTAGAGGATTTCGCCGATCCCAAACTCCTGATCGGTCTGTGCGCGGCCGGGGTGCCGTGTGGCGATTTCGGGCGGCAATCGCTCGAGGCTGCGGGAGTGGTCCCATCACTCGATACCGAGGAGCCCGATGTCAGGGCATTGCTCACGAAAATCGAGGCAGGAGAGTTAGATGCCGGCATTGTCTACGTCACCGACGTCCTGTCGTCCGGCGCCGTTGCCGGGATCGATATTCCTGAGGAGTTCAATGTTGTCGCTGCATATCAGATCGCGGTGCTGACGGATGCCCCCAACCCCCGCGGGGCGGATGCTTTTGTCGACTTCGTGCTTTCCGAAGACGGGCAAGAGATTCTTCGGCGTTTCGGCTTCGAGTCGCCTTGAGAATTAGTCGCCGCCGAGGGCAACCGACACCTGCCGTGCTGGTGGCTCTTGGGCTTTTGGCCCTGGCAATTTTCTCCTTGCCCCTGATCGGGCTGCTGGCACGGACGCCCTGGTCGAGGGTGCCCGAAATCTTGAGCCGGGAAGTGGTTCGCGACGCGCTTCGCCTGTCGATCGTCACCTCGAGTCTCGCCACCCTGTTCGCTGCCATCCTGGGGATCCCCCTCGCTTGGTTGCTCGCCCGGGCAGAGTTTCGGGGCCGCGAGGTGGTTCGGGGAATCGTGACCTTGCCACTGGTGCTGCCGCCGGTGGTGGGGGGAGCCGCCCTTCTGTTCGCACTCGGTGGCAGGGGAGTAATCGGTGAGCCCCTAAATCAGGCAACAGGTCTGCTGCTTCCTTTCTCGACCTCGGGGGTGGTTCTGGCCAACACGTTTGTCGCCATGCCTTTCCTCGTCTTAACAGTCGAAGGCGCCCTTCGCAGCTTGGATCATCGCTACGAGGGCGCGGCAGCGACTCTCGGCGCTACCCCCTGGTCGATTCTGAGAAGGGTGACGCTGCCCATGATTTCTTCGTCTCTCCTTGCCGGACTGCTCCTGACCTGGGCACGTGCCCTTGGCGAGTTCGGGGCGACGATCACCTTTGCGGGCAACCTCGCCGGTCGGACCCAAACGTTGCCTCTGGCCGTCTTTGTAGCTCTCGAGAGTGACCGCGAAGTCGCCACCGCCCTCAGCTTGCTAATGGTGGCGATTTCTCTCACGGTTCTGCTCATCCTGCGCGACCGCTGGTGGCGAGCGCTGTGAATCTGGTCGCCGACTTCAGGCTCAGCCGGGCTAGTGGTTTCGACCTCGAGCTTTCGATGTCGATTCCCGCCGGGGAGACAGTGGCCCTGCTCGGTCCCAACGGTGCCGGCAAGTCAACAGCGGTCGCGGCTCTGGCGGGACTGCTTTCCATAGATACCGGACGAATCGCGCTCGGCGAGGTCACCTTCGATGATCCACAGGTTGGATCCTTCGTACCTGCCCACCAACGAGAGATCGGTGTCCTTTTTCAGGATGGACTGCTGTTTCCCCACCTCAATGTCATGGATAACGTTGCCTTCGGACTCCGTCACCGCGGGATCCAGTCTGATGTGGCCCGGGCACGGGCTGAGGGCTGGCTCCGCCGGTTGGGGCTCGAAGGCCTCGAACGGAGGCTGCCCCGTCAGCTCTCCGGTGGCGAGGCACAGCGAGTGGCCCTGGCCCGCGCTTTGGTGACGGAGCCCAAACTTCTCTTGCTCGACGAACCGTTGTCCGCTCTCGATGTCACAACTCGCGCCCAGCTGCGGCGCACCCTCGCAGAACATCTGGCGGGCTTTCCGGGGCCACGGTTACTCATCACCCACGATCCCACCGAGGCTTTCCTTCTCGCCGACCGGGTCCACGTAATCGAAGATGGCAACATCACCCAGGTGGGGAATGCCGACGACATCAGGCTGCGACCCCGCACTCGCTACGCGGCGGATCTCGCCGGGTCGAATCTGGTGTCTGGGACTGCGGCTGGCGGCTCCGTCGATACCGGCCGCCATACGATTCAGATTGCCGATTCCGCCATCGAGGGAGAAGTGCTCCTTGTCATCCGGCCGGCGGCTATCGCTCTTTACCTCCACGAGCCCGAGGGAAGTCCTCGCAACTCGTGGTTGACCTCCATCGATTTGATCGAGGACCTCGGCGATCGGACGCGAGTGCTCACCGGGCCACCGTTGCCGCTGGCGGCCGAGGTCACCACTGACTCTGCTCGCAGTCTGGGACTGAGACCCGGAACAGACATCTGGCTTTCGATCAAGGCAACGGAGATCGACGTCCAGGCCCGATAGGCGGTCGGTGGGCGCGCCAGAATGAGCTGGTGTCGACCGCCGTCAGCACTCCCCGTCTCTTCGGCTATCCCGTGGTGTTGCCGAATGTTCGAGACCCACGCCTTCACTTGGCCGCCGTCATCATCTCGATTCACATCATGGGACAGACGGCACTCGGATTCCGGGTAACCGTTCCCCAAATCCTCTCGGCGATCCTCGCTTCGGCGTTCTTGGAAATCGCCATCACGTTTCAGCGCAAGCGACAGCTGGTCTGGCCGGCCTCCGCCATGCTGACCGGCAGCGGGGTGGCGCTCATCTTTCGGGTCATTGGCACCGAGCGGGGCGATCACTGGGGCTTTCAGGGTTGGTATCTGTTCGCTCTCGTCGCCGCGGTCTCACTAGCCACCAAGTACTCCCTCACCTATCGGGGATCGCAGCTCTTCAACCCATCCAATGTCGGGCTAGTTGCCGCCTTCCTCCTCCTTGGGAGTCAGAAAGTCGAGCCCCTCGACTTCTGGTGGGCTCCTCTCTCCTGGTCGATGATCGCCGCCTATTCGATCATCCTGATCGGCGGCCTCATCATCACGGCCCGGCTGCGGCTCCTTTCGTTGGCGGCGGCCTTCTGGTTGGCCCTGGCCGCCGGCCTCGGTTTGGTCGCTGGCACAGGGCACTGCATGACCGCCGCTTGGTCGGTGCAACCAGTTTGTGGAGCCGACTTCTGGCAAATCGTGATGACATCACCCGAGGTGTTGATCTTTCTCTTTTTCATGATCACCGATCCCAAGACCACGCCGGTCTCAACCGGCTCCCGGGTTGCGTTCGGCCTCACTCTCGGATTCCTCTGCGCTGTGCTGATGGCGCCCCAGGGCGACGAGTTCGGTAGCAAGGTGGCCCTCCTCGGCGGCCTGGTGCTGCTCACCCCCGTCCGAGCCGTCTTCGAGCGGAGGCTCTTGTGGGTGGGTTCGCCTCGCCGGTTGTTCTGGCGAGGCATCGTCATCGGTGCGGCGACGGTGTCGTTGGGGACCACACTGGTGGCAACCGCGGCCCCGGACCCCCGCCCGGCGCCTCCCAACGTGCCCGCCATCGATGTCGAAATCGATTCGGCGGCCCTTCCGCCGGTGACCGTCGACGAGGAGGTGGCAGGCCTCAATCTCGATCTCGATACAGCCAAAGTCGATTCCCTGGCCGTCACTCTGGCTGAAAACCTCGAGATCGAGAGTCAGGCCCTCCGCAGCGCGGATCCGAGCCTTTTGCGTTCGGTGGATCACGGAGTGCGTTTGATCGCGCTGGAGGACACGATCGAGAGCGGCGAGGTTCGCAAAAGGCGGATTGTGCATTCCTACCAATTCGACAGCCTCCATCTGGGCGTCGTCTGGGCCAACGGGATCCAGAGCGGTGCGAGCCTCGGTTTCGATGCCACCGGCACTGTCACCGAGGCCGTTTACGACTTAGACGGCACCGAACTGAGAAGGAGCTCGGCTCCATTCGCGGCTACGTTCGTTCTCTCGCAACCAACCGGGGAGCGCTGGATGATCGTCGATGTCATACCCGGCCTCACGTGAGTAACAATCCGATCGTCGCTGCCCTCGGTCGCCCTCTGCGTCTGGCGGTGGTGGGAGGCGGTCCCGGGAGCAACATCGGGTCCACACATCGAATCGCCGCCCGCATCGACGACCGATTTGTGATTGTGGCCGGGGTGTTGTCCTCCGACTCGAATCGATCTCTCCAGGCTGGGGCCGAGCTCGGCGTCCATCGGGCCTACGGCGCCTTCGTCGAGTTGCTGGACGCGGAGCGCGTACATTCCGACGGCGCCGAGGTAGTGGCGATCATGACGCCCAACGACAGCCACCATGAGATCGCGCTGGCGGCCTTGGATCGCGGATTCGATGTGATTTGCGACAAGCCATTGGCCAACACCTTGGGCGAGGCCAGAGAGATCGTCGAGAAAGTGAAGGCTACGGGGCTCGTCCTGTGCCTGACCCATAACTACAGCGGCTATCCGTTGGTGCGTCAGGCTCGCGCGATGGTCGAAGCCGGCGAACTGGGGGAGATGAGGTTGGTGCAGGTCGAGTATGTCCAGGGCAACAAGGCCGGGGAAAGCGATCCGGTTGGTGAATTGCCTTGGCGCTATCACCCGGTACGAGGCGGGCCGTCGCTGGTCATGGGAGACATTGGCACCCACGCCCATCACCTGGTTCGGTATGTCACCGGTCTTGAGGTGGAGGAGGTAGCCGCCGAGGTTGGAACCATCGTTCCCGGCCGGAAGGTGCACGACTTCGCCGGAGCGATGCTCCGCTTCGACAACGGTGCTCGGGGAAGCTTTTGGGTCACCCAGGCTGCGGCCGGGATGGAGAACTGCCTCAGGATCAGGGCTTCGGGAACCAAGGGCACCATCGAATGGAGTCAGGAGCAACCGACCACGCTTTCCTTCCGTCCCCTCTTCGGCGCTGCCCAGACCTTCACGCCCAACGGGGCGGGCATCAGCGCCGCGGCTGCCCGCGTGTCAAGAATCGGCAAGGGTCACCCGGAGGGGTTTCATGAGGCCTTCGCCAACATCTATTCCGATGCGGCGGAGGCCATCGTCGCCCGTCGCACCGGTACCGATCCTGACCCGCTAGCGATGACTTTTCCCACCGCCGAAGATGGCGCAACCGGTTTGGCGTTCGTGGAGGCGGCCATCGAGTCAAGCCGAGCCGGCGGCGCCTGGACCAAGGTTCCCGTTCTGCGGGCTGGCAGATAGGCAGGGGCGCCCTCCGAACCCTGGGTTCGCATTCAGGTCATTGTCATCGCCTGCCCGGGGCTGAGCAGGAAAGGGGGGAGGTAGGCGGGGATGTTGGAGAAGGGCAGCACGTCCGGATGGAGGTCGATGCCGAGGGACTCCCTCATGAAGTCTCTTCGCCTCTCGATCCGCAGCCAGGCCTCGGGGTAAGAGGAGGCGAAGGCGTGGCGGAGGTCGGAGTCGGCGAGGGCGATGCCGTCCTCGATGTTGGTGGTGAAGTACGGGGTGCCCGTTGCCGGGATGATGTCGGTCTGCAACGTCATCCCAGAGCGAAGCTCAACCGGGGAATTCGGCCAAATTGGGGAGTTGACCCATTCGTCGAGATGTAGCTGGTGACCGGGGTTGAGAAATATGCCGAAGAAGGGATCGCCGAGCCGCCGATCGATGATCTCCTGGAGAACTCCACCCACCTGGCCAATGTGGAGCGCCTCATACCACTCGGAAACGGCCGCGAAGTAGGGGGCAACCAGGCGGTCGACGTAGTCGAAGATTCCCCCTGGCAGTTCTGTGGCGGACTCGACCATGAAACCGGCCCGGCAATTGAGGGCACCCCAAATCCCGAAGGCGACGGTCAGGGGGTCACCGAGCTCAATGCGGCGGTCGCCGGGACTGAGAAGGCCCAGTTTCGCCCGCGGTCCGGCGGTGAGCATGAGATGACACGAGAGCGGCATCCCGTTCCAGCCGAGCAGCCGCACCGCCTCTTGTTCGGTCATCTGGGGCTCAAGACCGAAAAGCAGGCGGCGCACACCAGTTGAGGTCTGACAGGCGGCGTATTCGAAGGCCGCGAGTTGCTCGACCTCGTTGAGCACCCGGAGGCCGTCGGCGGGATTGATCAGCAAGTTGGTGGCGTTCAGGACGACACCGCTCGGGCCGACCACGCTCCTGATCTCGTCGACGATGTAGGAGGGGACGTCGATCGCGGTGGGATCCCGATACTCCTTCCATCCGACCAATCCGACGTGTGATCCCCGTTCGATCCCTTCCGAGCGGAGGATTTCCGCCAGTGGTTGCGATCGATTACGAGGTTGGGAAGGAAGGCTGAAGTCCTGGAAATAGTGGCGACGCATGGTCACCGGGGCCGATCCGGCCATCCCGTAGCACTCGTTGCCCACCAGAATCGCCGGCCCTCCATGGCCGAAGATCGCCATCGCCTCTTCGAAGCGAGGGTCGAATCCGGTCAGATAAGAAAGATTGGCGCTGTGCTCGCGGTCGGCGTACACAATTACCCGGTCGTATCCCCTCTCGGCCGCCAGCTCGTCGAGACAACGCAGCCTCGAGGCGTAGAGCTCCTCAGGCAAGTCCGGCAGTTGCGATGGCATTCCAAAATCGGGAAGGTCGACCGGGCCGAGATGAGCGGCAGCCGTCATCTCAAGGCTCCCATCGGGTCGGCTGATCGCGCTCTCGGTCCACGATCAGAAATTGGTTGGCCCCAACCCTCCACCAGCGACTGGTTTGGCCATCGGGCCAGATCACCCGCAACCGAGCCGAGGTGAGGTCGCCGAGACCGAAGTGAGTCCATCCGAGCTGTCCACCGGCGTGTCCGCCGCCCACCGTCAACTCTCGTGTCGTGATCCGCCCCCCCAGGTCCAGCTCCAGCCACGATCCGATGGCGTTGCGATTCCCATCCGGCTGGCGCACGTCTACCTGCAACCAATTTCCCGCCGACCCCAGATTCCGCCACAACTCGACGCTCTCGCGACGGTTGACCTCAACCAGGTCGAGCATGCCGTCCATATTCAGGTCGACCACGGCCCCGCCGCGGGCCCGGGCGAAATTCACGAGACCCGCCTCCATTGCTCCTTCGGTGAACGTTCCCTCAGAAGTCCCCAGCAGCAAATTGCTGGGGTCAAGGCCGGCGTATCCCGTTTGAGCTTCGACATTGCCCTTGGCGATATAGAGGTCCATGTAGGTGTCGTTGTTGACATCCTCAAATTCAGCGTGCCATGCAGTCGAGGGGAGAACATCATCGCCCGCGAAGGGACGATGGGCGGTCGCACCCCGCTCAAAGGCGATGTCCCGGTACATGGGCGACGTTTGGCCCTCGGCAAGGGTTTGCAGCTTGTTATCGCCCTGGCTGGTAAGGAAGATCTCGGGGAGCCCGTCGCCGGTGAGGTCCTGGCTGGCGATGCCCATTCCCCAGATCTGCATCCGTTGCCAGCCTTCCTCCTCGGTATATAGGCGAGGAGGTTCCCCTTCTTCGAATCGCCACAGCTGTTCCTGACCCTCGCGGTAGTAGTGGCGATCGTTGGTCATTCGCAGGTCGACTCGCCCGGAGCGGTTCCAATCACTAAACAGTATGGAGAGAGTGCACCAACCCGGGGTGAGGATCGTTGGTGCTCCGTAAGCAGTTCCCTGCGGCCGATAGAGGTTGTGATCCGAGCACTCTCCGGTTTGCTGGCCTTCTCTGGTTAGGTAATTTCCGAACGCCATAGCGGGCATCGCCGAATCCACCGGCCACATGGCGCTGAAGGCAACTGTCCAGTCATTACCCCCATCAATTCCCCAAGTCTCGTTCGCTCGCTCAAACCGGCAATCGGGGAGGCCACGCAACATCACGTTCTCGCCGTAGCGAAGGACAGCCAGGTCGACCAGCGCATCACCGTCGATGTCGAGGGGATAGGCGCCAGTTACCCCGGTGAGGGCGGTTGCCGGCGATGACGTGACAGGTTCGAATCGCAGAGACCTACCAATGGGGCTTTCGTTCCGAAAAAGGGACGCAGGATTCGTGCCGCCCGCAAAGTACAGGTCCGGACGTTGGTCACCATCGCAATCGAATACCGCGACCCCGCCGCCGACGAAGAAGTTGAACTCTCCTTCGTAGGAGTGGGTCACATCTGCCGTAACTGATTCCTCGACAAATTGCGGCGCGGGTGTCGACTGCGTTGGCCCTGAACGGAGAGCGATTGCTCCCCAGATCAAGACAGCCGCAACCGCCGCCCCCACGGCAAAACCTGCTGCGAGCCAAAGGGCCCCCGTCCCTCGCTCCCTATCCTCATGGTCCTTGGCCAATCCTTTACCGGTACGTTGGGGTGTGCTCGGCGTCGCCGATATTGCGGTTCGCAAGGTGATTCCGGCCATGAAGGGATCGGTCATGAGCCGGGTCGAGGCTATCGCTTCCCGCACCCAGTCGAAGGCCTCCTCCGCCGCGGACGAGCTTGGGATCCCTAAGGCATACGGGTCCTATGAGGCATTGCTCGCCGACCCCAACATCGAGGCGGTCTACATCCCCCTTCCTAACCATCTCCACCTGGAGTGGACTTTGGCCGCCGCTCTTGCCGGCAAGCACATCTTGTGCGAGAAGCCGTTGGCTCTCACCAGCGCCGATGCCCGCCGCATGATCGCCGCCAGCAGCCAGGCAGATGTGCTGCTGATGGAGGCGTTCATGTATCGACTCCATCCGTTGTGGCAGGAGGTCCGCCGCTTGATCGAGACCGGGACAATCGGCGAACTGGTGGCGTTCCAATCCTTCTTCAGCTATCGCAACCTCGATCCCACCGACATTCGTAACCAAGTCACGACCGGCGGAGGCGCCCTGCTTGATATCGGTTGCTACCCAGTCAATGCCGCCCGGATGCTTTTCGGGTCCGAGCCGGAGGAGGTAAAGGCCTTGGTTCGCCGCCACCCCGAGTTCGGAACCGACGTGGTCACATCGGCGCTGCTCGACTTTGGAGGGCGACACGCAACCTTCACCGTGTCCACCGTGGCCGAGCCCGATCAGCGCGTTGATGTGGTGGGGACCGAAGGACGTCTCCGGATCGAGATCCCATTCAACATTCCCCCTGACCGACCAACCCGTATGGTTGTCTTCGCCGGCGGAGAACCGCCTGTGAGCCCGGGGACGAGGATGATTGAGATCGCGGCCGGCGACCAGTATCAGGTTCAGGCGGACGCCTTCTCGGAGGCCGTTCGCAGCGGAGGACCCCTCCCCACCGACCCCGCCGACGCGGTCGCAAATCTCGAGGTTCTGGAGCGTATCGTCGAGAACGCCTCTCGCTAGTGTTCGCCGGTCCCGCCATCTGGCGGGACTTCATCATCGAAAAAACAGGGAGGAAAATGACAATGTTCAAACGCCGCAACCTGGCGCTGCTGGCGACCGTGGCATTGTTGATCGCCGCCTGCGGAGGTGGCGATGCCGCTACCACTACAGCCGGCGATGTCACCGAAACCACCGCGGCGGCACCCACCACCACGGGTGCGGCAGGAGCGGCTACCACATCACCCCCAGGCGACGACGAAGAAATCATCGTGGGGGTTTCCTGGAACAACTACAACGAGGAACGTTGGGCCAAGTCGGACGAGCCAAACATCGTCGCCGCTCTCGAAGAGGCGGGGGCGACATATATATCCGCCGACGCCGGGTCCTCGGCTGAACAGCAACTGGCCGACGTCGAGAACCTGATGGCTCAGGGAGCCGACGTACTGATCATCCTCGCCCAGGACGGAGAGGCGATCTTGCCGGCCGTAGCCAGCGCCCTGGAACAGGGGGTGCCGGTGATCGCTTATGACCGGTTGATCGAGAACCCGGGTGCTCTGTACATCACCTTCGACAACGTTGGCGTCGGACGGCTGCAGGCTGAGGTGATTTACGAGCTGGTGCCGGAAGGCAATTACGCCATCATCAAGGGCAACCAGGCGGACGCCAACGCCGACTTCCTCCGCGAGGGTTATACGCAGGTGATTGGCGATGCCGAATCGTCGGGTGCGATCAATGTTGCCTGCGAGACCTACACCGACAACTGGGATCCGGCCATTGCCCAGACCAACATGGAGCAGTGCCTGACCCAGGAGAACAACGCCATTGACGCCGTTCTCTCCGAGAACGACGGGATGGCAGGGGGCGTCGTGGCCGCCCTCGAGGCTCAGGGTCTGGCCGGCACGGTGCCGGTGTCGGGCCAGGACGGTGACCTGGCGGCTCTGAACCGGGTTGCTCTCGGCACCCAGTCGGTGTCGGTTTGGAAAGACGCCCGTGAGCTGGGAAGGGCGGCTGGTGAGGCAGCGATCCAATTGGCGCAAGGGGCGGCCATCGAGGACGTTGCCGGAGTCGTGCAGTTCGACTCCCCGGGCGGCAACTCGATGACCTCGATCCTCCTCACGCCCATCGCGATCACACAGGACAACCTCGACGTGGTGGTTGATGCCGAGTGGATCACAGTTGACGAGCTCTGCCAGGGCGTTACCGCCGGAGCGGTAGCGGTCTGCCCCTAGGTCGTAGAGCAACCTAGATACGCAAGCGCCGCGCTCACCTTGGGGTGGGCGCGGCGCTTAGTCTTTAGTGGGAGGTGATTCTTCGATGACTGACGTTGTCGTCAGTTCTCCAGAACAAGCAACGACGCCGCCGAAACGCTCCGTCGGCTCCGTTTTAGGCGCTCTCGAGATCGATACCCGCCTGCTCGGGATGATTGCGGCGCTAATCGTGATCTGGATCGGTTTTCACATTCTGTCCGGAGGAACGTTCCTCAGCGCCCGCAACCTGTGGAACCTATCGGTCCAAACGGCCGCTGTCGCCATCATGGCCACGGGGATGGTGCTCATCATCGTCTCCCGCAACATCGACCTCTCCGTTGGATCGGTTCTTGCGACGCTGGGGATGGCCATGGGCCTGCTCCAAGCCGAGATCCTTCCCGGCATGATCGGTTTTGACCATTGGGCCACCTGGATCATCACCCTGGTCGCAGGTTTGATCCTCGGCGCCCTGATCGGAGGCTTCCAGGGCTTCATCATCTCCTACGTGGGCGTGCCTTCGTTCATCGTCACTCTGGGAGGGCTCTTGGTTTGGCGGGGCGTGGCTTGGGCGCTGGCCAGTGGTCGGACGATTGCGCCCATGGACTCCAATTTTCAACTCCTGGGCGGCGGGTCGCGGGGACGGATCGGTGGACCGGCGAGCTGGGCCGTTGGAGTCTTCGCTTGCCTGGGGATCATCTTCTTTCTGCTGAACGGCCGCCGACAAAGACGCAAGTTCGGTTTTCGTCTTCGACCCGTATGGGCCGAGGTCACCCTGGCCGTAGTGGGCTCTCTGTTCGTTTTGGGAGCAGTAGCGGTGATCAACAGTTATCCGATGCCTCAGGCCCTCGCCGAGCAGTACGCGGCGGAAAGGGGGATCGCGGTTCCTCCCGGAGGCATCGCCCTGGGCATTGCTAACCCGGTCCTGATCGCGATCGGAGTGGCTCTGGTGATGACGGTCATCGCCACGCAACGGAGATTCGGTCGCTATGTATTCGCCATCGGCGGGAATCCGGAAGCCGCTGAGCTGGGTGGGATCAAGACTCGCTGGACGGTCCTCAAGACCTATGTCCTGATGGGGGTGCTGGTGGCAATCGGAGCCGCGGTGCAAACCGCCCGTTTGAACGCGGCCACTAGTGGCCTGGGAACGCTTACCGAGCTTTACGTCATCGCCGCGGCCGTCATCGGGGGTACCTCTTTGGCCGGTGGGATCGGGACGATCTCCGGAGCCGTCCTCGGGGCATTGGTTATGCAATCCCTGCAGTCGGGCATGGTGCTCATGGGAGTCGACGCCCCGCTCCAAGACATTGTGGTGGGCGTGGTCCTGGTGATAGCCGTTGGGATCGATACCTTCTACCGGCGACGGGTGAGCCGATGACCGATCGAACTCCCCTCGTGGAGCTGAGAGACATCCGTGTCGCCTTTGGGGGCGTCCATGCCGTCGATGGCGTGACGGTCAATCTTTTTCCCGGTGAAGTGGTGGCGCTGGTGGGCGGTAACGGTGCCGGCAAGTCGACTCTGATCAAGACTCTCTCAGGTGCCCATCCAGCCGACTCGGGAGAGATCTTCGTCGATGGCGAGCCGGTCACGATCACCTCACCGATCGATGCCAAACGCTTGGGTATCGAGACGATCTACCAGACGCTGGCCCTGGCGGACAACATCGATGCTCCCGGCAATGTCTTCCTGGGCCGGGAGTTGAGAACACGCTTCGGATCACTGGACGATTCAGCCATGGAGGACGCCACCCGCAAGGTCATGTCCCGATTGAATCCGAAATTTCGAAACTTCAAGGCCGCGGTGAGATCGCTCTCGGGCGGTCAACGGCAATCGGTGGCGATTGGTAGGGCGGTCCATTTCAATGCCCGCATCCTGATCATGGACGAGCCCACCGCGGCATTGGGTCCGGCTGAAACCGCACAGGTGGGCGGACTCATCCGCCAACTCAAGGAAGAGGGCTTGGGGATCTTCTTGATCAGCCACGACATCCACGATGTTTTCGATCTCTCCGATCGGATCAGTGTCATGCTGACCGGGAAGCTCGTAGGAACGGTGAAGAAGGAGGAAGTCACCAAAGACGATGTTCTGGGGATGATCATCATGGGAAAGCTCCCCGGCCAGATCAGCAAGTCGGAGCTCGAGGAGCTTCACACTTAGCGGATAATCGTCCAGGTCTCGCGGTGCTCGGCCGACTCACCCGGATCGAGGGGAGCGAGAGGTCCCAGAGTCTCCAACTCGAGGAAGGTGTCTTTGACGTACACCTGGCACACCGCTCCCCGATCCGCGAAGGGCTCCTCGTTTGGGGACTGGATCGTCTTGAGGAATCGCCAATTCTCGAGCGAATATGACAACTCGCCAGATTCGGGTCCCGATCCGAGCTTGAGGGGTGGTCCGGCTCTTCCGTGGATGAAAACCCGGTCGCTTGCGAACGAGAGCCGGGAGTCGCCGAGATCGGTGTAAGGCCAGATCACCAGACTCCGGTCGGCTTGCAGATCATCTCGATCGTGGACGTTTGTCAAGGGAAGCTGAGCCACCCCACCCAGGCGCAGTTGGGTAATGGCCCATGGGGCCACGCGGATCGGCCCCCGCCCCGCATTCGTTAGCCGATGGTCGACCAGCAGCTTCTCTTCGTTGGGCGTGATGGTGATCGATTTCTCAAGTCCGGCACTATCTGGCGGCGCCGAGATCCGCACCGAGTGGCCGGTTGCGACTACCTCGCAAGCGTGATCGTCGGGGGCGTAGGTCACTTCCGGGACCTCCGGTGCCGCCCAGAGGCGGTGGCCACCGCGCAGCCGATAAAGCTCCCCACCGGGTTGTCTCAGCGCCAACTCGGGGTCGAGGCGAGCGAAGAAATCGGGCGAATCGTTCCGGCGTAGGCCGATGATTCGGGGACCGAAGTCTTCAGCAACCGCTAGCTCGTAGGACCCCAGGGTCAGCGACTGGACCAAATGACCCGGTTGACCCGATTCTCCAGGAGCTCCTGTCGACCCGAGACCGGGTTCGGATCGATCTCGCCTGCCAGGACCCGGGCCTCGAGCGAGTCGAGGGACTCCGAACCCGAAAGTATGCCGGCACCCACCCCATCCTCCCAGCCGACATATCGCCGGTTCAGGGGAGCGGCGATGGTCTCCTGTTCGATGAGCTCGGCCGCCACCAGCAAAGCCCGGGCCAGGGTGTCGATCCCCCCTACATGGCCGTGGAAGAGATCGGCACGGTCGAGCGATTGCCGGCGCAGCTTGGTGTCGAAATTGAAGCCGCCATTGGCAAAGCCGCCGCCGCGGAGAATCTCATAAAGGACCAGGCACAGCTCATCTACGGAATTAGGGAATTGATCGGTGTCCCATCCGTTCTGATAATCGCCCCGGTTGGCATCGATCGAGCCGAAGATCCCGTTCGACACCGAATAGGCCACCTCGTGGTGGAAGCTGTGGCCCGCCAGCGTGGCGTGATTGGCCTCGATGTTGACGCGGTACTCGTCGACCAAATCGAAACGCTCGAGGAATCCGTGGACGGATTGGCAGTCGTAGTCGTATTGATGCTTGGTCGGTTCGGCGGGCTTGGGCTCGATGAGGAGCGTGCCCTCGAAGCCGATCTTGTGCTTGTGCTCGGCCACCAGGTGTAGGAACCGGGCCAGCTGCTGTGCCTCTCGTCGAAGGTCGGTGTTGAGCAGCGTCTCGTAACCCTCCCGGCCCCCCCACAGCACATAATTGGCGCCACCGAGGCGATGCGTCGCTTCCAGGGCATGCTTCACCTGAGCCGCGGCGTAGGCAAAGACGTCGGGATCGGGGTTGGTGGCGGCGCCGGCGGCGTAGCGGGGATGGGAGAAAAGGTTGGCGGTGCCCCACAGGACCTTTTTGCCGGTATCAGCCATCTTTTTCTCGGCGTAGGTGACCATGGCATCGAGGTTCCGCGCCGAATCTGAAAAGGTTGTTCCCGCCGGGGCGATGTCGACGTCGTGGAAGCAGAAAAAGGGAACGCCCAATTTGGTAAAGAACTCGAAGGCGGCATCCATTTTCTGCCGGGCTGCTGCCATGGGATCGGTTGCCCCTGGCTCCAGCCAGGGACGATCGAACGTGCCCACACCGAAGACGTCGCTCCCCGGCCAGTTGAACGAGTGCCAGTAGCACACAGCGATCCGAAGTTGATCCTCCATCCGCTTGCCGAGCACCAAGCGATCCGGTTCGTATACCCGATAGGAGAGGTCGCCATCCTCCCCAAACCCAACTGCGCCTACGTCGAAGAACTCAGGCACCTTTGGTGCCCTTTACCGCGGCGACCAGCTCGTCAGGTGCGGCGACCGTGACTGTGAGCCCGGCGTGGGCTGGTCGGGGTGGCACCACTTGTGGGATCGGCTCTTTGAACAGGATGCACGCACCCACTCGATTGGTGGTGCCGAAGGTGATCCCGGTGTCGGCCCCCGATGCCCGGAGCCCAACGGACTTCCACCAGTGATAAGGCCCGGTGTTGGTGACATCAGCGACGTTCGACAAAGGAGTGTCAACCCGAAAACGCCCGAAGCTGGCGTCGAGGCGGCCATCGTCGGTGAGGGTTATGCCGTCGACTTCGGGATCGACACCGAACAAGCGCCAGATCAGGCGGAACCTCCGGTCGAAGTCGTAGGGAAAGAAACGACTCATCGTCGGCATCATCATCGCTCGAAACCCGGCTGTCGAACGGGACGTGTGGCAAAGCTTGGTGCTTGCCATACTGGCCGATATAGAGGTACCAGTGGAGGTAAGCGGATGAAGGAAGCTATCGATCCGGTCTGCGACATGACTGTTGATGTCGAGACGGCACGTTTCAAGACGGAATACAACGGCGTGACCTACTTCTTTTGTGCGGCGGGATGCCTCCGGACCTTTCAGGAGAACCCGGCGGAATTCGTCGCCTGACCCGATCGAATTGTTTCCCCCCTCTGAGGCGGGGGTACGAAGTCTTGGACTTATCGCCTACTGAGGAGGCGAACGCGTGAAGACGGCAAAGCGATGGTTGGCAATTCTCTTGCTGGTTGTGGGGTTGGGCGCGTGCGGTGACAACCCGGGTCCTTCTGATGGAGATTCAGGAGGCGGTCAGGGCTCTGATTCAGATGGAGGCCTCTACAACTAAGTCCTCCTGGTGATTTCAAGCCCACTCCTCGTTTCGGGCTGAGTTTGTGTCTGCCAGCGATTGCGGGTAAGTGTCTGGGATGGAATTAGGGATCACGACATTCGCCGAGACCACGCCCGATCCAGCGACGGGAGAGGTTCGCAGCCATGGCGAGCGACTGCGCCAGGTGGTCGAGGAGGCGGAGCTATCCGAAGCAGTGGGGCTCGATGTCTACGGGATCGGCGAACACCACCGGCCCGACTTCGCTTCGTCGGCGCCGGCAGTGGTCCTGGCTGCAATCGCCGCTCGCTCCGAGCGAATCCGGCTGGCTCCGGCGGTCGTCATTCTCTCCTCCGACGATCCGGTTCGGGTCTTTCAGCAATTCGCCACCCTTGACCTTCTGTCGATGGGGAGGGCGGAGTTGCTGGTCGGTCGTGGCTCCTTCATCGAGTCCTTTCCCCTGTTCGGCTACGACCTGGCCGACTACGACGAGCTGTTCTCCGAGAAACTCGACCTCCTCCTAGCGATCCGCGACAACGAGCGGGTGACCTGGTCGGGAAAGTTTCGGCCACCCCTAACTGATCAGGCCATCTACCCGCGCCCCCAGCAGGATCCCTTGCCGGTCTGGGTAGGCGTCGGTGGCAGCCCGGAATCGATGGTGCGCGCCGGACTCCGGGGACTACCCGTGGCGCTCGCCATCATCGGTGGGATCCCCGATCGCTTTTCGGTCCTCGGGGACATACACCGCCGCGCATTGAGCGAGGCCGGCTTCGATCCTTCAACCGTGCCGCTGGCTGTTCACGCTCACGGATATGTCGCAGGCAGCACCGAGCAGGCTGCCGAAGATTTCTATCCCCCCTACGCGGCGGTGATGACTCAGCTCGGGCGGGAACGAGGGTGGTCGCCGATGACCCGTATTCAGTTCGAAGGGATGAGAGGTTCTGCCGGTTCGCTCGTGATTGGAGACCCAGAGACGGTGGCCGACAAGATCGTGCGCTGGGCCAAAGTGCTCGGAATCGTCCGATTCATGCTCCACATCAGTGTCGGGACGATGCCCCACGATCTGGTCTTGAATTCA
This sequence comes from Acidimicrobiia bacterium, assembly GCA_036556085.1. GTDB lineage: Bacteria > Actinomycetota > Acidimicrobiia > Spongiisociales > ZC4RG35 > JACCTH01. Next base: position 21,631 of record DATBKE010000195.1, on the reverse strand, counting down.
ATCGAGCTTTTCGGCAAGGAGGTCGCACCCCGCGTGCGCCAGGCTCTGGGCTAGCCATTGGCTCGCGGAAGCGAAAGGGCCACAAACCATCCGATGGCGAACAACGCCGCCGCCGCCAACCACCCGGGGAGATAGGTGCCGAGGGCATCGACGGACCATCCGAACACCGGAGCTCCCAAGCCGAGACCGGCCAGAAACCCGAAAAGCACAACTCCTGACGCTCGGCCGGCAGTGGCTGCTGGGACCATGAAGATGATCGCCAGCATTCCCACTGAATTCCAGGCGCTGGCCGAGAGCCCGGTGGTCGCGGCCGCCAGCCAAACCAGAGGGGGAAACGCCATCGATGCCGCCATGAGCAAGGCGGCGACGGTGGACAACGCCGCCAGCCAGACCAGAGACCCGCGATAACGGTGCCCGCGTTCGGCGGCGTGGCTCCAGGCGATCCGCGACACGACCCCCACGACGCCCATGAGGGCGACCGCGGCTCCGGCGGCGGCGGGCGAGTACCCGAGGGTCTCTTGTCCGTAGAGGGCGGTGTAAGTGAAAAGCGCCGAACCGCCGGCCCCGAGCAAGAAGCCATAGGCCGCGAGGCGGATGATGCCAGTCGGCACCCCCTTTTCTTCTACGACTTCGCGCGTTTCTTGGCCGGGATCGTGAGGGACGATCACCAATGCCGATAAAAGGCCAATTGCAGCCACGCCGGCAAATGTCGCCACCGCCCATCGCCAGCCCCAGGCAAGGGCAAGCAACGGGAGCGTCAGTCCTCCGACCACCGTTCCCACCTGTACCCCTGACTGCTTGATTCCGGTGATAAGGCCCCGGCTCCCGGCGGGGACGTGGAGCGAGATGAGTTTGTTGGTGGCGGGGTTCGCCATTCCCTGGGCGACCCCCGTGACGAGGGCGGCGATGACCAGAAGTGCAAAGGTGGGAGCAATAGCCAGAGCGGCGAGGGCGAGAGTACCCAACCCGAGATTGGCGAGGGTGGAGCGTCGAGCCCCGAAACGATCGGTGAGCCGACCTATGGTTGGACTAAGGATCGCCCCGGCAGCAGAAGATGCTGTCACCAGGGCCCCGACCTGCCATCGGGCGATGCCGAACTCGCTGATCAGCTGACTGGTGAGGACGCCGAAAACCGTGAGGGCGAACGTCGCCACCCCCATGACCACGGCCAGGATCGCCCCGAATCCGAACCTGGCTCGCACCAGCCCATTCTGGCGTAGGATCGGTCTCCCCAAGATTGGATGATTTGGCGGGGGGGTTTTACACAGGAATGAATTGGCCTTGAGGGTTCTTGTCACCGGGGGGACAGGGTTCATCGGTTCGGCCCTCGTCAGATCCCTCCAGAATCACGGCCATGCGCCGGTAATCCTCAGTCGCCCCGGCGGTCGTCGGCCGACGTCGGCGGCAAGCGTGGAATGGGATCCCCGCCTTGGCCCACCGCCTCGAGAGGCCTGGGATGGAGTCGATGCCGTCGTCAACCTGGCCGGCGAGCCTGCCAACGGCCGGTGGACAGAGGCCAAGAAACGTCGCCTGCGCGAATCGCGAGTGGGGCTCACTAACCGCCTGGTCGAGGGGATGTCAGAGCTCGAGGCGCCACCCCGCGTGATGGTCTCGATGAGCACGAGCGGCTACTACGGCGACCGGGGCGACGAGACGCTTACGGAGGACGCCGTGGCCGGTGAGGGATTCATCCCGGCGATCATCCGCGACTGGGAGGTAGCCGCGATGGGCGCGGAACGGCTCGGGACGAAAGTCTCGCGCACTCGGGGTGGGATCATCCTCGGCCGCCAGGGACCTGCTTGGAAGCGCCTCCGGCTCGTCGCCAACCTGGGAATTCTCGGACCGGTTGCCGGCGGTCGCCAGTGGTGGTCCTGGATCCACCTCGACGACGTCATCGCCTTCATGATCTATGCCCTCGAAAAAGAGCTGAGCGGGCCTTTCAATCTCTCCGCGCCCGATGCTCGCCGTCAGAGCGATTGGGCGAAGACTCTGGCTCGGGTGCTCCATCGCCCCGGATTCTTCCCGGCTCCGGAGTTTGCAGTGCGAGCGGTGCTGGGCGGCTTCGCGGGAGAATTGCTCGAGTCCCGCCACATGATCCCGGCAGCCGTGCATGCTTCCGGCTTCGAGTTCACCCAGCCTGACCTCGAACCGGCGCTGCAATCCCTGGGTTGATCGTTCTGCGGGCTCACAGATAGGTAGGGCCGCCCTCCGAACCCTGGGTTCGCAAATTATGGGTCGAAGGCGATCGCTTCCACGATGTTGTTTCCGGGGCGGAAGCGGTCGGGTGGGATCATCGCCTGGAAGCCGCTCCGTCCCCGATCGTGATAGGAGCGAACCACCGCTTCGATTACGCCGTTGACGGCCACTGCCACCAGTGTCTCTTCGCCCTCGGGCAAACCCAGCACCCGACCGGTGATCCGCGCCGGCACCCGGTTGCCCTCGGGATCGACGTCTTCGTAGGCCTGCCGCCGATCAATGCTGATCCGGAATTCGTCGTTGGTGGCTGTTAATTCGGAGATGGGTTCTCCGATGAGGTCGGGGGCTTCGGGGGGCTTCAATTCATAAGGATCGCCGGTGGGGAACCACTCGGCATTAGCGGCCGCTACCGCCAAGACCTCGTCACCTTCGACTCCGAAAGTGGCAGAAGAGCTCGGGCCCGTTGTGGTGGTCTCGATCCGGTGGGGGTCGGGGCCAAATAGGGATACGCCATCGGCCGCCCAGGGCAGGGCGAATCCCAACAAATCGGCCACGGTGGGGGCGATGTCGGTGGTGTGGGTGCGCCGGTCGTCGATATGGCCGGCCTGGGCGGCGGCCGCCGAATCTGCCGGAGGCTTGACGAATAGCGGCACCGCCGCCACCTCTCCGATCGTCTCCGGAGTGATCTTGCGCCAGTGCTCGATATTGGGGCGCAATGCGATGCCATGGTCGGCCACCACCACCAGGAGGCTCTCCTCGTAGATGCCCGAATCCTTCATGGCCTTCATGACTTCCCCAACAGCGCGGTCGACGTATTGCACCTGCAGCAGGTGACGCTGCAAAGCCTGGGCGGAGAGCCAGGCGTTGGGGCCCCACCCGGTGGACGCACTCCCCGGCAATCGTTCCGAGTCGAGGAGGTACCTCTGCCCGGTGGGTAGGAATTGCCAGGGATTGTGGGGAAGAAGCGCATGAGCGAAGAAAAACGTCGGCTGCGCCGATCTGTTTTCCTCGATATCAGTGATCAGTTGGTCGATCGTCTCGCGGGGATCGTCACGGCGGGCGTCGTTGAAGGCTTCGATGGCGTTGAAGTCCTCAGTGGCTCGGCCAAAGTTGCCCCAATTGCGATCGATGAGGGGCAGCGATGTGGTCGCCCAGGGGGGGAGGAGGGTATGACCGGCAATCACCGCGACATCGCGGATCAGCGGTGCGACGCCGCGCGCCTCGAGGTCTGGAACTCGTTCGCACACCGTCACCGGACACAGCCGGGTCATCGTCTCCTGGACGTCCATCCGATAGGCGGAGGAAAGTGCGGTGAAGAGGCTGCCGGGATACTGGCCGGCGTAAGGATTGAGATCGGTGTCAGGGTTGATCCCGGTGAGAATCGCCGGAACCGAATGTTCCGTCTGTTGCTGAACGGTCATCGCGTTGCGAAACCAGGTCCCGTCGTCGGCCAAGGCGGCAAAGTTCGGGTAGCGGTCGCGACGGAGGTTGCCGTCGGGGTCGATCAGGGAAGCGAGGGGAAACTCGTCGAAGATGAGAAAAACGATCGGCGGCTGCCGTTGCGGGTCGACCGCCGAGGCGATGGGCACCCCCCGGTCAGTCACGATTCCGCCCGAAGGTGTAGCCAGCAAGAAATAGGGCACGACGATCAGCGGACTGAAGGCGAGCAGCCGGACCAGGCTTTGAGCGGCCGCGATTCGGTGAATGGCAACCACGGTCCCCACTCCAAGCCCCACCGCCAGAGCTTCCTCGATGCCGGGCGCCAGCGCGAGGCGGCGAAAGAGGAGATACCCGAGCACCGTGGCGAGGAGGACAGCCCAAGCCGTCGAGATTGCCACCCCCGCCTTGCCGGGAATCAAACCCGGGAGGGCGGCGAGGGCCGGAACTCCGAAACCCAGGGCCAACGACAACACGACGATTTCAAGCCGTCCCGAGCCACGGGCAACGAAAAACTCGGCGTTGCGACCGAGGATGTCAAGCACTGGCCAGGCCACTCCCATCGTCGCCAGGGTGAGGAGAGATGATGTGCGGGTGAGCCGGTTCGTCACCGCGGGATGAGATGAAAAAGGATGCGCCCTTCGAGTGCCGACTCTGAGGCGATGCCGAAACGATCATTAATAGCTTGACGCAGGGTTGTCTCGTCGTAGTCGAGATGAATCTCGCCGGCTCGTTTATTGAGAGCCAACTGGCGCGCCATGGGATCCGTGGGCGGCACCCACTCAAAGATCACTTCTGAGGACAGCGATCGCAGCCAGTCAATGACTTCCGTTAGAGGGAGATTGCCGCTGACAACCAGGTGATGGACTACTGCCAGCAGGAGCACAAGATCAGGTCGACTTCGTTCGTCGAGCCGCTTGCGCTCTCGCCCCCGCCACCCCAGACCAGGAGAAGGGTCGGAAAGGTCGAAGACTATCGGGAGCACATTCGTCGCCTCCGATCCCCCGAGGCTCTGGAAGAGCCGATCGATGACGAGCTCATCGGCGTCGGCGGCCACGACCCAATCGCTGTGGGGGGCTGTCAGCCGGGAGAAATACCCGTCATTGGCTCCAAGATCCCAGGTAATAGCTCTCTGCTTTTGTGCCGCGATCCGGCGAACGAAGTCGGCCTTTCGTTCTCGCTGGGTTCCGACGTGGGCGCAATCGCCATAAGAGGACCAGGTGCTTCCGGCAGGAACCCAATTGAGACCACTCACGATCCGATGGAGCCGAGCCAGGTTGGCCTTGATCATCTCCGGTCGGAATCCGGCCTCGGAGAGCTCCTGGCGGACATCTCTTCCTGCCGTCTTCCGCTGGGCGCGAGCCTGCATCACCACGTCGAGGAGCACACCGGATTTGAGACGATTGCCGCGCAGCATGGCCTGGGCCATGTCGGGATCGATGCCGTCGAGGGATCCGCGCAGGAGGGGTCGATAGGGTATTCCGGCGTGGGCTTGCACCATGAGCGGATAGAGGAACAGTCGGCAGAACTGTCCGTAGCCGAGCCAGGGCTCTCCCTGCTCGTAGGGGCGAAAGGACCCGATGTCGACAAACACGGGCTCCACGCCGCGGAACTGGATGTTGTACGGAGTGGCGTCCTTGAGAGTGAGTCCGCGATCGAGAGCGGCCTCGATCAGCTCGAGTTGGAGTAGAGCCGCAGCCTTGAGCATGCCAAAGCACCACTCGTAGGGATAGGTCCAGATGGGAATCCGCTCATGCCTGAGCAATGCATCGTCGACGGCGGACTCCGTCGAAATCAGGCGCTTTTGCTCGGCCTCTAAGAGGCCGCTTTCCGAAAGCGCCTTCCAATCGGCGAGCCCCTGGGGGGTGAGGACGCGCTCGACTCGACCGCCCTGCCAACGCACACGACTGGCGGGGTCACGAAAGGAGCCCGAATCAAACCGGGCGTCACCCGAATCGGGGTTGTCCACCCTTAGGCGTCGGTGGTTTCCGCTTCGACCGGTGTGTTCTTGTTACGGCGAAATAGGCGCCGACCAGTGGTCTTGAAGAACACGGCCAGTCCGGCTATTCCGCCGAGGATGGCCTGGAGCAGCAAGCTCCCGGTTCCGGGATCGATGTACGCGAAGATCATTTCATAGTTCCTAACGGGACTAACGCCCCAATTGAGATTACCCACGGCGGGGGCGAAGCTCGTAGGCCGCGAGAATCGGTCCCGATGCCTTGGTTCAAGGGCAACCTGCACACCCACACCTCCCTTTCCGATGGGGACAGCCCCCCGGGTGTGGTGGCGCGTTGGTACGACGAAGCCGGCTACGACTTCCTCTGCATTTCCGACCACAACGTCCGCTTCGATCCCGACTTTCTGCAGTCCGAACTCCTGAAAGAGGGGCGGCGCATTCACCTGATTCCGGGGGAGGAATTGACGAGCTGGTGGCAGGATGACGAGCGCACATATGCCCTCCACGTCAATGGCTACGGAACCCGCGCCTCTCTCGGAGACGTGGGAGGGGAATCGGTGCAGGGTGTCCTCCAGGGCTTGATCGATCGGATCGTCGCCAACGGCGGGATGGCCTCCGTCAACCACCCCAACTTCTGGTCATCGGTGGGATGGAAGGATCTCGCGGCCCTGCGCAGGCTGCAGTTCTTCGAGGTCTATAACGGCCACCCTCTCTCCTTCAACGACGGCACTGAGGAATTGCCGTCGATGGATACCGTTTGGGACCTGTTGTTGCTGCACGGCCAACGCGTGTTTGGCCTGGCTGTTGATGATGCGCACTACTTCCAGGAGTGGGGGGCGCAGTTTTCGAACCCCGGGCGCGGGTGGGTGGTGGCGGAGGCCGAGGAAAAGACCTCGGCGGCATTGCTCGCCGCGCTAGCCGCCGGTCATTTCTATGCCTCCAACGGTCCGGAGCTATCTCGTGTCGAAGCTCGAGTGGGAGAGAGTCTTCGAGTCGTTGCCCACGGCGGGTCGCTCATCGAGTTCATTGCCGACGGCAAGGTCGTCGAACGCGTCGAAGGAGAGGTTGGTTTCTGCCGATTGGGAAACGCGCTGTCGCTAAGGGCGCGGGTAGTCGACCCAAGTGGCACCGCCTGGGTGCAGCCTTTGCTGGCCAATTAATCGCATGAAATGCAACGGCGACTCGGGGGCATAAAGAGCCGAGCGCACCGGGACCAGCGTCTCTCCGACTTATTGGAGACTGATGAGGACATCCCGATTCCTGCTCGCAGCCATCACTTTCCTGCTCTTAGCCGCGGGATGTCAGCGGACGGTCTACGAGGCGCCGCCGGGGCTGCCCGACTTCAGCCGGCCTGAGGCCGGCGACCCGCTCTCGAGCTACAAGATCGGTCTACTAGGGGAGACCACCACCGACAATTTCTGGGCCGCCCAGGACACCGACGCCAGCGTCTGGAACACATACGTCCTGGCTCCAACCAAGCCGGCTCTATTCACCGTGAACTATCCGGGGGTCGAGTTGGAATCCGACCTGGCCGCCACGACTGCCATTCCCAGAGCGATCGAGAGCAGGGCGGGCTGGGTCGTGACCGTACCGATCCGGAGAGACGCCACCTGGAGCGACGGGACGCCGATTACCTCGGCCGATGTCGTCTTTACCTTCGAAACGGTGCGCGATCTCGGATTGGGGGGAAACTGGCTCCAGGGCTATCCGCTGCCTAACCCCGGCGATCCCGATCAGATCGGTCTCACGAATGTCGAAGGGATTGGTGACCACGCGGTCCGGTTCGAGTTCAACCGGGCCCCGGGGCTTGCCGTCTGGCCCCACAGTGTCGGGGTGGCGCCGATCATGCCGGCTCACTTCTGGAGGCGGACAGTTGCCAGCGCTTCGACCTCGGGCGATCCGGCAGCCACTCTCTACCAATCTTCTGGGAGCGGAGATCCTTCTGGTGGCCCGATGATCTTCGATGAACTGGAAGCGGGGGCGTTTGCGCACTCGATCGCCAACCTCTCCTATTACGGAAGATCGAAGGGAGTGGAATCGGGAGGCCTCGCCTTCGACACTGGTCCCTTTGTCAGTGACACCTTCTTCAGCATCTATCGAAGCCAGGCGGCTGCCGCGCTTGCCTTGCAGGCCGGCGAGATCGACTACATCTTGAATCCGTTGGGGTTGCCGCGCGGCCTCTCGGGAGCCCTCGATCGCGATCCCAACCTGACGGCCATCGCCAACGGGACCAACGGCTTCCGGTACCTGGCGTTCAACCTGAGACGTTTTCCGATGAGCATTCCGGAGTTTCGCGACGCGTTGGCGTTGATGATCGACAAGGAGTTCATGGCGGAGAGCGTCCTGCAGGGGGCGGCCATTCCCATGTACGCCTCGATCCCCAAGGGCAACCATCGGTGGTTCAACCAGGCGGTGGCGGACGAAATTGCCTCTGCATACGTCGGCAAGACCACCGGGGCGAGGCTTGCCGAAGCAATGGACCTCTTGGCATCGGCGGGGTTTGCCTGGGAAGTGGAGCCAACGATGGACGCCGAGGGCTTAGGCGTCGTGCCCGGACAGGGAATTTCTTATCAAGGGCAGGATCTCCCGACCCTCGAAATCCTCGCCCCCGGTCCGGGGTATGACCCGCTGCGCGCCACCTATGCGGTGTGGATCGAAACGTGGCTCGAGCAACTCGGTTTCCAAGCCGAGGCCATCCCGACCGACCTCGACAACTTGATCAGTCGCGTGTATGTCCCCAACTCAGAGGGTGAACTCGACTTCGACATGTTCATCCTCGGTTGGACACTGGGAAGCCCCGCCTGGCCCACTCACCACGAGGCGTTCTGGTCCGCCCGGCACGACACTCTCACCACTGGAGGCAACAACGCCACTGGCTTCAACGATGCAAATTTCGAGCGGTTGCTGGATCGCTACAACTCGACCCGAGATTCGGCCGAGGCCTACGACCTGCTTTGGAGCATGGAGGAAATCGTCGCCGCCAAGAAGCCTTATCTGATTCTTTTCGACTCGGGAATCTTCGAGATCTATCGAGAAAGCTCGGTCGACTATCCATTTGTCGAGACACTCTCTGGAATCCAGAACCTGGAGGGGATGCAGTCATTGGTAAGGAGTGTCAAATGACCAAGAACGCCAGAGTTCCGGCGGGCCGGGACGGTCCCCAACGCCCGCCGGAGCTTGTTGGCCAGCGTGGCCGGTCGATCGTGAGTTCCGTGTCGACCGGCCACGCGATCTTACGTCGCGGCTTGGCTCAGCGGCCCCCTAAACGACTGTGGCTCCGGCAATGCTCAGCTCGGTGACTGATCTGTCGCCGTCGCCGGGATTGAGGTCGACGGCAGCCGTGAGGGCCAGAGGCACGGATACTTTCCATCCGAGCCGCAAGCCGTCGAGCGCCGTGGCCTTCACGCAATAGTCGAGAGCCAGCCCGCACACGACCAGCTCGGAGGGGTTGGCCGTGGTCAGCAGGGCTGCCAGCTCGGTTGGCTGCTCCTCACCGGTCTCGGGATCACGCATGGTGAAACCTGAGTATCCATCCTCGCCATTGGCGCCTTTGCGGACGATTGGCCCTTCTACCGCCAGCGCCGGATGAATTTCGGCTCCCCATGTTCCCATGACGCAATGAACCGGCCAGATGCCTCCGTCCTTTTCGAAATGAGGAGTTGAGTCGGGGTGCCAGTCTTGGGTATAGAACACTGGCACGCCTTCGCGTCCCGCCTCAATGACCATTTCGTTGATCGCCACCGCGATCTCTTCGCCGCCTCCGACATAGAGGCTCCCGTTGGGATCGGCGAAGTCGTTCTGGCAGTCGACGATGACGAGGGCTTGGTTTTCTCCGAAGACGTAGTGAGGCACGGAACGAGGTTAGATAGCGCATGCGCGATTTGGCCTCTGACGTTCTACTCACCGATCAGTATCAATTGACGATGGCCCAGGTCTACTTCCGGGCCGGCCTTCATGAACGTCCTGCTCGGTTCGAGCACTTTTTTCGCAGCTATCCCGACTATGGAGCCCACCAGGCCGGATACGCGATCACCGCCGGGCTCCGCACCTTCATCGATTGGTTGAACGGTGCCCACTTCGATCCGTTCGAAATCGAACACATCGCTGGTCATCCGACGACTACCGGCGACAAGATGTTCTCGCCCGACTTTCTCGGCTGGCTCGGAGAGCACGCCGATTTCTCTGCGCTGCGGCTGACGGCTATCCCGGAAGGGAGGGTCGTTCACCCGGGAGTGCCGCTGACCGTGGTCGAGGGCCCCCTGATCCTCTGCCAGCTCATCGAGACCGCCCTTCTCAATCATCTCAATTTCGAAACGCTCATCGCCACCAAGGCTTCGCGACTCTGGGAAGCGGCCCGGGGTGGGAACGTGCTCGAGTTCGGGGCTCGTCGTGCGCAGGGCTCGGGCGCGCAATCTGTCGTCAGGGCCGCGCTGATCGGCGGCGCTTCGGGCTCTTCGTTGGTGGGTCGCTCTTACGAGCTCGGCTTTCTTCCTCGAGGGACCCATGCCCACTCGATGGTGCAGGCCTTCATGGCCCTCGGAATGGGCGAGCTTGGTGCTTTTTCCGCCTACGCAGATGTTTACCCCGACGATTGTCTGTTGCTGGTCGACACCATCGACACGCTTGAGTCAGGTGTGCCCAACGCCATCGCTGTTTTCGAGAAGCTGGCCGCCGGGGGGCACAAGCCGCTAGGAATCCGCCTTGACTCCGGCGACCTCGCCTATCTGGCCGTGCGCTCGGCTGCGATGTTGGACGCGGCTGGGTTCGAAGACACGGTCATCGTTCTCTCAAGTGAGCTCGACGAGATCACGATCCGCCAGATCATCGAGCAGATACTCGATGAGTCCAACCGTCTGGGAACCGATGGCGATGCCATCGTTCGACGTCTGGTTTACGGGGTCGGATCGCGCCTGGCCACCTCGCAGGGAGATCCCTACCTCGACGGCGTGTACAAGCTGGCAGCGATCGAAGATCGAGGGGAGTGGGTGCCAGCCATCAAGCTCTCGGACACGCCCGCCAAGGTCCTGACCCCGGGCGCCAAAAGAGCCTGGCGGATCTATGACGAGCGAGGACTGGCCACGGCGGATCTCCTTACCTTGGCGGACGAAAATCCGTCGCCGCCGCTGGAGCTTCACCATCCCAGTCAAGCGGGGATCAGGAGGCGGCTGGCGGCAGAGCGGATCAGCGAGATCGAGGAGCTGGGGGAGCGGGTGCAGCTCGAGGGACGTCCAACGCCCCACGAGGAGATCCTGGCAGCGCAAGCCCGGCGGCTCGCCGACCTCGAACGGCTCGACCCCGGGGTCCGCCGGCTCGTCAACCCCCACGTCTATCACGTTTCGCTATCACCACGCCTCGCTCGGCTCAAGCAAGAGCTCATCGGCTCCTGGTCTGACTGATGCCCGCCGGGTAGCCCCCTCTGTCGCCTTCGGCGACACCTCCCCCAACGCTCGCTTCGATCGCTGGGGGAGGAAAGACGGCGAGGATCAGGCGGCGGGAGCCAGTCGGCGGAGGCGGATCTCACCGTTAACGAAATCGGTGATCCGCTCGAGCGCGTTGGCCTTGATCTCGACGCCTCGTTCGGCATCGAGGTCACCGTTTGCGACCGCTTCATCGACCCTGGTGTTCACTTCGGCGACCAGGTCAGCGATGACGGTTTGGGGCAAAACCCCGTTTGCCTCGGCTACGTCGGCCACGGTTTGTCCGTCCCGCAAAGCCTCGACCAGATCCGTCTCTGCGATCCCGATTGTGGCGGCAGCGACGTCGAGCCCGGCATGGATGCGGTGCATCCGGCGTCCATGGAAGTCCCACTGACTCGCCAGGTGGGCTGCCACCGCATCGGCCTGTTCCGCTGAGATGGTTCCGTCTGTCACCAATCCGTCTAGGGCAGCCCGGATCCGCTCCATGTGGCGGGCAGGTGGCCCGTCGTCGGGGGCCGTCGGGCCAGGTGTCTCCTGGGCGTCCGCCGTCCCCGGTCCGAGGATCGTGGCCCCCAACAGCAATCCCAAGATGGCGGCGATCGCTCCGATCGTCACCATCGAGCGCAACCTCGTGCTGATTGGCATTTCTAACTCCTTTCGTCTGGACGAGCTTCGATTGCCAACCTGGGAGCAAGCCGACGACTGACTGGGAATTAGCCGAGAGCCGGTAAGCGCACGACCACCCGGGCACCGGCCCCTGGCAAATTCTCAGCGCGGGCGCTCCCGCCGTGGGCCCGGGCGATCGCCTCGACGATGGCGAGGCCCAATCCCGAGCCGCCGCTCTTGCGGGAGCGCGACTCGTCAGCGCGAAAGAAGCGGTCGAAAACCGAGCCCAGCGATCCTGGAGGAAATCCGGGCCCGCGATCGATCACGGCCAGCTCGATGTCACCATTGCGCCTGCCAACTTCGATCCGAACCGGAGTCCCAGGGGGCGTGTGGGACCTGGCATTCTGCAGGAGATTGGCAATCACCTGGGTGAGCCGCTCTGGATCTCCCGACACCAGTAGGCCCTCTTCCATGATCTCCTCCACCGGCCTTTCCGGATCGATCGCTCGGCTGTCTGCGGCCGCGTCACGCACTATGCGTGGAAGATCAACCGGCCGTCTCTCGAGAGGTGGATCGAGATCGAGACGCGCGAGGAGGAGAAGATCCTCGACCAGATGTTTCATGCGCCTGCTCTCGGATTCGATGCGGCCCATTGCGTGATCGGTCCCGGGGTCTGGTTCGAGAGCGCCCTTGCGGTGGAGCTCGGTGTAGCCCGAGATTGTGGCGATGGGTGTTCGCAGCTCGTGCGAGGCATCGGCGACAAATTGCTTCAGACGAAGCTTCGCCCGGGTTTCGGCGTCAAAGGCCTCCTCGATATTTGCCAGCATGTGATTCAAGGCGTTGCCCAATTTTCCGAGTTCGGTTTCGGCATCGGCTTCCGGAACCCGGCGCGAGAGATCGCCATCGGCGATGGCCGCGGCCGTGGCAATCATGTCGTCCACTGGCCGTAACCCGCGACGGAGCGTCAGCCAGAACACGGCGCCGCCGCCAATGAGAATCACGACCCCGGCGGCGAAGAGTCGTCGCTGCAATGCCCCACCGGCCGCCGCCACGTCTCGCAGGGGTTGAGCGACGATGAGTGTGAAGCCCCTTTGAGATCGAAGAACCCCGGCGCGAAATGTGAAGCCTCCTTGGGCTGAGGGGAGGGTCACAACTCGTCTCTCACCCGGCTGGAGGTCGGGGAGGCGCCCGATGTCGGGGAGCGGATCAAGATCGCCGCGTATTCCCGACGGCGAGCTGGCCACGACCTCACCGCTGGGACCGAGGATGAGCTCGGCGAAGATCCGATCGCCTCCCGCTCCCCCATCGCCTGGTTGCAAGCGGGTCGCCTGGGCGAGGGCGGATTCGAGGCGCCGATCAATCTGAGCGAGCAGCACGCGACGGTGGCTCTGGGCGGCTACGTAGCCAAAGGTCACGATCACACCAACCAGCAAGGCGGTGACGGCCAGGACGAGACGGGCGCGGAGGGTCATCGCTCAGGCTCGGGACGGACTCCGCAGCACGTAGCCAAACCCACGCACGGTTTCGATCCGGTTGGCGACCGGACCACCGAGCTTCCGACGTAGGTAGCCGATGTAGGTCTCGACTATCCCGGCGTTGCCACCAAAGTCGTACTGCCAGACGTAGTCAAGAATCTGATCCTTCGACAGCACCCGATCTCGATTCAGGGTCAGGTAACGCAGGAGGCGATACTCGGTCGGGGACAGCATTACCTGCTCGTTTCCCACCCACACCTGGTGGGCATCCTCGTCGATCACGAGGTCGCCGTTTGTGATACGACGTGGCTCAAAGGCATCACCCCGGCTGCGACGGAGAAGGGCCTCGATTCGAAGCCCGAGCTCTTCGAGGCTGAAGGGCTTGGTTAGGTAGTCGTCGCCTCCGTGGCGAAATCCGGAGCGGAGATCGTCGAGCCCATCCCGAGCAGTAAGGAATATGACCGGCATCTCATGTCCGTCGCGACGCAAACGACGACAGACCTCGAAACCATCGAGATCGGGCAGGTTGACATCGAGGACCACCAGCTCGGGCGGTGAAGTCCTCACCGCCTTGAGTGCATCGATTCCTCCCGCCGCCACCGCCACTCGGTACCCGGCGAAGCGAAGAGCGGTGGCGACCATGTCCGCCAGGCTCTCTTCGTCATCTACGACCAAGAGGTGAGCCGCAGGTTCTGGCATTTCTATATGTAACCCCAGAATCCCGAGAATTGGCTGAGAGCTTCCTGAGACACGATCCGGCTTAGCATCGACCCGGATCCGGACGTGAAAGGCAAGGAGGCGTGGATGGATAGTCGGGCGCAGTCGGTCTGGCAGGGAAATTTGGCCGAGGGATCGGGGGAAGTGACCCTCGGAACCGGCCTCGGGGGGCCACTTCCGGTGAGCTGGCCGAGCCGCACCGAGTCATCTCAGGGGAAGACCAGTCCCGAAGAGTTGATCGCCGCTGCCCACGCCGCTTGCTTCAACATGGCTCTAGCGGCGGGGCTGGCGCGAGCCGGCTTTACCGCTACGACCCTCGAGACGACGGCCACCGCCAGCTTCGAGAAGATCGAGCCGGGGTGGAGGCTTATCCGCATGGCCCTCAAGACCACGGGCGACGTCCCCGACATCGACCAGTCCGCTTTCGTCGATGCAGCTAATGGCGCCAAAGACGGTTGCCCGGTATCGAACGCGTTGAAGGGCAACGTCGAAATCACAGTTGAGGCGCATCTCCTCTAGAACTGGATGAGCTGGATCAGGTTGCCATCCGGATCCGAGTACGTGGCCACCTCCCCGCCCCAGGGTTCGGGCGACGGCATCCGCAGACATGGCGTGCCGGCGGCCTCGAGCTGGCGGTGCCAGGCGGCGAGATCGGCGACCTCGAAGTTGAGGAGAACCCGATCCGGGTCCGCCGCAGGGCCCCTAACCCTGTCGTGGAGGTGGAGGGTGAGGCGGAGGCGACCCCACTCGAAATTGACGAAGCCCTCACGGTCCGAGCGGGGCCTCAGGCCCAGAATTTCGGCATAAAACCGCTTCATTTCCGGGAATCCGGCCTCACTGGTGTGGATCAGGACGCCAACCATCTCCGGCCCTAGCGGTCCTCCCATGGTCCGGCCAGCTTGCCACAGTTTTCCATCCCGGCCTAGCGTGGCCGGCGGAGTTGGGCGGAACTCCGGGCTCGGATCTGGTTTTTCGATTCGTCCTGGCACGCCCTTGGTTATGCCTGACAAGGAGACTTTGTGCGTCGCTGGCGCCCGGCACTCTCGTTATCGATCATTTTCATGCTCTTCGCGGTGGGAACCGCGATGGCCCCGACCGTCGACGACGCCGGTCTCGAGCCCAAGTATCTCGAGCTGCGAGCGAATGCGACTTCGGAGCCCCAAATCTTGATGCCCTGGCCCGAGAATTACTGCGCCAGCCCGTGCGCCATTCCGAGGGCCGATCCGGTTCCCTCCAAGCCGCCTCCACCGACCACGACCACGACCACCGCGCCGACGCCGGCCGTTGCCAGCCCGCCGGCGCCCCGGGTTCCCGCGCCCGCGCCGGCACCGAGGCCAGTGGAAGAGTGGCGAAGTCTGGTGAGCTCGTACTTCGCTCCCACCGACGTCGACAAGGCACTTCGGGTGATCTCCTGTGAATCGGGGGGCGATCCCAACGCCCAGAACCCGTCGTCGGGGGCGGCCGGCCTTTTTCAGCACATTCCCAGGTACTGGGCCGAACGGGCGGCAAAGGTGGGATTGCCTGGAGCGTCGATCTTCGATCCTGTCGCCAACGTCGCCGCCGCGGCATATCTCGTCTATACAGAGGGCTGGTCGCCCTGGGCTGCCAGCGCGAACTGCTGGTAGCCGGGATCTCCCGATCCTTTATCGGGACGATCGCTCAGTCGATAATTGCCCCATGGATTACATCGGGGCATTGCGACTCGATGACCAACCTCCCTTGGAGGCGACGCTTCGATTAGCCGACGACGGGGTGACGATCATCGCCGATGCCGAGCCGATCGGGACCTGGCCGCTGGCGGACTGTCGGATCATTCCGCAAGGCAACGATTTTCGGCTCGCCATCGAGGGCGATGAGGCTCTTTTTACCCCCGCCGAGCCGGTGGATCTGCAAACCGAGATCGCTCGGCGATGGCCACCCCAACAAGCCCCAAGAAAGGTTGAATCGAACGACGGCCTAGCCAAATGGGTCGCCGCTGGAATCGGTTTGATCGTGGCGGCCATCGTCGTTACCGGCTTGGTAGTTCGTGACCGACCAACCCCGGGATTGCTCACGTCTGCCCCTACTACGGTCCCCTCGATTCCGGCCGTATTCACCGGCGGCGTCGATGAAGTCACCGCTCGCTGGAACGAAGCGGCGAGCGCGCTCAATCTTGGGCTCTTTCTCCTCGAGCGGCCCGGCCCCAACCGGCTGCAGATGAGCCTCCGGCCCGGCCTCGTGATCTACGCGACGGAATCGCCTGCAACGGGCATCGTGCGTTCGGTGATGATCGCGGCCGCCCCCACATCGGAATCCGAAGGTGGCGATGCCGTTCTGGCCAGTTGGGGGATCCTGATCGCTACGGTCAACCCTGAGCTCGATGGCCTTGGACGGCGCCAGGTCCTGGCCAACCTGGGAGTCGATCCCGACCGACCTCTAACAGCTGGTCTCGACGGGGAAACCACCGTGGGCCTGGTCACCTACCGCCTCCGATCTGGTGTTCTCGGTGGCAAAGCGCTGCTCTCGGTCGTCCTGGCTCCCACTGGCTAGCAACTAACTTTCAGTCCATGGCCGAGGTTTTCATCGTCGATGCCTGTCGGACGCCGATGGGAAAGCTCGGTGGGCAACTCTCTCTGGTCCGCCCCGATGATTTGGCTGCTCACGCCATCGGCCGCCTTCTCGCCCGCCAGCCCGATCTCGATCCCGCCGTTATCGAGGACGTGATCTGGGGAGCAGCCAACCAGGCCGGCGAGGACAATCGCAACGTCGCCCGCATGGCCGCCCTGCTCGCGGGACTCCCCGTCGAGGTTCCTGGAGCGACGGTCAACCGGCTTTGTGCATCGGGCATGCAGGCTGTGATCTCCGCGACCCATGCCCTGGGAGCGGGGTGGGGCGAGGTGGTATTGGCCGGAGGGTCTGAGTCGATGAGTCGGGCCCCGTACGTGACTCCGAAAGCCGAAAGGGCCTTCCCGGTTGGCGCGCCGGGCACGGTTGACACCGTTCTCGGATGGCGCCTGACCAATCCGGTGATGGAAGAGATGTACCCGCCGATCACGCTGGGCATGACCGCCGAGGTGGTCGCCGAAAAATACGGAGTCTCACGGGAAGCCCAAGACCAATTTGCCCTCAGCAGCCACGAAAAGGCAGTGGCGGCACAGCGCAGCGATCGATTCAAAGAGGAAATCGAGCCCCTTGAGGTACCAATCGACCATCGCCGACGTGCGGTGGAGTTGGTCGTTTCCGACGAGGGACCGCGAGCGGATACGACTCTCGAGGTTCTGGGCCGGCTGCCTTCGGTGTTCAAGACCGAAGGCACCGTCACGGCCGGGAACTCGTCTCCGATGAACGATGGGGCGGCGGCTCTGCTTTTGGCCACGGAAGCTGGGCTCGAGCGGCACAGCCTCGAACCGGTTGCCCGGATCGTCTCCGGCGCGGCGGCCGGCGTTCATCCCGACGTGATGGGAATCGGAACGGTGCCGGCCAGCGAGAAGGCTTTGCAACGTGCCGGGCTCGAGGTTGGCGATCTCGACTTGATCGAAGTCAACGAGGCTTTTGCGTCCCAGGCGGTGGCGACCGTTCGCCTCCTCGATCTCGATCCCGAGCGGGTGAATCCCAATGGCGGAGCGATTGCCCTCGGGCACCCCCTCGGCGCCTCCGGCGCCCGGATCCTCACGACCCTGGTTCACGAATTGAAGAAGCGTGAGGGTCGGTTCGGTCTGGCAACGATGTGTGTGGGGGTGGGTCAGGGCACCGCGGTCGTGGTGGAAAGGGTGTGACCGGCGCCCCTCTCTCAGGCGTCCGCGTAATCGAATTCGGAAATCTGGTGGCGGCTCCCTACTGCGGGATGCTCCTCGCCGACCTGGGGGCAGAGGTGATCAAGGTCGAGCCGTTGACCGGAGACCTCGCTCGCGCCATCGGGCCTTTTTACGGAGTTGAAAGCGCCTTCTTTCTCGGTGTCAACCGCGGCAAGATGAGCGTGGCCGTCGACCCCAAAGACGAACGAGTGAAGACGTCGTTGATGGGGCTTTGCCAGCAAGCGGACGTAGTCCTCAGCAATCTCCGCCTGGGGGCGATGGAGCGGATGGGTCTGGGTCCCGAAGCGCTGCGGAAGGTGGCACCGCACCTGGTGGTGGCAGTAATAAGCGCCTTCGGAAGCAATGGTCCCGCCTCCCACCGTCCGGGAATCGACCTCGTATTCCAGGGCGAGTCGGGAATGATGTCGATCACCGGAGACGCGGGCGAAGGGCCGCACAAGACAGCCACCACCATCGGCGACTTCCTCGCCGGCACCAACGCCGCGCTGGGAATCACGTCGGCTTTGGCGGGCGGCGGCGGCCGGGATGGGCGCCAAGGCGCCCTCGTCGAGATCTCGTTGCGAGACGGAATCATCGCCTCACAAGCAACCTGGAACGCCCTCTACTTCACCAGCCAGAGACAACCGGAGCGGACCGGCACTGCCTCGCCGGTAACCGGACCGAACCAGACGTTCGATACTGCCGACGGTCACATCAATCTGGCAGTGGTATCCGATCGCCATTTCGTCGATGTCTGTCGAGCGCTTCGCCTCGACCACGTTGCCATCGATGAGCGGTTTGCTACCAACGAACTACGGGTTCGCCACCGCGACGAGCTCGGCGCCATCCTCCAAGAGGTCTTCGCAGCGAAGGCAACGAGCCACTGGATGAGCCTCCTCGACGAGGTTGGGGTTCCGGCGGGACGGATCTTCGACCTGGAGGAGGTCTTCGCCGACGAGCAGGTGATCCACAACGAGATGGTGGTGGACATGGCACATCCGCGGATCGGGAGGTTCCGCATGCAGGGTTCGCCCCTCCGCCTCGACGGAGTCTCCGCCCGCTCGCAAGTCTCTCCTCCCATGTTGGGTGAACACACCGTGGCCGTCCTCCGCGACCTTGGTTGGTCCGATCTCGAGGTGAGCGAGCTAATCGCCGCGGGTGCGGCCATCGATGGGAGCCAGCCCTGAACGTACGCTGCCAGGATTCGTCGCTCGCAGCCGCGCTGGATAGCGCCGGACCCGGCTTGGTCTTCGTCGCCGATCCCAACGTTGCCGACAACTGGAACGAAATCCGAGAGGAGCTCGCCGAGGCGTTTTCGATGACCAAGGACGCAGCGACCCGCGGCGAGCCGATCGTCTACATCGTCCGCGGTGACGACTTGCTGGGTCGTGACGGGATCGGCGCGGCGATTGTGGCCACGGCCCTGCTCTCGGGTGCTCGCACCGCCAGCCTCGAGCTGAGGGAAAGCGCGATCAACACCTTGGCCATCGAGAAGGAGTCGAGCCTCGAGGCAATCTCCACCTGGGTCGGTCATCTGCTGGCGGGCGGCCCTCGCGGCGAACTTGTGCGCCTTGGTGGAAACCATCTGGGAAAGGCACTGCCTTGAGCTGGGCGGTGGTCACCGGCGCCGCCGGCGGGATCGGAAGCGCCATTAGTCACCGGCTGGCTGAGGAAGGCAGGCGGTTGATCCTGGTCGACATGGCGCCCGACCTGGCCCGAGTGGCGACCGAACTTGAGACCTCGACGATGGTTCGGCCCGTCCAGGCCGATCTCACTACCGAGGAGGGCGTTCAAGCTGTACGTTCCGAAGTCCAAGAGCTCGGTTCGTTGGAATTAGTCGTGAACAACGCCGGCATCACCCGCGATGCCCGGCTGGCGAATCTCTCGGGGGAGAATTTCGACTTGGTCTTGGACGTCAACCTCGGCGTCCCGTTGCGCCTTATCGAATCGCTCCATCCGCTGATGGAAGCCGGGGCCATAGTCAACATCAGCTCGCGTGCATACCTGGGCAACTTCGGTCAGTACAACTACTCGATGTCGAAGGGCGGGCTCGTGGGCCTGACTCGCGCCTACGCCCTACGGCTGGCGCCGCGGATTCGGGTCAACGCGATCGCCCCCGGGCTGATCGGTACCGAAATGACCAAGGCGATTCCGGCCGAGGTCCGCGAGAAGATGGTGGCTGCCATTCCCATGCAAAGGATGGGGACTCCGGAAGAAGTTGCCGCGCTGGTGTCCTACTTAGCTGCGGCCTCTTACATAACCGGCGAGGTCATCACAATTGGCGGCGGCCGCAGCCTCAGCCGCTAATCAGGGACGCAATTTCCTACTCGCCGCACGCATCCTGAAAACCTAAATCTGTCACACCCCTCTTGTACGTTGGGAAGATGGGAATGGGGCAGGTCACCAATCGGTCCATCGTCATCCCCCGGCTGGAGGACCCCTCCTCGGCCTCGCCCGACGAGCGGGACGAGCACCTGATGCTGCTCGAGGCCGCCCGCCACTCCCTCGATGTCGAGTTCATCAAGACCTTGGCCGCGGCCGACTCCGCTGGTGATCACCATTTGAGCGGCCATCCCTCGACCGTCTCCTATCTGAAGGACCGCCTTGGCATCGCCCCCCACCGGGCCAACTCCTATCTCAAGACCGCCCAGGAAGCCTTGGCCCATCCCGCCACCTTCTCCGCCTGGTCCCACCGCCAGATGACCTCCGACGAGGCCGCCCTGCTCTTCCGGGCGGCGGCTGCCGATCCCGACCGTTACCAAAAGGCGGAAACGGTCCTCCTGGAGCTGGTGGGGGAGGGCTTCGAGGAGACGAGGAGGACCCTCGACTACTGGCGAAACCGGGTAGACCCCGAGGGAGTCCGTCTCGAGCTCGCAGATCAGCTGCAAAGGAGACACTTTGAGATCTCCCGCCGGGCCAACGGGATGGTGTCGGGGGAGTTCTCCCTCCCCACCCTGGCCGGAGAGACCCTGCTCTCTGCCCTAGACGCCCTGATGCCGCCTCCCGCACCCGACGATCCCCGCTCCACTCCCCAGCGACGGGCCGATGCCCTCGAGGACCTGGGAAGGAGCTTTCTCGAGGGCTCGCAGTCACCCGTCGTCGGTGGGGAGCGTCCTCACATCAACGTCCATGTCGACGTAGACGCCATGCACCACCGGCTGGGTGGTCTCCACGAGACCGAGGACGGGATCGTGCTCGACGCCGATTCCCTCCGGACCCTCTGCTGTGACTGCTCGCTCTCCCGGATCGTTTTCGGGGCTGGCTCGGAGATACTCGACGTCGGAAGGAAGACCCGGGTCGTCTCCGCCGGGCTGCGAAGGGCGGTGATCGCCCGCGATCGGCATTGTGTCTGGCCGGGCTGTGACCGCTCTTCCCGCTGGTGCGATGTCCACCACCTCATCCCCTGGTCCGAGGGTGGGGAGACCGAGATCACCAACCTCTGTTTGCTGTGCCGTTATCACCACCGCCTCACCCATCTCGAGATCGAGCCCGAAGAGGAGGCGCGGATCCTGGCCGGGTCCGGCAAGAGAAGGTGTACTTAGGGGCGGAGCCCCCCACGCGTCACCCCGCTCGGTGAACTTCGACAGACCATACGACGTCTAATTGGGGTGCAGCCAAAGCTTGTTGCCCTGGGTCTTTTGACCTTTGCATGCTCGACCGCGACTCCACCCGCTGCGATCGAACTACTCGAGTCGGCGACCGCGGAGCCCGCGATAACTCCTCCTGTCACGTCCACCACGCCCGAAGAAGCGCGCTTCCCCGGCGGCCCGCGGCTGTGGAGGGTTGACCCCGCAACCCTTGCCAAGGTCGACGTCGTCGGAGAGGAATCGCCCGGCTGGTGGATCGAAGAGGTAGCTGCAAGAGAAGACGAGATAGTGATGGTGGGTAGCAACGAGGCAGGATGGGCGCTCTGGCACCTCGACCTGCGGAATCATGCTCTAGATCTGGTGACCGAGGGAAGTGGTCAGCGACCCGTTGGCCTGATCTTGCGACAGGATTCTGTCGAGTGGTTGACGACATGGAATGAGCCGCGAACCATCGCTGAGTTTCCGG
>DATBKE010000194.1:0-9141 GCA_036556085.1 Acidimicrobiia bacterium | reverse complement strand
CGCTCGCGGGCGGCCGCTTTGCGCCTCGGCTTCTCGTTCGAGGGGATATTTCGCCAGCACATGATCGTCAAAGGCCACAACCGCGACACGGTTTGGTTTGCCATGACCGACGGCGATTGGCCCGAGGTCGAGGCCCGGCTGCGTGCCAAACTCGCCTGATGGAACCTACGCACATCCCCACTTTCCTCGTGAAGCAAAAGATCACGGTGATGGTGAACCGGTACGAGATACGAGCGGCGGAGGGAGAGGGATCCGAGGGTTCCCTCCTCGCCTTCGCCCAGCAGAAGCGGATGCAATTCAAGGAAGAGGTCATCTTCTATACCGACGAAGCCCGCAAGGAGCGGCTCTTCTCTTTCAAGGCCAGGCAGGGCCTCGATGTCCGAGCTGAGCACGATGTCTTCGATGCCGAAGGCAATGTCATCGGTTGGTTCAAGAAAGAGTTCGCCCAGAGCCTGCTGCGTTCCACTTGGCAGCTCACCTATGACGGGGTGACGGCCCGGGGCCAGGAGCGCAACCAAACCGTGGCGATTCTCCGCCGGATCTGGGACTTCATCCCGTTGGTCGGAGAGATCTGGATTCCGTTCCTCTTCCACTTCGACTTCGTCGATCAGGCCACGGGCCAACAGGTGATGAGCAGCCAACGCGCCGCCTCCGTCCGTGACCGCTACACCATCCAGGTTCCCGACCCTCGCTTAGACTTTCGGGTCGCCGCCTCGATGGCGGTGGCGTTGGACGCTCTGCAGAGCAGGTAACTGCGAACCCAGGGTTGGAGACCGCGTTCGGCGCGGATAACGGTCCGTAGAACGAGAAACCCGGCCGCTAGGACCGGGTTTCTTTGACTCGTGTGCTTGCGCTTAGAAGTCCATGTCGCCGCCGCCACCGGGATGGCCGTGGGCAGCAGCCGGCTTCTCCTCCTTGCGCTCGGCCACCAAGGCGTCGGTGGTGAGCAACAAGGCCGCAATCGACGCCGCGTTTTGCAGTGTCGAGCGGGTGACTTTGGCAGGATCGATGACTCCCGCCGCCATCAAGTCCTCGTAGTTCAGGGTTTGGGCGTTGAAGCCCATGTTCCCGGTCTCGGAACGAACCCGTTCCACGACGACGCCCCCCTCGGCGCCGGCGTTGATGGCGATCTGACGGATCGGCTCCTCTAATGCCCGGCGCACGATCATGCGGCCGGTCTTTTCGTCGTCGGTCCCGCCACGGAGCTTGTCCACCGCGCCCTGAGCTCGCAGCAAGGCAACGCCCCCGCCGGGAACGATTCCTTCCTCCACCGCGGCGCGGGTGGCCGACACGGCATCTTCGATGCGATGCTTCTTCTCCTTCAGCTCCACCTCGGTGGCCGCCCCGACCTTGACCACGACCACGCCGCCAGAGAGCTTGGCTAGGCGCTCCTGCAGCTTCTCACGGTCCCAGTCGGAATCGGTGTTCTCGATTTCACGCTCGATCTGCTTGATCCGGGCCTTGACGTCGGTGTCCTTGCCGCCGCCATCGACGATCGTGGTGTTGTCCTTGTTGATGACCACCTTGCGAGCGGTGCCGAGCATGTCGAGGGTGACGTTCTCGAGTTTGAGACCAACCTCCTCTGAGATGACGGTGCCCCCAGTGAGGATGGCGATGTCCTGCAGCATGGCCTTGCGGCGCTCCCCAAATCCGGGGGCCTTTACCGCCGCCGACGAGAAGGTGCCGCGTATCTTGTTGACCACCAGCGTCGCCAGCGCTTCGCCTTCGACATCTTCAGCGAGGACGAGAACACTGCGGGAGGCCTGCATCACTCGCTCCAGTACCGGCAGCAGGTCGTTGACCGAGCTGATCTTTTGGTTGGCGATCAAGATGTAGGGGTTCTCGAGGACGGCTTCCTGCCGATCGGCGTCGGTGACGAAGTAAGCCGACGTCAGCCCCTTGTCGAACTGCATTCCTTCTGTGAACTCGAGCTCGAGACCAAAGGTCTGGCCCTCTTCGACCGTGATGACGCCATCCTTGCCGACCTTGTCGAAGGCTTCGGCAATGGTCTTGCCGATTGACATGTCGTTGTTGGCCGAGATGGAGGCAACTGCCGCCACTTTCTTGGTTTCGATGGGGGTGGAGAGATCGCCGATCGCCTTCACCACTGCGTCGACGGCCTGCTCGATGCCTCGCTTGAGGTCCATTGGGTTGGCCCCGGCGGCGACATTGCGAAGACCTTCGTGGACCATTGACTGAGCCAGAACGGTGGCGGTCGTGGTGCCGTCACCAGCCACATCGTTGGTCTTGGTGGCTACCTCCTTGGTGAGCTGGGCGCCCATGTTCTCCCAGGGGTCGTCCAATTCGATTTCTTTGGCGATGGTGACACCGTCGTTGGTGATGGTGGGAGAGCCCCACTTCTTCTCCAATACGACGTTGCGGCCCTTGGGACCGAGCGTCACCTTGACTACATCGGCGAGCTTGTTGACGCCCGCCTCGAGGCCGCGGCGGGCGTCCTCGTCAAAACGTAGATCCTTAGCTGGCATGAATTTGCTCCTAACTCAAGAAACGACGGCCAGGATGTCGCGGGCCGATAACACCAAGTACTCCGTGCCTTCGAGCTTGACCTCGGTGCCGGCATACTTCGAATAGAGCACGCGCTCTCCTTTTTTGACGTCAACCGGCATACGCTTGCCGTCGTCATTGAGAGCACCCGGTCCTACCTCTAGCACCTCACCGATCATCGGCTTTTCCTTAGCCGTGTCGGGGATGACCAGGCCGGAAGCGGTCTTCTGCTCGAGCTCATCCTCGGCTTTGACGACGACGCGGTCGCCAAGCGGGCGAAGCTTCATCTGGACTCCTCCTGTCTGAAACGGTTAGCACTCGCTCCTGCGGAGTGCTAAGCGCACGTTAGCAATCACGGAGGCGGAGTGCTAATCGGATAGTTCTTGCCGCTCCGAATAACATTTAATGCTAGGGTTTACTTTATGGTGCAACGTATCTTCCCCATGCTCGCCTACCGCGACGCTCCTGCTGCCCTCGAGTTCCTCACCAGAGCCTTTGGGTTTGAGGAGATCATGCGAATGGATGGCGAGAACGGATCGATTGCTCATGCCGAACTGGACGTCGGTGGACAACGGCTGATGCTGGCCAGCGCCTGGCGTGATGCCGGCATGGTTCCGCCCGTCGAACTGGCGGGAATCGCGTCCCAGCTCATGGTGCGAGTCGATGATGTCGACACCCATTTCCGGCGGGCGCTGGCCGGAGGTGCGACCGTGATCGACCAGCCCTCCGACCAGGATTACGGGGAGCGGACCTACCGAGCCACCGATCCCGAAGGTCACCGCTGGATCTTCGCCTCTCCGCTCCCGTGACTGTCGCCAGCTTGTTCGAGGCCCTGGCCGACCCCACCCGGCGGGCCGTGGTGGAAACGTTGAGCCGCCGCCCTCACCGAGCGGGGGAGTTGGCGCAGAAAGTTGGAGTGAGCCCCCAGGCACTCAGCCGCCATCTCAAGATGCTGAGAGCGAGCGACCTGATCGACGGTCACCAAAGCAACGACGACTACCGGGTGCGGATTTATGCGTTGCGGCCGGAGCGCCTCGAAGATCTCCGCGCGTGGCTCGAGGACATGCGCAGCTTCTGGACCGACCAACTGGTCTCGTTGCAGAAAGAAGTCGAGGAGAGATGATCGTCAACACGGTCGTTAACACTGACCCTGATCACGCCTT
Organism: Acidimicrobiia bacterium; assembly: GCA_036556085.1. Taxonomy (GTDB): domain Bacteria; phylum Actinomycetota; class Acidimicrobiia; order Spongiisociales; family ZC4RG35; genus JACCTH01. The sequence goes on along the minus strand of DATBKE010000194.1, from coordinate 5,473 downwards.
CGAGGTATTCACCAGCGCCATCGACAAATGGTGGAAGAGGACCCCTCGTCACATGTGGCGGTTTGATGCCGAAGCCACGATTCGCTTCGAAGGCGACCGGCTCCTTGAGGTCCACCCCGACCAGACGTTCGTCCTGGGGGAGGTCTCGGTGTGGGATCCAGGCAAGAGATTGATCTTTTCGTGGCTGACCCCCCGACCGGCCGGTGACTCTCATGCGACCGAGGTCGAGGTTCGCTTCGAGGATCTTCAGGGACGAACCAGGATCGTGTTGGAGCATCGAGGCATTGCCGGTGCCGAGGCCGGCAACACCATCAGCAGCGTCGTCGGTCTCTGGTGGAGCGACCTCCTGGTCGGGTTCGGTGCCTTCGATGAGAATCAAAGGCGCCGACCGGGATCGACCGGGGCAGCCCAGTCGCTGATCTGACCCTTCTCTAGCCAATGTCCGGCGGCCACGCCGATCATGGCGGCGTTGTCGGTGCAGAGCGCCGGCGACGGCAGGCACAACGTCACCCCACGACTCCCGGCCTCTTCCTCCAGCCGAGTACGGAGACGGCGATTAGCCAGCACTCCACCCCCGGCCCCAAGCATTTTCACCCCGGTGTCGTCCACCGCCCGCATGGTTTTATCCACCAGGACGTCGACGATTGCCTCCTGTACCGAGGCGGCGACATCGGCCAGAGGTGGCAGCTCGCCGCTCTGCTTGGTCCGGCGGAGATAGGTGCTCACCGAGGTCTTCAGGCCCGAGAAAGACACGTGATAGGGCCGATCTGGAATCGCCCGGGGAAAGGTCACGGCGCCCCGATCTCCTCCCTCCGCTGCCCGATCGATCTCCGGCCCGCCCGGAAAGCCGAGTCCGAGAAGCCGGGCGAGCTTGTCGAAAGCCTCGCCGGCGGCGTCATCGATGGTTTCCCCCATCAGTTGGTACTCGCCCCAATTGCTCGCGTGGATTATCTGAGAGTGACCGCCGGAGGCCAGGAGCACTACGGCGGGCGGCTGAAAGGCATCGAACTCGATGCACGGTGCCATCAGGTGTCCCTCCATGTGATCGACACCGATGAAGGGCAGTTGCCGGGCGAAGGCGGTGGCCTTGGCGAAGGAGTGTCCCACCAGCAGCGCTCCCACCAGCCCGGGGCCAGCGGTGGCCGCCACCGCATCGAGATCGGCTGGGTGGACGCCTGATTCCACCAAGGCCCGATGGGTGAGAGGGCGGATGGCCTCGACGTGGGCCCTTGCCGCCACCTCAGGCACCACCCCCCCAAAGCGAGCATGCAAAGCCACCTGCGAAGACAGAATCGAGGAAAGCACCTCCCGCCCTTTGACCACCGCCACTGCGGTCTCGTCACAACTCGTCTCAAAGGCCAGGATCAGAGGGGTCACGTCCCGAGCTCCTGGCGGATCGAGTCGAGCCTCTCCTGGTAGAGCTCGCCGTCGATGTCGTGGACCCACATGATGAGCGCGTCTTCGTCCCGGTAATAACCCTTGCGCACTCCGACCGGCGCCATTCCGAACTTGTTGTAAAGCGCCTGGGCATGGCGGTTCGACACCCTGACCTCCAGGGTGAGACTGGCCGCGCCCGCCGACCGGGCGGCCGAGGCGAGTTCGAGCATCAGACGGGTGCCGATGTTGCGGCCCCGCCATGCCGCGTCGACAGTCACCGAGGTGATGTGGGCATCGGGCAGCACCACCATCAACCCGCCATACCCAGCGACGCCGTCGGGTCCATCGGCCACCAGGTAGGTCCTTCCGGCGGCAACCAACTCGTCGCGAAAGATGCCCTCCGTCCAGGGCACGGGATAGGTGGCCTCTTCGATCTTGAGACAAGCGGCGATGTCCGCCTCAGACATGGTTCGGATCACGAAGCCGACGACCACGGATCCTCCGGTGCCAGCTTTTCCCAGTTGAGGTTGACGTCGGGTTCGCGCAGATAGAGGGGAGTCAGGGGCTCGGAGGCGAAGTTATCTCGCTCGAGTTTTGACATACCGATCTCGAGCACGGCCCGCACCGACGGATAGCGCGGCCGTCCCACTTTGACCCGGTGCTGGCCTCGCAAGACAGATTCCGGGAGCACAGGCACGTCTCCCACCACCAACGGGTTTCCCGGGTCAGACATCAGGACATCGCGCAACTGATCGGGGTGCATGAGCTCAGCCTCGGTGTCACGCACCACTCCGCCAGGCACAGGTCGATAGGTGGAGACGGCAAGCTCGCCCCGCCGCACGTCGACCACTGAGAAGATGTGTCGATGGCCGGTCGACGCGGCGAGGGCCTGGGCATCGAGCGAGGATGCTGTCACCACCGGAATGCCCAGCGCCGCCGACAGGCCCTGTGCGGTGGCGATCCCCACCCTGATCCCCGTATAAAGCCCGGGACCGACGTCCACCACGATGGCGTCGAGATCGTCGGGGAACCAGCCGGCCTGGTCGAGGCAGAAGTCGATGGCGGGAACGAGAAAGGTGCCATGCCCCGTGCGATCGACCCGAGTCGCTGTCGCCTGCACCTGTCGATCGAGGGTCAGTGCTACCGCCGATTGAGCGGTGGCGGTTTCGATGGCGAGCAGTCTCACAACAGCAGACCCCCAGGCAGGCGCGAGACCCATGTACCGCTCGGGGTGAAGGAGATCGTCCGGGCATCGTCCGCACCGACTTCGAAATCGATCCGGAGGTGATCGTCTGGCAATTCCGCCTCGATGGCGTCTCCCCACTCGATCACCAGCACGCCGTCTTCCGAATCGGCTACGAGATCGAGATCTTCGAACTCGTTGCGGGTTCGGAGCCGATAGATGTCTGCGTGGGTGAGGGGCAGGAAGCCGGTTCGATATTGCCGCACGAGGACGAACGAAGGACTGGTCACCATCTCCTCAACCCCGATACCGGCGGCGAGCCCACCGACAAAGAGGGTTTTTCCGGAACCCAGCTCACCCACCAACAAGACAATGTCACCGGCTTTGAGCATCGGTGCGAGACGAGCGCCGAGGTTGGCCGTATCTGCCGGCAACGGGCAGGAAGCCTCATACATCGCTGGCGCCGATCACGTGAAAAGGTTCATTTGCTCACTCGCCTTCTCCACGATCGGCGGTGGAACTCGCGGCGTTTCCAGCGCCCGGCTGATGAGCTGAAAATCGTTCTGCATCTCCGGAATTAGCGAGTTGGGTGAGCGCAGAGCCGCGGCGGGGTGATAAGTGGGTACCAACAATCGTCCCTGCCACCACGGATAACTGCGACCGCGCAAGCGGGTGATCCCTGTCTCAGTGCGGAGGAGAAGCTTGGTGGCAAAGTTGCCGAGGGTGGCCACCACGTTGGGGTCGATCAAACCGATCTGACTCCGCAGATAGCCCTTGCAGCAGTCGATCTCGTCGGGCAGCGGATCGCGATTGCCGGGCGGCCGGCACTTGATGACGTTGGCGATATATGCGTCCTCGCGAGAAAGGCCGATCTCAGAGAGCAGGCGGTTGAGAAGCTGTCCGGCAGCTCCGACGAAGGGTTCGCCCTGTTGATCCTCGTTGAAGCCGGGAGCCTCCCCGACGAACATCAGGTCTGCCTCCGGATCGCCCACTCCGAAAACCACCTGGGTCCGGGTCTCGGAAAGGCGACAGCGAATGCAGCCCGAGGCCTCCCGTTCAAGGATGTGGAGGGCCTCGGTCATGTCATGGGAGGGTATAGGCTGAGGTGCAATGCCTTTTGATCAACAACTAGAGGTCCTGGGGGCCATCGATGGAGAGATCAGAAGGCTATTCGACGAACACCGGCAGCGACGCGAGCACTGGTACTTCCACGAGTTCGTTCCCTGGGAGCGTGGCCGCAACTACGTCACCGAGCCCTGGGACGTTTCCCAGTGCACAATCTCGGAGGCTGCCCGCACCTCGCTTGTCCTGAACCTCCTGACCGAAGACAACCTCCCCTACTACCACTCGGCAATCGAAAGCCGGGTACCGGCCGACTCGGCCTTGGCCGAGTGGAACCGGCTCTGGACCGCCGAGGAGGGACAACACGCCATCGCCTTGCGGAGCTACCTTCTGACCTCTCGTAACTGCAACCCCCGATTGCTCGAGGACGACCGACTGTCGGTGATGACCACCGGCTACCACCCCTCCTGGCAAAACATCGCCGAACTCTTCGCTTATACGACCGCTCAAGAGCTCGCCACCCGGGTCTCGCATCGCAACGCCGGGAAGCTCACCGACGACCCAGTCGCCTTCGAGCTGATGAGGCTCATCGCCTCCGACGAGAACCATCACTTCATTTTCTACAAAGGAGTGATGACTGCCCTGGTGAAGGTGGCCCCCTCGCTCGCCCTCGAAGGGATGTACAAGGCGCTCTCGAGCTTCGAGATGCCGGGAACGGTCATCCCCGGATTTCTCCGCCGCTCCATCGAGATCGCCAAGGCCGGGGTTTACAACCTCCGGATCCACCACGACCGGGTGCTGCAGCCCCTGCTGCGGGATTGGAACGTTGGAGCTTTGGAGAATCTGACCGCCAAGGCGGCGGAGATTCAGGAGAAGCTGATGCAGCTCCCCCACCAGATCATGACCAGGGCGGAGAGATTCGAGGCCCGCTTCGCCTGAGGGTTTTTAGCGCAGCAAACGCGCCCTAGCGGGCGCGTTTCATGCGCCAAAACCTTGGCTTGCCGTTACCGCGGCCTCAATAGCCAGCCCGGTCGCCACAAAAGCCCCTTCGGCCGCCAGATCGATGTCGCCCCGGTCCAGACCCACGCCGGTCATGAAGACCACATCGCCATCGAAGCGAGTGTGAGCGGGGCGAACGCAGGCGCCTATGGCATCGTGAGCGCGGATCCCGAGCCGGGTTAGTTCGGCCCGAGACATCGCCGCATCGGTCACCACCGAAATCAACGTCGTGTTGGTTCCGGCCCAGGGCGGAGGCGCCGGCGGTCCGGGAATCGGATCACCACCGGTCAGAGAGCGACCGTCGAGACCGAAAACATCCCCCACCGGATTCATCACCGCCAGCGCTGCTACCAGGTGGCCGTCGGGGGTGGTCACCGCGGCGGAGCCGATTCCGGTCATCACTCGAAGTTCAAAGCCCCGCCACTTGCCCGATGAGGTGGAGGCGCCGGCGCCGACTCGCCCCATAGTCACCTCGGTCGATGCCGCCGCCCGATAGGCGAGGGCCCCCTCTTCGGGCCCGGGGCGCACCCCACCCCCGTCCAGGGGCAGGTCGAAGACGACGGCGGCGGGCACGATCGGGACCGGGGTGGCAGGTGTCGGATGACCGCGGCCATCCTCGAGGAGCTCCCGCACCACCCCTTCGGCGGCCGCCAGCCCGAAGGCACTACCGCCCGTCAGGAGGATGGCCTGGACTTGCTCCACCCTCATGCCGACGCCGAGCAGGTCGGTCTCCCGGGTTCCGGGTGCACCCCCTCGCACATCGACCCCCGTGACATTTGGTTCCGGAAGAACGATGACGGTACAGCCCGTTCTCATCTCAGGGTCGGTCCAGTGCCCCACCTTCACCCCAGC
>DATBKE010000193.1:0-17758 GCA_036556085.1 Acidimicrobiia bacterium | reverse complement strand
CGGTCGTGGCGATGGTTGTCGCCCCAGAACCATCCGACGGCGGTGTCGTTGTCGTGAGTCCCTGTATAAGCCACCACATCGAGGGGATAGTTGTGCGGGTGATGGAGCGACGTATCGGCCTCGACGTCGAAGCCAAATTGCACCACTCTCATTCCGGGGAAACCGAACTGTCTTCGCAGGGCGGTGACCTCGGGGGTGATGATCCCCAGGTCTTCGGCGATGATCGGGAGCTCGCTCCCGGCGCTGATCTGGTTGAAGAGGTCGGCGCCCGGTCCCTCCACCCAACGGCCCTTGATGGCAGTCGGTTCCGACGCCGGAATCTCCCAATAGGCGGAAAAGCCCCGAAAGTGGTCGATGCGGACGAGGTCGAAACGAGCAAACGCCCCGCCGAGCCGCTCGGCCCACCACCGGTAGCCCTCCGCCCGATGGCGGTCCCAGCGGTACAGAGGGTTTCCCCACCGTTGCCCGGTAGTCGAGAAGTAATCAGGAGGTACTCCGGCGACCACGAACGGGCGCCCGTCTTCTCCGAGAAAGAAGAGGTCCGGACGCGACCAAACATCAGCCGAGTCATGGGCGACAAAGATCGGCAGGTCTCCGATCATCTCAAGACCCCTCCGCTGAGCAAACGAATGGAGAGCGTCCCACTGACGCTGAAAGAAGAATTGAATCACCCGCTCGACTTCGATCGATTCAGCCAATTGCGCGCCGGCGTCTCGCAACGCGGCCTCTTCGCGCATTGCCAGCTCCGAAGGCCACTCGACCCAGGGCCGGTCGTCAAAGCTGGCCTTGAGGGCCGAAAAGATGGCGAATTCGTCGAGCCAGGGCGTCTGGCGAAAGGTGTCGTACCCACGGGCGCCGTCAGCTCGCAAGAACCGGTAAGCCGCCGTGACAAGCAATTGCCTTTTTCGCGGAATCAACGCTCCAAAGTCGACCCGGCCCCTCGGAAGCTCACGCAGCGGCTCAACTTCGCCCGATCGCAGCCAACCGTCCTCGACTAGTTCATCGAGATCGATCAGAAGTGGGTTGCCGGCATGGGTGGAAGGAGACTGATAGGGCGAGTCCTGATAGCCGGTTGGTCCCACCGGGAGCATCTGCCAGTAACGCTGACCCGCCTCAGCTAGTGCGCGAACAAACTGGCGCGCCGCCTCGCCGATAGTTCCGATTCCCTGAGTTGTGGGGAGCGAGCTGACATGGGCCAGGACCCCACTCGTGCGGCCCATCACCCGACGAGTGCGAAGCGCACGGTAAGAGTGACCGTGACAGTGGAGCTCCCCGATTCGATCGGCACGGCCTCGGCCATCGCCATACGGGCCATGGGCCGCGGAAGTCCGGCAGTTGATTCCTCGATTGAAAGCGGCCGCCCCAGAGTGAGCCCGGCTTGGTCGGCCAGTTGGGACGCTTTGGCGACGGCCTTTTGCCAAGCGGCCGCCCTCGCCTCCATCTCGGCAGCGTCGACGTCGCGTCGGCCAAAGCTCACTCCGCTCATCTCCGCACCCTCGCCAAGGGCGGCCAGCCCGGAGGCGACTATCTCCCCGGCCCTCGATACCTCAGCGAGAACAATCCGGACGCCGTTGCGTGCCCGGTAGCCGAGAGGCGCACCGTTGCGATCGGTTTCCGGCCAAAGGCTGAGGTCGTTCGTCTGCACCTGATCGATGCCGGCCTGGCGCAAACCGCTGAGCAGCTCCTCGACTCGACGGGATACCTCAGTCATCGCCGCGGCGGCATCGGCGCGCACGGCACTGGCGGCCAGATTGACGGTCGCCTGGTCGGGTATGACGAAGGCCTGACCCATGGCGGTGACAGTGATCCCGCTCTTCATTTCTACGATGAAACGTAGTGGGTCCGTTGCAAGGCGTGCGGGTAGTCGAGATGGCCGGGATCGGTCCAGTGCCATGGGCGGGCATGATGTTGGCCGACCTCGGAGCCGATGTGATACGGATCGATCGGGTTTCCCCCTCGCCGCTCGACCAGTTTTTTTCCCGGGATCCAACCAAGCGCAGCCGGCGCAGCATTGCTCTCGATCTCAAACGTCCCGAAGGAGTCGAGGTGGCTTTGCGGGCCATCGAGCGAGCTCAGATTCTGATTGAGGGATTTCGGCCAGGGGTGATGGAGAAGCTCGGCTTGGGCCCAGACACGTGTCTGGAGCGAAACCCCAGCCTGATCTACGGACGAATGACCGGCTGGGGTCAATTGGGCCCGAGGTCCTCGACGGCCGGACACGATCTCAACTATCTCTCACTCACCGGAGTGCTGGCGGCGATCGGCCCCAAAGAACATTCGGTTCCACCCCTCAACCTGATCGGGGACTATGGCGGGGGAGCGATGCTGCTCTTGGTTGGAGTGCTCAGCGCCTTTGCGGCCACCCAAAGGGGAATGCCCGGCCAGATCGTGGACGCCGCGATGGTCGACGGCGTGGCATTGCTCGCCTCCTTGGTCCATGGCGCCATCGCCAGCGGGACCTGGAATGAGCGGCGAGCAGAAAATCTGCTCGACGGCGGCGCTCCTTTCTATCGAACCTATCCCACCGCCGACGGTCGCGAGATCGCCATCGGCGCCCTCGAGCCGCAATTCTTCAGCGAGCTGTTGCAAGGGCTTGGCCTCGATGAGGCCGACCTCCCAGCCCAACACGACCGCAGCGGGTGGCCCCTTCTCGCCAAGGCCATCGGTGACGCGGTCGCATCCGAGACCATGGATCACTGGGAAAAGCTGTTCGCCTCCACCGATGCTTGCGTGAGCCCGGTGCGGTGGTGGTCAGAAGCTCCCGCCGATCCCCATCTCCAGAGCCGGGGGGTGATGATCGAGGTAGATGGGCTTGTGCAGGCGGCGCCCGCCCCCAGCTTCTCCCATACCCCGCTCGAACAACCCCGGCCCCCTGCCAATGCCGGGTCAAACACCCGCCAGGTTCTCACCGAACTTGGCTACGAAGAGGAGTCCATCGGTATGCTCCTGCGGCATCGAGTCGCCACGGAGGAGTGATGGGTCCGAGTAATACCGCTGCCGAAGCCGCCGCGATCGACAGTGCAGTCGAGGGAAAGACCCTCATCACCCTGTTCGAGCGAAACGCCGATACCTACGGCGACAAGGCGGCCATCCACTGGAAAGAAGGCGACCTCTGGCGTCATCTGACCTGGAAGCAATACCGGAGCGTCGTCCACGAGGCGGCCGCTGGCTTGCTCTCGCTCGGGATCAAGCCCGACGACTTCGTCGCCATAATGGCGGGCAACCGGCCAGAACACGTCATCGCCGACCTCGCTGCCATCCACGCTGGTGCGGCGGGCGTGACCATCTACTCCACGCTGGCCCAGAACCAGATCAAGTACGTCGCCGCCAACTGCGAGGCCAAAGTGGCGATTCTCGAAGATCTGGGCTTCATGAAGAGGTGGGAGGCAATTCGCGCCGATCTCCCCGCCCTCCAGTACGTGGTTTTGCTGGAAGGAGCAGACAACTACGACACCTCGGAGTGGGTGCTCTCGTGGGAGGACCTATTGGAGCGGGGCCGGAACGCACTGGCGACCGACCCTGAGCTGGTGATGCGCTCGGCGGGGGCGGCTCGCCCCGATGGCCTCGCCACCCTGATCTACACCTCGGGCACCACCGGTGTTCCCAAAGGGGTGATGATCAGCCATCGCAACGTCGTCTGGACCGCGGAATGCCTCCGTCGGGCGGTCGATCCCGGCGAGAACCCGCGGATGGTCTCCTATCTTCCGCTCGCCCACATCGCCGAACGGATGTCGACTCATTACCTCGGGGTCTATCTGGCCGGCGAGGTGTGGTACTGCCCCGACATCGGCATGGTTCTCGAGTACGTCCAAAAGGCCCGACCCACGATCTTCGTCGCCGTGCCCCGGGTCTGGGAGAAATTCCACAATCGCCTTCAAGCCCGCTTTGCCGAGGATCCCAAGCGCGAGAAATTGATTCGCAGTGCCGCCGCCCATGGCGCCGAGATGGTGCGCCGGGTTCAAAGTGGCAAGTCGATCGGATTCCTCGACCGGCTAAAGCATGTGCTGTTCGAGCGGTTGATCTACTCGAAGGTGCGACACGGGCTTGGTATGGACGCCCTCGAAGTAGCTATTACCGCCGCCGCTCCGATCTCGCCCGATCTCATCTACTTCTTCCGCGGCATCGGCGTTCCGTTGTTCGAGCTCTATGGCATGAGCGAATCCACCGGTCCGGCCACGAGCAATGTCGCCGGCCAGGAGAGGATTGGCAGCGTGGGACGCCCGATACCTGGCGTCGAGGTCGTCCTCGCCGACGATGGCGAGATCTTGATGCGGGGAGGGGTCGTCACCGGCGGCTACTACAAGATGCCGGAAGAGACGGCGGAAACCTTCGACTCCGATGGGTTTCTTCATTCCGGAGATCTGGGGCGGTTTGATGACGACGGCTATCTCCACATCGTGGGGAGGAAGAAAGACATCATCATCAACGCTGCCGGCAAGAACATCGCCCCCGCCAAGCTGGAGACTGCAATCAAGAACCACGCGCTGGTATCACAGGCCTGCATGGTTGGCGACGGCAAGCCCTATCTCTCGATGATCATTGCTCTCGATCCCGAAGAGGCCCCGCTCTGGGCAGCGAAAAAGAACATCACTTTTACCGACCTGGACTCATTCAGCCGATTGCCGGAAGTGCAGTCGGAGATGCAGGCGGCGATGGATTCGGCCAACCAGGAGGTGGCCCGGGTGGAGCAGGTGAAGAAGTTCACCGTCGTGGGTGACATCTGGTCGCCCGACACCGGCGAGATCACGCCCTCGCTCAAGCTCAAGCGCAACGTCGTACTCGACAAGTACCGGAGCGACATCGAGGAGATGTACTCCTAAAAGGGGGGCCGGTGCGGACAGCATCGACTCGGAATATTCGAATAACCGCGGGTCTGCTTGCTTGTTTTGCCCTCGCATTGCCCGCCCGCGCCCAGACCAGCGATCCCTACCAGTCGGATCCCATCGACCTCATCGCCTATCGAGACGAGACCCGTATCTACTCGAGCGGGATCGACAACTGGGAGGTATGGGTCTGTGACGTGCCCGACGGGACGGTGTCGGTGACGGCGTCGGCGGCGGTGGCGCTCTTCGATTCCACGGTTCGGCCTTACTTCGAGGCTATCTCGGGCGGCGCCTACTCCCCCCGATTTGTGGCTGCCGGACGGGTAGTGGCTTCACAACCCTCGAACTGGCCCGATCAGCCCTTTCGTTTCCAGAGCGAATGTGAGTCATTGGTTCGCAACGGAACCGCCGGAGGCTCGGAAGGGGCAATCATCGTGGTCGATGCCGATTACACGGGGGGTTATGCCACCGGTGGCGTGCCATGCTTTCCCGGGAGTCTCTGCGCCGGCACGTATCCGCAGAATGCACGCCTGGCTGTCGTAGGGGGTTCGACCGCGGCCACGGTGGGAGGCGTCGCTCCTGCCCTTCGCACCGTCGCCCATGAGATCGGGCATGCGCTCTTCTGGCCGCATTCATTTGGGGGCTTGGTCGATTTCGATGGCAACATCGTCTACGAGTACGACAACCCCATGGATGTGATGAGCGGCGGCGACCGCGAATCGCTCGACATCGGGACTATCGGGGCCAATCGCTACGCCAGCGGTTGGCTCGATCCCACCGAGCTCATCTTCCACCGCGGAGGTTCGTTTTCCTACATCCTCCGTGCCAATGCCGGTTTGCAGCTCATCGTGTTGCCGACCGAAGTTCGCGGTGTTTTCGAATCGATCGGAGTTCGCCTGCGCACCGGTGCCGATGCCGGCCTTCCCGCCGAAGGCGTGGAGGTCTACCGGATCGATCAAAGCCCGGCCGGCTGCGGGTTCCAGATCGGGGGACAATGCGTCGGCGCCGACCGACGGACGATGCAAGTTCCGGCGATCAACGATCCGGCGGGGACGGCACATGTTCACGGGGTCGGCTCGACGTTCTCGATTCGCAATGTCACGGTCACTGTCACCTCCCGCACCGGGGACGGCTTCGTGCTGACCGTGACCGGCGCCAGCGTGGCCGAGCGCTTTATCGACGATGACGGCAATCCTCACGAGCCCAACATCGAGTTCATCGCCGAGCGGGGGATTACGCGAGGCTGCAATCCCCCCACCGTCGACCGCTTCTGCCCGGCCAATGGCGTTACCCGAGCCGAGATGGCGGCCTTTCTCTTGAGCGCGATTGGTCAGCCTCCGGCATCCGGGTTCTCCGGCACCTTCGGCGACGTCGCCGCCGGTGCTTGGTACACCCCCTACGTCGAAGCCCTGGCAGCGCTCGGGATAACGACTGGCCTGGGCGATGGCACCTACGGACCCAACCTGGCGGTGAGCCGGGCCGAGATGGCGGTATTCCTTGTCCGCGCATTCGCCTTGCCCGTGGGCGGAGGAAGCGCGTTCTTCTCGGATGTCTCGGCAGACCAGTGGTATGCACCAGCCGTCGAGGCGATCAGGGCGGCAGGAGTGACAACCGGGTGCAGCACCAGTCCCGCTCGCTACTGCCCCTTTGATGCGGTGCGTCGTGACCAGATGGCTACGTTCTTGGCCAGGTCGCTGCAGTGAGAAGTGGGAACAGAGAAACGTGAGCGAGATCACCTTCGATGGCCGGGTGGCCGTCGTCACCGGAGCCGGCGGCGGCCTCGGCCAAAGCTATGCCCGCGAGCTTGCTCGACGGGGAGCAAAGGTCGTAGTCAATGATCTCGGTGGCTCGGTGGACGGGACCGGGCAAGGGACCAAGGCGGCCGATGCGGTTGTGGCCGGGATCGTCGCCGACGGGGGCGAGGCGGTGGCGAGCTATGACAGCGTCAGCACGCCAGAAGGCGGCGAGGCGATTATCGCGGCCGCTCTCGAGAAGTTCGGGTCGGTGGACATCGTGATCAACAACGCCGGCATCCTTCGAGATCGGAGCTTCGCCAATCTGGGTCTGGAGGAACTCGGCGGAGTGATCGACACCCACTTGCTGGGAGCTTTTCACGTCTCGCTGCCCGCCTTCCGGGCGATGAAGGAGGCGCAATACGGTCGCTTCGTCTTCACCTCTTCGAACGCCGGCATCTTCGGTAACTTCGGTCAAAGCAACTACGGCGCGGCCAAGGCGGGCCTGGTGGGTCTCTCGAACGTCATCGCCATTGAGGGGGCTAAGTACGGAATTCTGTCAAACGTGATCGCACCTGTGGCTCGGACGCGGATGACCGAGCAGTTGCTGGGTCCGATGACGGAATTGGTCGCCCCCGAACAGGTGATGCCGATGGTGGTGTATCTCTGTTCGGAGGCGAATGAGTTCACCCACGAGATCTTCACCGCCGGAGGTGGCCGCTACGGACGCATTTTCATCGGCACCAACTCCGGCTGGTTCGCCGGCCCCAAGGTGGTTCCCTCGGTGGAGGATGTGGCTTCTCATCTCGATGAGATCCGCGATATCTCCAGCTACGAGATCCCGCTTTCGGCTAATGAGGAAATCATGATCATCGGCCGCCATCTGTCCGACGGCTAGATCGATTTAGTCTGACCATCGTGACCGCGATTTCCGCCCAAACCCAAGTCGACGAGGCAGTCGACCGCCTCCTCTCCGATTTTCCCCCCGACAGCACACCCGATGTCGAGTTTTGGGGTGAGCAGTTCGACGCCGGGCTCGCCTGGGTTCACTTCCCGGAAGGCGATGGCGGGCTCGGCCTGGCACCATCGTTCCAGCGTCGGATCAACTCTCGATTGGGGGAGGCGGGAGCGAGCCGGGACAACATCTCCCGCAACGTCATCGGCTACGGGATGGGAGCTCCGACGGTGGCAACCCATGGCACCGAGGAGCAGCGTCGGAGATGGCTACGACCTCTCTTCACGGCCGAAGAAATCTGGTGCCAGGGCTTTTCGGAGCCCGGTGCCGGCTCCGATGTGGCTGGACTCGCCACACGGGCGGTGCGCGATGGCGAAGAGTGGGTGGTCAACGGCCAAAAGGTCTGGACCACGCTGGCGCACACCTCCCGTTGGGTGATGCTGGTGGCGCGCACCGATCCCGACGTACCCAAGCACCGCGGAATCACCTACTTCATCGTCGATATGGATCAGCCGGGAGTCGAGGTTCGCCCGCTCCGTCAGATCACCGGGGAAGCCGAGTTCAACGAGATCTACTTCACCGACGCCCGCGTGCCCGATGCCTACCGGCTCGGCGATGTTGGCGATGGATGGCGGGTCGCGCTGACCACGCTGATGAACGAGCGAGTCGCGATCGGGCTCACGGCCCTGCCGCGGGGTGGGGGAGCGATCGCTGAAGCGGTCGAGGTGTGGCACGAGCGCCAGCTTGATGACGACTACCTGCGGGATGAGCTGATGAAGCTCTGGGTGGAGGCCGAGGTTGCTCGTCTGACCGGTAGCCGGGCCAGCGAGCTTCTGCAGAGGGGGACGCCGGGCCCTGAGGGCTCGACGTCGAAGCTCCACTGGGCCGAGCTGAACAAAAAGATCACCAACTTCACCGTCGATCTGATGGGAGCCGAAGGAATGCTCCTTCCCGGGGGCTATCCGTTCGTCCGTCCCGAGGCGGCCGGTATCGGCCGGACTTCTCGCCAGCGCGGCTTTCTCAGGGCCCGAGCCAATTCGATCGAGGGCGGAACCTCCGAGATCATGAAAAACATTCTCGGTGAACGCGTCCTGGGCTTGCCGGGCGAGCCCCGGGTGGACAAGGACCTACCCTGGAGAGAGATTCCGCGCTGATCAGCCGATGCTGACCGGCACGCCCAGCTGAACTCGTTCGGCAATCTGGGCGATGATGTCGTTGGGAACCCGCACGCAACCAAGCGAGACCGGCTCGCCGATCCGATCGGGCCGATTGGTGCCGTGAATCCCGATGATCCCGTCACCGCCATTGAACTCCGTGATGGTGTCCGAGCGAGCAGAGAGACCCAGTGCGTATGGTCCCCAGGGGCCGGAGGGATCGGTGAGGACGACGATGTCCGTGACGAAGAAATCGCCCGGCGGGGTGGGGTTGGTGGGCGAACCGATCGCCACGGGGGTGGTGATCACCGCCGCGCCCTTCTCGAAAAACGTCAACGTCATGGTGGTGAGATCGACCTTGATCTGCTGATCGACGCGCTCAATCCGGAATAGGTCGGCCCGAGCCCAGCCGCTGGCTTCGTTGGGACGACCGGGAAGCGACAGTTTCACCCAACCATCGACCGGACCCTCCAGAACCGGCATCACCGTGGGGGTGCCGAGGATGGTTTCGGCGGGGATGATGCGGGTTTCGATGGCGACGGTGGGAGACACGTAGATGCTGACGGGATCGCTCGTGTGGGCGACAGCCGTCTCGTAAGCCGGGGCGGGCACAGTTGTCGTGGTCGCCGCTCGAACGGTGGTAACCGAAGGTGCAACGAAAGGTCTTGGCGTCACTGTGGGCTCGACCAAGGCATAGCCCGATTGGTCGGCGCCCGAGCAGGCGACCAGCACGAGCAGCGCCAGGAAGCTCACCCTCACCTCCCCAACCTACCCTTTCGGGGTGCTTCGATACGTGGTCACCGGCCCGTTGCCGGATGAGGTCGAAGCCCAGCTTCCTGCTGGCAATCGCCGGCTAGAGCCAGGACCGGAGCCGATGGACCCCGAAGAGCTGGCGGCGCTCATCGGAGAGATCGAAGGCCTGCTCTGTTCGATTCCAGACCGTATCGATCGCCCGCTTCTTGTTGGCGCTCGGAATCTGCGCGTGATCTCCCAGCTCGCCGTGGGCCTCGACAACATCGACCTGGCGGCGTGTACCGAGCTCGGGATCCCGGTGGGCCATACCCCCGGGGTCCTCACCGACACCACCGCTGACACCGCCATCGCCCTTCTCCTGGCGTCGGTGCGCCGTTTGCCCGAAGGCGAGCGGCTGGTGCGAGAAGGCAAATGGGAGCGATGGAGCAGCGACCTGCTTCTGGGCAGCGACCTCCACCACTCGACGGTCGGGATCGTCGGGCTGGGTCGGATCGGCTCGGCTATCGCCCGCCGTCTGCGGGGATTTGATTGCCGCTTGCTCTATACCGGACCGACTCGAAAGCTCAGCGCCGAGGAGACGCTCGGTGTGTCATACCTTCCCCTTCCCGACCTTCTGCGGTCGGCCGATCACGTGATCTTGTCGGCCCCGCTCAAGGCGGAAACCCGACGGCTCATCGGCTCCCCCGAGCTGGAGTTGATGAAGCCGACCGCCACGCTGGTCAACATTGCCCGCGGGGCCCTCGTAGATCCCGACGCCCTGGCCGATGCCCTGGCCACCGGAGAGATTGCCCGGGCGGCGCTCGATGTCACCGATCCCGAGCCCATACCTTCCGACCATAGGTTGGTCCTGATGGACAACTGCCTGATCATCCCTCATCTCGGCTCGGCCAGCTACGCAACCCGAAGGGCAATGGCGCAAATGGCGGTGGACAATCTCGCAGCCGGGCTGGCTGGCGAGCGGTTGCCGGCCTGTGCCAATCCTGAGGTTTACGGGAGCTCTTGAGACTCGCCCGCGGCTCGCGCCTGGCGGTCGCTGATCCGATCCACTACCGGCGCCAAACCATGGAGGATGGCCAATCCGACGAGGGCGGCGATGACCGCCATCTGGATCAGCCCCGATCCGGCGGCCACACCGATGGAAGCGACGACCCACAGCCCGGCAGCCGTGGTCAGGCCCCGAATCGTCTCTCCCGATCGGAAGATGGCTCCGGCGCCGAGGAAACCGATTCCCGAGACAACCTGGGCGGCGATGCGGGTGGGATCGGTGCCGAGGGCGATGCCGACGGATGCGAAGAGCGCAGCTCCCAGGCCGACAAGCATGTGGGTCCGAAGGCCGGCGTCTTGGTGCCGTAATTCCCGCTCGAGGCCGATCACTGCCGAGAGTGCAGCCGCCACGACCATGTTCACGATCGAGCTGAAATCGAATTGGAACTCCACGCCTTGAGCCTAGAGAACGTCGTCCGGGCTCTGGAGATGGATGGCGATCATTACGCCTGAAGCGACCGAGACCGTCGCCTCCGAGGTGAGCATCACATTCGACAGCCCCCGGGCCGAACCAAAGGGGAGGGTTTCGCGATCGAGGGGATATCGGAGACCGCGGGTGGTGACGCCGCCGGCGTCGCCCCCGAGGGCGAGCAGGGTCACGAGATCCCCAGCCGATCCGGTGATGGTCTCCGTCCCTTTGACTACGTGAATACGTTCCTGTCCGGTGAGCCAGGTGACCTTGGCGCGGTCATGGGAGGCGATGACGGCGGCATTGGCGAGCAGGTGATCGAGCCTCCCACCACCACCGCCCACCACAACCACGTCGGTGGCGTTGCGCCCCGTGGCGGCGGCGAAGGCCAGTTCCAGATCCGAGTGATCCTTGTCGGGGGGATGACGCACGACCTCCGCGCGCGAGAGGTCGGCTCCGGGATCGATCGAATCGAAATCTCCGATCACCAGATCGACATCGATGCCGAGGGTGGGAGCGAGGTGGTAGCCAGAGTCGGCTGCGATTACCAGATCCGCCGGTGGCAGTTGGTGCCGCAGCGAGGCCGGGACCGGATCGCCACCGGTGAGAACGATGGCGGTGAATGACAAAATCGTCTTACTCGCGATGGCGCGGCTAAGGATTAACGCTCAAGTAGAGGTTAAGCCAGGTCGCCACCTCTTCGTACCAGTGGAGCGAGGCCTGCGGGCTGAGGATCCAGTGGTTCTCCCCTGGGTAGAAGACCAACCGGGCGGGGACGCCTTTGGCTTTGAGAACCCCATAGAGCTCGAGGCCCTGGGTGTGGGGAACCCGGTAGTCCTTCTCGCCATGGATGACCAGGGTCGGGGTCTGGTAGCCGGCGGCGTGGGAGGAAGGGCTATACCGATCCACCTGGGCTCGATCCTCGAAGATCTCGGCACCGTATGCCTGGGGGCGACCGGCGGTGACATCGGAGGCATAAGTACCGCCGAAATTGGTCACTCCGGCATGGACGATGGCGGCGGCATAGCGGTTGGTCTGGCTGGTGAGGAAGGCGGTCAAGTAGCCGCCGTATGAGCCCCCGGCAATCGCCATCCGGGTCTCGTCGACCATTCCCCGACCGATCAAATGGTCTGTCACCGCTTCGATGTCGCGGTGAGGCATATCACCCCAGGCACCTCTGATCGAGGATGTGAACGCCTCGCCAAAAGATGTGGAGCCATGGAAGTTCACCAGCGCCAGCCGATAGCCGAATCCGGCGAAGATCTGTGCGTGCCAGCGCCATTGCCAGGAGTCGCCAAAGCAGGCGTGCGGACCGCCGTGGATGAGATGGACCAGTGGCTTTCTGGTCGTCCCCCCGGGGGGATTGACGAGATAGAACTGCACCGGTTCGCCATCCGCCGCGGGGATGGTGTGATCCTCGATTTCGGCCCAGGCGACGTCGGCGAGATATGGGTCGGTGAAGTGTGTGACGGGGACCAAGGCCCCCTCCGAATCGAGACGGACCACCTCGGGCGGTTGGGTGAAGCCATGCCTCATCATGAACACGGTGCCGTTCCCATCGACGACCGGGGAGGCGAGGGTGCCGCCACGTGTCAGCTCGATTGGAGAGTCCTGGCCCGGGGAAAGGCGATAGAGGGCGGTCCGGGCCCGATCTTCTGCCAGGAAAATGATTTCGTGCTGCCCGTCGAAGGTCCACGCCTCGCAGGAGCGATCGAATTCTTCGGTCAGGATGCGGTGCAAGCCAGTTGCCCGGTCGGAGATCGCCAGCCTCACCCGATCGCCATAGAAGCCGGGTTGGATTTGCTGACCGAACAGGATCTCTCGCCCGTCCGGGGAATAGCGGGGCCGTGAAGCGTGAGACGGTGCGGTCGGGGTCAGTTCACGTACCTCACTGTTGGTGAGGTCAACCTCGAAGATTGAGTGTCGCAACTGGCGATGCGGCGGATTGGAGGCGTCGGCCGAGAAGGCGACGAAACGTCCGTCGGGGGAGATGTCGAAGTTGTCCCAGGGATCATCGGTGTTGGGCCATTGCCACCAACGGACTGCGTTGGGGGTGAGATCGGAAATCCGGCGATCCTCGAGGTCGAGGCGAAAGAGATGGGGGACTTCGCCGGTGGTCAGCCACAAGTCCCAGTAGCGGTAGGTAGCGAATTCAGTCGCATGGACCGTGAATTTGGCCTTCTTTCTCCGCTCCAATTCGGCGGCGGTGGCGTCGGTGCTCAGATGATCACGGAGCACATACGCGAGGACGACCAACCCCGAACCTGCCGGTAGCCATCTGCCACCCAGGCAACCGAGCGGCAGATCGGTCACGGCTTCCGGCTCGCCGCCGCTGAGGTCAACCACGTAGAGCTGTTTGTCGCTTTCCCCTCTCTTGGCGGCCACGAACGCCACCCGTCGGAAGTCGGGAGACACGGTGGGTTTGGAGGCGTTGAGCTCCTCGGGCGTCAGGGGCTCGGACTCTCCCTCTCCGTCGACCAGCCAGAGGCGGGTGGTGCCCTGATTTTCGTCGACGTCGTATGTGGTGACTGGCACCACCAGGCGGTTCGGGCCGGCTACGGCCGGAGCCCCGACCCGGGGCAAGGACCAGAGCTGGCGAGCATCGAAGGTCTTGGTCACCTCTCGAATGTACTAAGGAGCGGGGACCGCCATCTCCCCTTGAGCCAGGACCCGCGCGTCAGTCCCATCGATGGGGTAGAAGGCAATCTCTGTAGTTTCTCCTTTGGTACGGGGGAGGATGAAGCCGGAACCGTCAGCCCGCCACATCGTCAAGAAGCGGTTGTATTGGTCCCAAAACGGCAGGTAGGACTGGAAGAACGTGCGGGTGGGGAGGAAGGGCTCGTCGCTCGTAACCCCGGCCTCGCTCCAGACGAAGGGCACCAGGCCCTCCTGGGTGAGGGTGAGGTACAGGAGCTGTGACCCATCCGGAGACCAGTCGAAAAGCACAACCGGATCCTCTTCGATGCGTTGGGTTTCGCCGCTCTCGATCGAAACCAAGCTCAGGGCTCCCGGCGCGGCCTGGTCGTTGTCGATGAACGCAACCCGAGCGCCGTCGGGTGAGGGGGCGAAGGCGCTGAATCTCGTCACGGTGGCGATAGCGCGGACCTCCAATGAGTCAAGGTCAAGAATTGCCAATGACTCGTCGTCGACAATCAGAAGTCGATTGTCGGTGAGAAATGCAGGGGCCTGGAATAGGCCCGGCTCCACGTCCAGGTCGGTGCGAATTCCGTCGCCGTCGAGGAGATAGAGATCCGATTGATTGGCATGAACCGCCAAGCGAGATCCATCCGGGGACCAGTCGAGGTAATAGGGCTGCCCGGCATCGAGGAGGCGGGCGGTGCCGGCTGCAATGTCGAGAAGACCGAGCGCCACGCCTCCCCCTTCCGGATCGTTCCCTAAGTAGGCGAGCGATTCTCCAGTGGGGCTGAATCCGTAGAAGAAGGGCACGGTTCCGCCATCGATCCGTCGTTGACTCTCCTCGTTCCCCATCGCGATCGATGCTCCTGACCCATCGGCGGCGATCTCGGTCCAGACCGCGAAAGTTCCGTCGGGAGCCCAAGTTGGCTGACTCGGAACGGCTCCGGTCTCGGGGTCGAGCAGCACCAAACTGGCGCCGTCTTCGTCGACGGCGGTGACACCCGTATCCACTACCAGTAAGGGGGGAAGCGGGGAAGGTGCCGTACAGGCCAGGGCGACGAGCAACAAGATCGAAGCACGCGGCACCGACATGGACCGATCGTAGGAAGGTCTAGGTTCTCTGCATGGAGGAGCCGCCTGCCGAGTTTGAGATCGATGAGGCTCTAGTGAGTGCGCTGCTCGCCACCCAGCACCCTGATCTGGCCGGGCTGTCACTGCAGTCGGTGGGAAGCGGTTGGGACAACGCCATCTTCCGTCTCGGCAAAGAGTTGTCGGTTCGTCTACCGCGACGCTCCCTCTCTGTTCCCCTGGTCCTTCACGAACAACGGTGGCTCTCCGAGATCGCCCCTCGATTGCCTTTGCCGATCCCGGTGCCGATTCGAAGGGGGGTAGCGGGGTGTGGATTTCCCTGGCCCTGGTCCATCACCCCCTGGTTCCCCGGCACGACTGCCGACGCCGCTGTCCTCGAAAACTTGGAAACCGTCGCCCGCCAGCTCGGCACTTTCGTGAAGAGCCTTCACTTTCCGGCACCCCCAGGTGCTCCCCACAATCCTTACCGAGGTACTCCTTTGGCTGTTCGCGACGGGAAGACCCGCCTCAGAATCGACGACCTCGACGAGTCATGGGACCGTGGGGGTCTCCTTCGTTCTTGGGACGATGCCGTTCAAACCCCGGAGTGGCGAGGCCCCGCCCTTTGGGTGCATGGGGATCTTCATCCGTTCAATCTCGTCATGGAGGGGGATCGGCTCTCGGCAGTGCTTGATTTCGGTGATGTGTGCGCCGGCGATCCTGCCACCGACCTGGCCGTCGGCTGGATGCTGTTCCCCGAACCGGCCCGCTCAGAATTCAGGGAGGCGGTTGGGGTCGATGCCGACACCTGGGAACGGGGTCGGGGTTGGGCGATCGCTCTTGGCGTGGCATGGCTGGGCGGGGGCGAACGTCTGACGCAGATCGGAAGACGGGCTCTCTCCTCGGTGCTCGAGGATTCCTAGGCGCGCACCGCTCAGGAGATGTCGATCGCTAATCGGGCGTGAGCTTGGCGGAGAGATGCTTCCACTGACGCAGGGTCCGGTCCGAACGCGAAGATGAAACCGAGATAGCGATCCGACTCCGGCACCGGGCGCAACGTCGCTCCTATCGGGGTAGTGATCTCGATCGAGCGCACGCCGGCAACCCGCCGGGCCGAGTCGATCCCCTTAACCCCTTTAAGTATTCCGTTTGCGGGCGTGGGAATCATCATTACTCCCGAGGCGCCGGTCTTGCCCGGGAGCGAGGTCCGGCGCCCGAGAGCATGCCGGAGGATCAGCGCTTCGAGCGGAGTGTCGAGCAAACCGAAATTGAGAGAACGACCGCATATTCCACCGATCGATCTGGCAGCCACCTCGATGAGACGAGGCCGGTTCCCGCCGGCGATGCGAAGCTCGGCATGGATCGGGCCCTCGGTCAGGCCTAGGGCGGAAATGGCAGATTGCGTTACCCGGACGACCTCTTGCTGGATCCGGCTCTCGAGGCGCGAAGGGGCAACGAAGATGGTTTCTTCGAAGAAGGGACCGTCGAGCGGGTCGGGCTTGTCGAAGATCGCCAGGACCTCAAGTTCGCCAGCCCATACCATTCCCTCGACCGCCACTTCCGGCCCGCCAATGAACTCTTCGATCAGCACCGTGCGGTCGTTGGCGATCTCGCGCACCCGGGCGATGGTCGGCGTCAGATCGGAAGGAGCGTCCACCTTGATCACGCCTCGACTGGCGGAGAGAGAACGAGGCTTAATTACGAGAGGAAACCCGATCCGCTCGGCGGCCGCATCCGGGTCCCCATCGACAACTGCGAACGCGGGTTGATCGACTTCGGCGGCCGCCAGGAGCTGTCGCATAAGAGCCTTGTCACGAGTTGCGGACGCAGACTCGGGAGAGTTGTGGGGGAGGCCGAGCTTTTGGGCAGCGAGGGCAGCTATAACCACCCCGGCGTCGTCTACGGGGACGATCGCATCGATTGGAGTTGCAGTTGCGAGTTCGACGATGGCCTGCGCCGCCTCTTCGGGGTGCTCGCAGTCGATGGCGACGAACCGCTCGGGCTCGACCAAGGGCAGCGGCTCTTCGGCGGCCACTGCCACCTCGACGCCCAGAGACTCAGCGGCGGCAAGGAAGTCAGTGGCGCGATATGAGGTCGTGGGGATGATCAGCAAGACCCGCGGCATGGGCGAAGGCTAAGAAATTCGAGCGGAAAGTTTGAGAGGTGGGGAGATAAACTTGGATCAGTGGAAAACGTCCTGGCCATTTCCGAGGAAGCGCTGGCGATGATCCGCGAGCTCAGGGACCAGGAGCCGGGGGACGGCGAGATCGGTCTTTTCATTGAAGTGACCGGTACCCGCCAGGGCCAGTACGCCTACGAATTGGCGTTCATCCCCACCGAAGATGCCGAGGCGGAACACCATATGGAGCGTCACGGCGACCTCCAGGTGATGATTCCTCATCAGAGCGTGGAGCCTTTGCGAGGCGCCTCCCTGACAATGGGGGAAGACGGGCTGGCGATGGACAATCCCAACCGACCCGTTTCCAGTCCGTCGATGGCCGCACCTCAGGGCACCCTGGAAGGGCCTCTCGCCGAGCAGGTCAGCCAAGTGCTTCTGGAAGCCGTCAACCCGGCAATTGCTGCTCATGGGGGCCGGGCGGAGCTGGTCTCCGTCGATGGAACCATCGCCTATCTGAAACTGGGGGGCGGTTGCCAAGGGTGCGGAATGGCTCAGGTCACCCTCAAACAGGGCATCGAGCGCATCCTCAAAGAATCGATCCCCGAGCTCACCGAGGTGGTGGACGTGACCGATCACGCTTCCGGGGCCGATCCTTACTACCAACAGTCGAAGAAGTAAGACTCCCCGTGGCTCTCGGGGAACCCTCTCCGACTGGCCGGCGTCTGACCAAGGTGGCCCGCCGGCTTCTCCTGCTCTGCGTACTGGTCGCTATGGCCCTCCCTGCCGTCGCCCAGGAGACTGCCCCCGTCCGGCTCGAGGCCCGCGCCGGCTTGGCCGGTTATGTGGATCCAGAGCGTCCGATCACAGTTGACGTCACCATCGCGGCCGACGTTCTCTTCGCTGGCGAGCTCGAGGCACGGGTGGCCAGCGCTACGCAGTTGGTACCGGTTGAGATCCCGGCCGGGAGCGAGAAGACCTACTCGGTCCGGGTTGGGCTCCCGGTCGGGTCCACCCAGGTGCGCCTTCGCCTATACGAGGATGGCGCCACCGAGGCGTCGGCCAC
>DATBKE010000192.1:0-4672 GCA_036556085.1 Acidimicrobiia bacterium | reverse complement strand
GCTTGCCAATCCCCGCGGCCAAGGCAGCGGCTCGATGGCCGGTGGGAGACCCTCGAACTACCAGGAGCCAGTGGCAGGAGGATGACGAGTGAGTCCCGAGTACGCACCGTGACCCAGTTCGATGCCAGTGTGGCTTGCCAGGAGCGGTGCCAGGCGTCGTAGGTTCTTGGCCGGCGACTCCGGATTAGAAGGTGGGGGTCGAAACCCGCCGGGCGTGCAACGACCCACGACGACGACGCCGATGAGCCATCCCCACCGTAGACCGAGCCCGGCTCGGGCAACGGGTCGGGGGTCGGCGCTGGGACACCAGGATCAGCGTTCATCACCGTCACAGGCGGCTCCACTTCGGTTGTGAGTAGGTTCAGGAACGACCAAGCTGACTTCGACTCAGGACTCGCTCGAAGGGAGGATCCTGGTGCTCTATGACCGGCCTGTCTCGCAACTCATGGTCGATGCCGCCGAGGCGATGCCCGACCGTTTCGCACCAAGAGACGTCGTTGTGTGGTTCAACGAGCATTATCCAGCGGTCAAAGACACCACCGTCATGGCTCACGTGGTCGGCCTGACCGGCAACGATCCCAGTCGACGCCACTATCGATGGCTCGCTATGAAGCCTCCCCTGTTCTTCCAGATCGATCGCGGTCTCCTCACTCGGTTCGACCCAGACCTTCATCTTGGAGACGTGGCCGACCTGGAGGACCGATCCGACGAACCCTCCCTCGCCGAACCCGCCGACGAGGAGAGGATGGAGTTCTACCTGGAGGTTCACCTCGAAGAGTTTCTCATAACCAACTGGCATCTGATGGATTGGGGACGACGACTCAGCATTTGGGAAGGACCAGCGGGAGAGTCCGGTCACCAGTTCACAACCCCGGTGGGGCGTCTCGACTTCCTGTGCATCGACGACAATACGAGCGGGTTCGTCGTTGTCGAACTGAAGCGGGGCGTCCCTTCCGACAAGGTGGTTGGGCAGATCACCCGCTACATGGGCTGGGTTGGAAGCGAGATGGCGCAGGACGGGCAGCCCGTTGAGGGCCTCATCGTCGCCCACGAATGCGATGATCGGCTGCGCTATGCAGTGAGCGCAATTCCGGGCCTAGGAGTCCTCCTCTACAACATGAGCTTTCTCCTCCGCCCGACTGACCTCGCCGTCAAGGTTCTTCACACCGGACTCTTGCCCCACCTTCCCACCATGGAGGCGCTGCCATAGTCATAGCCAGACGTTTCGTCGGAAGACGAGGTAGAGACCGGTGATCAGCAAGCCGCACGACACCACCCCGGACATCTGGCCCGAGCCCGCATAGGGAACACTCTTGTCGTGGTAACGCTTGAACAAGGCAGGCACCGCGATGATCGCTGCGTAACTCGAGCACGCCGTTGTGATGGCCCAGGTTGAGGTGATTCTCTCCTCGGATTGGTGACGCCCACTGCGTCTGCCCGCCCGCCGGTGGAAGTGAGATTCGGGCAGTGAAGACTGCGAAGCTGGATTTCGACCATGACACCATCGAGTGACCGCTGGCAGCCTCCCCTGCTATCTGTGGCATTGGCTTCGTCCGACGAGGCTCTCGCCCAGCTCGTGACAGCCCGCCGGGGCCTCACGATCGGCGAGGCCGCTGACCGACTCCAGCAGTTCGGCCCCAATCGGTTTGGGCAGCCCCGCGGGCCGAGTCTGGGGCGGCGACTGGTCGAGCAGCTCGTCCACTTCTTCGCATTGATGCTGTGGATTGCCGCCGGACTGGCCTTCGTCGGCGGTCTGCCCGAGCTCGGCATTGCCATAGTCGTGGTGATACTGGTCAACGGAATCTTCAGCTTCGTTCAGGAGTATCGGACCGAACGGACAGTCCGGGCTCTTGCGGCCCTCTTGCCAGAACGAGCGGTCGTTCGGCGTGAAGGTCGGAAGTTGAATATCCCCGCCTCCGAATTGGTCCCGGGTGACATCGTCCTGCTGAGCGAAGGAGAGCGGATCTCGGCCGATGCCCGCGTTGTCCGGTCGTCTGAACTCAAGGTCGACATGTCGGCTCTTACTGGTGAGTCGATGCCCGTGGGCCGGGTGTCGGAACCAGTAACGGAAGGGCCGGCCGATCTGCTGGACGCTCCCAATCTTGTATTCGCGGGCACTTTCGTCACCTCCGGCTCCGGCCTGGTGGTAGTGGCGGCCACCGGTAGAGCAACCCGGCTTGGGGCCATCTCTCAGTTGACCGCCGAGGTTGTCCGCCGACCAACCCCTCTTCGGGTGCAGATGAACCGAGCGGTGCGCACCATCGCTGTGCTGGCGGTTGGTCTTGGAGCGGTCTTCTTTGGGGTCTCGACCAGCTTGGGTATGGCAACACATGACGGATTCTTGTTCGCGGTTGGTGTCATGGTGGCGCTGGTTCCCGAAGGGCTCCTCCCCACCCTCTCCCTGTCCTTGGCCATGAGCGCAAGCAGAATGGCCCATCGGGGTGCGCTGGTGCGTCGGCTGGAGTCAGTTGAGACTCTGGGTTCGACCAACATCATCTGCACTGACAAGACCGGCACCATCACGACCAACCAGATGACTGTTAGTGACCTGGTGCTCTCTGGTCGCCGGTACACAATCACAGGCGCCGGCTACGACCCCGCTGGGGTCATCGTGAACTCAGATGGTCGACCCCTCACCGGCGATGACGGCTCGGAGGTGCAACATCTCCTGCGGGTTGCAGCTCTATGCGGCGATGCTCGGGTCGAGGAGCGCGGTGGCAGATGGCAGTGCCTGGGGGATCCGACCGAAGGTGCTCTGTTGGTGGCCGCCATCAAAGGTGGACTCGATCGCGACACACAAGAGAGACTCTTCCCCAGGATCCGAGAGTTTCCTTTTGAGTCCCAGCGTCAGCGGATGAGCACCGTTCATCTATTGCCCACAGGACTGCATGAGGTGCTGACCAAGGGTTCCCCGGAGTCAATTCTTCCGCTCTGTCTGAGCGTTCGTATCAATGGTGCCACTCGGAGGCTGGGCGATGCCGAGAAGCTCGATATCGTTTCGGCCACAGACTCTCTGGCAGTCAAAGGGCTGCGAGTCTTGGCGTTCGCCCGCCGTGAGTCGGAGGGCCTTCCCAAAACCGCCGCCGAGGCCGAGATCGAGATGGAATTCCTTGGTCTGGTCGGGATGGCCGACCCGATGCGCCCCGAAGTCCCAGAAGCGATTGCCCGCTGCCGACGTGCCGGGATCAAGGTGATCATGCTGACCGGGGACCACCCTGCCACCGCGATGGTTGTGGCGAAGCAGGCCGGTCTTGCCGCCCACACCGTCATGATCGGTTCCGAACTTCCCGACAGCGATGAGGCCGTTGGAGAACTCCTGACCACCCACGAAGCTGTAATCGCCCGTTTGGCTCCCGAACAGAAACTTCGCATTGCTCGCGCACTCCAAGCTCGGGGAGCCGTTGTGGCGATGACAGGCGATGGCGTCAATGACGCCCCGGCCCTGCGTCAGGCCGATATTGGAGTGGCCATGGGCAGGACCGGCACCGATGTTGCCCGCGAAGCCGCCGACCTGGTGCTGCTCGATGACAGCTTCGCTCACATCGTGGAAGCCGTGGAAGAGGGGCGAGCTGCCTTCGACAACATCAGGCGGTTCCTTACCTACCACCTGACCGACAACGTGGCCGAGTTGGCGCCGTTCGTAGTTTGGGCGCTGTCAGCCGGGCGGGTCCCGTTGATGATCTCTGTGCTACAGGTCCTGGCCCTGGATATTGGAACCGACCTGCTGCCCGCCCTTGCCCTTGGAGCCGAGAGACCAGAGCTGGGAGTCATGGAGAGGACGCCTCGGTCGAAGGAGGCGCGGCTGCTGGACCGGGACATACTTGGCCGGGCATTCGGCTTCCTCGGTCCGGTGGAGGCAGCGGCATCGATGGCTCTGCTTCCGATCGGTGCCTGGCTGTTCTTCGGATGGCCGGAATCACCGCTGCCAGCCTTCGGTTCGGACCTGGCCGTTTTGTCGACCATGGTCTTCTCGGCCATCGTCTTGATGCAGATGGCGAATGCCTTCGAATGCCGATCCAACCCGGCCTCCCTGTTCTCGATAGGCCCGCTTTCGGACCGCCTCCTGGTGGGAGCGGTTGCGGTCGAGGCTCTGGTTCTCCTGCTTTTCGTCTACCTGCCACCAATACAGCGGGTCTTGGGGCATAGCCCGCTCGATGCGGCTCAGTGGGGATTGGTCCTGATCACCCCGTTGATCCTCCTCGGTGCCGAGGAGGCCAGGAAGGCCGTGGTCCGTGCCCGAGGGTCACGGTGAAGATCCGTCGAGGACATCGACGACGTACGCGATCGTTTCCCTCGTGTTTGAACTGCGAGTCGGACAGGCACCGCAATGGACGTCTCCGGCCCACACAACGGGTGGTTCGGACGGTGGGTGTCCAGGATTCACTGCGTCCGGGTTTGCGTTCAAGTTCTCAGTTCGGTGACTCTGCGATGGGTTCTGATGTAGCTTTGACCGGTGGAAGTCGAATACCCGGGCTTTGGCGCAGTCGTGGTCAACGGTGAGCGATACGAGCATGACGTCGTCCTCGAGAACGGCCAGGTTCGCAAGCGCCACAAGAAACCTTCGAGGAAGTTCCGGACCGAGACGGGCCACACTCCGCTGTCCGCCGAGGAGGACTTACCGTGGTCGGCGCCCCGACTGGTGATCGGCACAGGTGCCGACGGTCGGCTTCCA
>DATBKE010000191.1:0-6068 GCA_036556085.1 Acidimicrobiia bacterium | reverse complement strand
TTGGGGCCGCCCCCTCCCGGGCGGCCACTCCTCTTGGAGATGGAAGATGTCAGATCGCCCGCCTGGCGGCGGGCTGTCAGACGTCAGAGATCCTCGGAAGTCCGATATCTGACATCTGAGGTCTGAAGTCTTTCGTCTTCTATCTTTTGTCCGTGGAACTGATCCTCGTGCGTCATGGGCTCCCCGACTGGGCGCCCGACACCTTCGCCCGCAATGATCCCAACCTTTCCGATCTCGGCCGCCAACAGGCCGAGCGACTGGCGGCCCGTGTTGAGGGATGGGGTTATGTCGATGAGATCTGGGCTTCGCCCATGAATCGCGCTCAGGAGACGGCGGGTCCGCTGGCTGCCGCTCTCGGGACCGATATCAAAACCCTCGACTGGGCCCACGAGATTCGCAACCCCGACGACTGGGAGGGTATGCCGATTGATGACATCCGCACCGCCTGGACCGACGCCAACCTCCGACCGATTAAAGAACTCTGGGAGGGGATGCCGGGCGGAGAGGATTTTCGCGATTTTCATCAACGAGTCGTCGGTGGCCTCGAAGCCAGCCTGGCCGAGAGAGGACTCAAGGAAGCCGGGACCGACCCCCGACTATGGGCTATCGACAACCTCGGGGACGAATATCGCATCGTTCTCGTCGCCCACGGGGGAACTAACGCCGTGGTGCTAGGTCATCTGCTGGGGATGGCCCCAACGCCCTGGGAGTGGGACCGCTTTGAGCTTCCTCACACCGGCGTCGCCCGCATAGTGACTCTTCCGATCGCTCATGCCCATGCCTTCTCGTTGCGGGCGTTTGCCGAGACGACCCATCTCGAACCCGAGATGGTGACGAAATAGCTAGCGGCCGAAGCGTCGGTTGCGACGAGTGAAATCGCGCAGAGCGCGAAGGAAGTCGACGCGGCGAAACGCCGGCCAGTAGACATCAACGAAGACAAACTCGGCGTAGGCCGATTGCCAGAGAAGAAAGCCCGAGAGGCGTGATTCGCCACTGGTGCGGATGAGCAGATCGGGATCGGGCACATCGGCGGAGTACATATGTCGGGCCAGCGAGGGCGCATCGAGGTGCGAGGCCATCTCCTCGGCCTTGACCCCCTCCGCCGCCAGTCTGGAGACGAGATCCTTCGCAGCATCGACGATCTCCTGTCGTCCCCCGTATCCCATGGCGACATTGAGCAAGTGATCGCCATCAGGGCTGGCCGCCTCCGCTGACTTGGCGGCGCCGACGAGGTCACCTGGAAGCAGGTCGAGGCTCCCGATGAACCGTATCCGCTGTTGACGTTCTGCGGCTTTCTCCGGCAGCCGGCCAAACAATTCGGTGAGGACATCGAAGTACGGGGCCAACTCGGCCTCGGGACGATCGAGGTTCTCGCGCGAGAGCACCCAGGCGGTGATGACTGGGACGTCCAGCTCGTGCGACCAGCTCAGAAAGTCTTCGAAGCGCGCCATTCCGGCGCGATAGCTGTCGACATATGAGGCGAGGCCCGATTCCCGGGCATATCGGCGGTGGCCGTCGAGGATGATGCCGATGTGGTGGGGAAGGCGATTGCGGTCGAGGCTTCGCAGTAGGCGCCTCTCGTAGACCGAGTAGGCGAGGGAACGAGGACCATGCATCGCTCGAAGATGCTACCGATCGTCGATTTTCGTCAATAGATCCCGCGGCACATCGACCACCCGGGCGCGTATGAATTCCCCAAGCGACTTCGCCTGCGGATCGGTCCTCGTCGATGAGGAAACCCCCTCGCCAAGGAAGTTCTCGATGACAAAGTTGAGGGCTCCGAGGTTTGGCAGCTCGAAGCGGGTGATCGGCAGGGAGCCGGCTTCGGGCAAGAGCTGGCGCAACCTGTCCACAGAGAGGAACCACGCCAGCCAGGTGAACGCCTCGGCGTCGCGCACCCATATCCCGAGATTGGCGTTCCCGCCCTTGTCCCCCGAGCGAGCACCCACCAAGGTCCCCAGTGGCCGCCGCTCGGTCGCGGCGTGGCTTCCGGGCTCGAACGTCATTTCGGGGAGGGGAGCCGCCATCGGTCCTGGCGGTGTAACCGATGTGACCGCAGAGGCAGATCCGTCGACGACCACAGACGCCGGCACTAAGTCGGCGGGAATGGTGGTGGGCCAATAGATGGCATAAGGGGAGGCATCACCGGGCGGAGTGGTAAGAAAGAGACCCGGGTAATTGGCGAGGGCGAGCTCCACCGCCGCCCGCGAAAAGCCTCTGCCGGCCTTGTGGGGATCGGAGTCCTTCACCGTAAAGCGGAGGTAGCTCATCGATTCGTCGATCGTTTGCGGATCAGGCCGGCCCGAGTTGATGAGTTGGACCTCGGCCGCCTCGAAACGATCACGACCTCCGACTGTCTTCCAGAGCGCCGATTCGAGCAGCCGAGCCTTTTCCTCGACGTGGAGACCTGAGATGCCGAAGGTCATCGAGTTCCGATGGCCACCGAAGTAGTTGAGAGCCACTTTTAGATCGGGCGGTGGGGCGCTCCCTTTGGTCTCCGAAACCCGAACCCGGTCGGGTCCCTCCTCTGACAGCCGAATCGTTTCGAATTGGGCGGTGACGTCAGGGTTGAGATAACGGGGCGAGCCGATCTCGTAGAGCAACTGGGCGGTCACCGTCTCCACAGTCACCCTCCCCCCCGTGCCGGGATGTTTGGTGATGACCGCCGACCCGTCGCGTTCCACTTCGGCGATCGGAAAGCCGGGTGAGTCGAGGCCGTCGATCTCCTCGAAAAAGGAATAGTTTCCCCCCGTCGCCTGCGGACCGCACTCGAGAATGTGTCCCGCCACCACCGCCCCGGCGAGGGCATCCCAGTCGTCTCGTTCCCAATTGAAATGCCACGCGCTGGGGCCCACCACCAAGGCGGCATCCGTGACCCGTCCACAGATGACGACATCGGCGCCGCGATCCAGCGCTTCTTTGATTCCGAAGCCGCCCATATAGGCGTTGGCGGTGAGCGGGGTAACTCCGGCCTCCCGAAGCGTCACGCCCCGGTCGAGATGGCGAAACTCGTGACCCTCGTCGATGAGGTCGGAAAGGCGCGGCATGAGGTCGTCGCCCTCAACGATGGCGATCTTTGGAGCCAACCCCAAGCCAACAGATAGCTCTTCGAGTCTCTTCAGCAATCCACGAGGATTGAGGCCACCGGCGTTGGAAACGATCTTGATCCCCTGCTCGAGGCAAGTTCCGAGCACTTCCTCCATTTGGGCAACGAAAGTCGTGGCGTAGCCAGCGTCGGGGTTACTACTTCGGGCTCGCCAAAGAATTGCCATCGTCAGCTCGGCGAGATAGTCACCAGAGAGAACGTCGATCGGGCCGCCGCTCACCATCTCCCGGGCGGCACTGAGACGATCGCCGTAAAAGCCGGAACAGTTAGCGATGCGCAACACCGGGAGGAAAATTACCAATCAGCGATAGGCTGATCGGGTGGATCGGTGGGAATGGGGGCCGGTGAAAAACCCGATTCGGACCCTGCTGCACGGGGGAGCGGCGCTGACGGCTGTGATCGGCGCGGCTCTTTTGGCACGGACGGCAGCCGGAGGACGCCAACTGCTCGCCGGGCTGATTTACTCGTTGACGCTCATCGCGATGTACACGGTTTCTGCTCTCTATCACGCAGTCGGTTGGCAGGATCGGCGGCGGGCTTTTATGCAGCGGCTCGATCATTCGATGATCTTTCTGCTGGTGGCGGGAACGTTCACCCCCTTCGGGGTAGTGGTGCTCGATGGCTGGATTCGTCCTGCCCTCCTGGCGCTGGTGTGGACGATCGCCCTGGTAGGAATCGCCCTGAAATTTGTGCTCTCCCGGGTCAGCACCCGGCTATCGGTCGTCCTCCAGCACACGATGGGATGGCTTTCGCTCGTCGCCCTACCGCTGATCTGGAGTCGGGCCGGTTCGGGAGCGGTGTGGCTACTCCTCGCCGGCGGGTTGGCCTACTCGACGGGGACTGTCGTGTTCGCGCTGCAACGGCCGCGGCTGGTGGCTCGGGTGTTTTCCCATCACGAGCTCTTCCATGTGCTCGTTATCGCCGGATCCATTTGCCATTTTCTGGCCGTCTGGTGGTACGTGATGCCGCTTCCCGCGGCCTGAGTCAGGTTCGCGCCAGCCAGCTCTGCTCGCGACAAAGGGCTTCGACCTCGTCGAGCTTGCGCGGCACTAGGTGGGTCAGGTTTTCGTGCCCATCCTCGGTGATGAGAATGTCGTCTTCGATGCGAACCCCGATCCCACGAAACTCCGCGGGAATCTTGTGGGTGACCTTTTCCGCTTTCTCTTTGCCCTCCTGCAACCGCTTCTTGGCGCCGGCGGGATCGATGAGCATGGCTTCCAACTGGTCATCGAGGTCGTAGGGGAAAAGAGCGAACTCGATCTCCTCCCGGCGATCGATATAGAGGCCGGGCTCGACCGTGAAAGCCATTCCCGGCTCGAGATTGCGCGGTTTTCCCTCCACCCGATAAGTCCCGGCGTCGTGCACGTCCATACCCAGCCAGTGGCTGGTGCCGTGCATGAAAAACTCGCGATGGTGGTTCATGGCCAAAGAGTCCTCTACTCCTCGCGGGAGAAGGCCCAATTCCACCAACCCCTCTGTCAGGATCTCACTTGCAATCTCGTTGGTAGATCGAATCGTCGCTCCGGGACGGGTGGCGGCGATGGCCGCCTTCTGGGCCGCCAGCACCACCTCATAGACGGCAGCCTGTGGGGAACTGAACTGGCCGTTGGCCGGCCAGGTGCGGGTGATATCGGAGGAGAAGTAGTCAATCTCGCAGGCCGCATCGATGAGAACCAGGTCGCCGTCCTCGATCATGCGATCGTTCTCCGTGTAGTGGAGGATGCAGGCGTTGGGTCCCGAGGCGACAATCGACGGATAGCCGTTGCGCGGTGACCCGCCTTCCCTCCATACATATTCCATGGCGGCTTGTACCTGATACTCGGCCAGCTCGGGTCGGCCAAAGCGCATCGCCTCCATGTGACCTAGGGCGGAGAGCTCGCAGGCGGCCCGCAGGCTCTCGATCTCACTCGCCGACTTGCGGAGCCGCATGTCCGCCACCAGAGGGGTGAGGTCGCAGATTCCGCTTGGCATGGCCTTGCCCGTGCGGTTCTGGTAGTTGCGGGCTTTGACCAGGAGGCCGCGTACCCGGGCGTCGTGGCCAGGATGGCCACCGCGGTAATAGAGCATGTCCCGACCGAGCAGCAGCCGGGGCAGCACGGAGTCGATCTCGGCGATGGTGTAGGCCCCGTCGGCTTGAAAGCGCTCCTTGGCGCCTTCGGTGCCGACCCGATAGCCATTCCAGATCTCGAGATCGCGATCGCGGGGACGGACGAATAGGTGATAGTCCCCGTCGGGATGACCGGGCACAATGACCGCCAGCGCCTCGGGCTCGTGGAATCCGGTCAGGTAGAAAAACTCCGAGTCTTGACGGAACTCGTGGTTGACGTCGTCATTACGGACGGTCTCGTCGGCAGCGGGGATGAGCGCGACCGCGTTAGGGCCGATGCTCGCCGCCAGGCTGGCGCGGTGGTGTCGGAATCGATCGGTCATGCTGGGACGCTAGCCGTCCGGATTCAGGAGAAGGAAAGGTCGACCACCAGGGGAAAGTGATCCGAGCCCAAGGGAGGGCCCAAGGTCCGATCGACTACGTGTACGCCCTCGGAGTAGAGGAGGTGATCGATCGAGACTCTGAGGATGGGCCACGCTCGGGCCGGAAAGGAGTTTTCGAAGCCGTATCCGCGGATCGAATCGGACAATCCGGTCTCGGCGCGCAAGCGGCGGTACGGATAGGAGAACGGGCCGGCATTGAAATCCCCCACTACCACCACCGGCCCCGTTTGCCCATTCACCCACTCGGCCGCATACGCAAGCTGTTGATCACGAAGTCGCGCCCGACGGGCGTTAGAGGGGGAAAGCGGATGAACGGCGAGAACGGCCAGCCCCTCAGGAAATCTGATTTCCACGGCCCGGGGGTCGGCGAGGCGAAACCCGAATGACGCCACCCTCGCCCCCTTCGGCGTCATGACCAACGATCCGAAGATGCCTTCGGAGGGTCGGGTCATGGTCATCTCATAGGCGAGAT
>DATBKE010000190.1:0-46325 GCA_036556085.1 Acidimicrobiia bacterium | reverse complement strand
CGTCGACGAGAAGGGACGACCCTCCTACGTCACCACCGCCGGGGCTGGGCCCTCGGTGGGCAAGTATCTCCTGCTGGCTTATTTGCCGGCCGAGCACGCCATCGTCGACACCGAATTGGCGGTCATGTACATGGACGAGCTCTACCCGGTCAAGGTTGCTGTCGCCGGTTCGACTCCCCTCTTTGATCCCGATGACAAGCGGATGAAGGTCTGAGCACGCCAGGCGTCGCGAAATGGCTCGGCCGCTTGGTCGGTCTCGGTTTCAGTCTGCTGGGCACGTGGGTCCTCGTCATTAACTTGATTGAGCGGGGATACGAAGGAGCGACACTCGCGTGGATACTGGCGTCGGGCCTCGCAGGTGGAGTTGGTGGCGGGCTTTTCTTGTTGAGCATCGATGGGCCGCCGAAGTTCCGGTCCAGGCCGGTTCGCCTGACCGGTTGGGTCGGGATGCTGTTGCTCGCTGCCATGCCAACGAGCGTTTCCTTCCTTCTCCTGCTGCTCGTCGTTCTCACCATTCCGCTAGCACTCCAACGGAACCCCGGCGCATCCGATATTCGGTAGCTGGCGAGCGGTCGGTGTTAGGCAAATTCGTTGGCTGGACGAAAACCGGTCGTGTGGAGCCAATAGAGGAGGCGGGCGTGAGCAGCCAAATTTCGTGTCAGTGATCGCTACTCGGCGCGCACCTCGGGGTTGAGGGCGTAGGTGCCCATCAGGCCGGCCTGGTCGAGGATGTGCCCCTCCATCGCTTTCATCATCGCAGCGGCCTCGAATGGATCTTCGACCGGAGCGCGCTCGGTATCCAAGGCGTAGACAGTGAAGGTGTAGTGGTGGAGCCGCTCGTCGTTCCACGGTGGGCAGGGTCCGTCGTAACCGAAGTAGTCGCCCTCCATCTCCGCATCCCCGGCAAACCAGCCGGTATAGGAGTTGAGACCGTGCCTTCCGCCACCGGGCACGGCCGGCCCGGGTTTGCCGCGCGCTGTCACGCCCCGCGAGTGGGCCCCCGCCTCGATCTCGCTCATCGATGGCGGCAGGTCGACTAGCAGCCAGTGGTAGAAGCTCACCCGGGGCAGGTCGGTCGGAACGGTGCGCCCTTCCTGGTTGACATCGGTGCCCACGCTCGGGACGTCGGGATCGACGGCGACGATGGCGAACGACCGGGTCGCAGCCGGCGCCCCGCTCCATCGAAGGTGGGGATTGCGGTTTCCCGCAAACCGAATATGCGACTCGGGGTCGGGTTCGGCAAAGGCGAATTCGGCGGGAATCGGCTTACCTGGCGATATCGAGTTGCTGGTCAGCTCCATCTTCCAACCATAAGGAATCGGCGGCGAAATTGGTCCGGAATCGGCGACTCAGAGCCGAGAATTGAATCCTGATGAAGCACGTCAAGGTCGAGTTGCCGACAGAAATGCCGGAAGCGCCGCCGGCCGAGACCCGCCCCGAAGGGACCTACTCGGAACCGAAGGTCGACTGGCCCGATCTCTTCATCTGGGTCGCCTTGGGCCTCTTCTTCCTCGTGATGACGAGAGACCTCCTCGCCCTGCACAACAACTTCTGGACCTTCGACTACGACCTCGGGATCTTCGACCAAGCCATCTGGCTCCTGTCGCGGGGCGAAGGGTTCATGACCGTGCGAGGTCTCGAGGTTTTCGGCCACCATGGGTCGTTCGCCTTCTACCTCTTGGTCCCCTTCTATTGGCTGGGAGCGGGGCCGAACTTTCTCAACATTGTCATGGTCTTGTCCATCTGTTTCGGCGGATGGGTGCTATTTACCTACGGACGCAAGCTGCTCGGCAATGCCTGGTGGGCGCTGCTCTTGGCGGTGGCCTTTCTCCTCCACTTCACCAACAGCTGGCAGGTAAGAGAGACGTTTCATCCAGAAGTGGTGGCGATGGCGCCGTTCATGGCGGGCTATGTCGCCGCCCGCGATCAGCGGTGGCGAGCATTCGGGATCTGGATGGCCCTGGCGATCGCCTGGAAAGAGGACGTTGCCCTGGCAATCCTGATGGTGGGGATTCTGCTCGTGATCCGCGGATTCCGACGGCCCGGATGGATAACGATCTTCTCCTCCCTCGCCTACTTCGTACTGGTCACCCGCCTCCTCATCCCCGCCTTCTCAGATGGGGTGGTGTTCTACGAGAATTTCTATGGCGATCTCGGAGCCAGCCCCGTTGAGGTCGCTCGGACTGCTCTGACAGATCCGACCGTCGTCGGCGGCACACTCGCCGAGCACGACTTCTTCGGCTACCTCCGTGATCTTCTGGCGCCCTTTGCGTTCGTTTCGCTGCTTTCCCCCCTGACGCTTCTGATCGCCCTTCCTCAGGTTCTGGCCAACCTCCTCACGGTTGTCGATTGGACGCAGAATCTTCGAGTGCACTACGCAGCGATGCCGCTGACAGCCGTCTCCCTGGCAATGGTCGAGGGTGTTGCCCGGCTCCGGCGAGCGGAAATGCAGAGATTCGCCCTGGGGGCGGTGGCGGCCATGTCACTGGCCACGGCCGTTGCCTGGGGAACCCTTCCGTTCGGCGTGGAATACGACCGTGGTATCTGGCCCATCTACGGGAACGACCGTCGCCCGCTGCTGGAAGCAGCGGTGGCTATGCCCGAGCCCACGGCCAGCGTCACGGCCACCTACAACCTGGCTCCTCACATGACCCATCGGAGGGCGATCTACACCTGGCCCAACCCCTGGCGGGCCCTGCACTGGGGAACGGGAACCGAGCAGCCTCCTGACCCCTCAATCATCGAGTGGCTGGTGATCGACAAGACCGTGCTCGGCGACTCGGTGGGCGAGTTCG
The DNA here is from genome assembly GCA_036556085.1 of Acidimicrobiia bacterium. Lineage (GTDB taxonomy): Bacteria > Actinomycetota > Acidimicrobiia > Spongiisociales > ZC4RG35 > JACCTH01. The sequence goes on along the minus strand of DATBKE010000190.1, from coordinate 43,530 downwards.
AGAAAGTGCTCGCGGAAGAGTCGTGGGACGTCCTGATGGACGAGAGCGGCGTTTTCGTAGCCAGACGCGTCCCCTAGCGGAAGCCGATACCGTTGCTTGGGTGAAGATCTTGGTCTGCGTCAAGCGAGTTCCTGCACCCGGGGCGCGCATCAATCTCACCCCTGATTCGCGATCGATCGACGCGCGGCATCTCTCCTTCACTGTCAGCCCGCATGAAGAATGCGCGGTCGAGGAAGCCGTTCGTCTCAAAGAGCTACACGGGGGGACGGTCACCGTTCTCACCCTGGGAAATGCTGAGGCCGAGGAGCAGCTTCGCTACGCGATCTCGGTCGGGGCCGATGAAGCGGATTTGATCTCGACCGACGAAACCGACATCGATCCGCAGGCGACCGCTTCCGCCTTGAGCAACCGCATCAGCGAACTCGAGGGCGCGAGCGAGACGTTCGACCTGATCTTGGTCGGGAACGAATCGGCTGATGCCGGTGGCTATCAGGTGGGAGTTCGGATCGCTCATGCGCTCGGCCGGCCCGTGATCAACGGGATCAAAGGGGTCAAAGTTGAAGACCAAACGATCGAGGCGCGGAGGGAGATCGACGGAGGGTTCGAGATCTATCGCCTGCCGCTGCCAGCGATCGTGGCGGTCAAAGAAGGGATCAACCTTCCCCGCTATCCCACCTTGCCGGGTCGCCTCCGGGCGAAAAAGGCAGAGGTCACAAAGGTCGCTTTTCAGCAGAAACCCGGGGGGCTGGCCATGGTTTCCCTCGCCACTCCGGTCGAGCAACAAAGCGCCACTCGAGTGCTGGGTCGGGGAGCCGAAGCCGCACCGGCCGTGGTCGATGTCTTCGAGGAGCTCGGCCTCCTATGAGCAGCATCATGGTTTTTGTTGGCGAGTCCGACGAGCTCGATCGTCAAGCGCTGTCACTGGCGGCGACGCTCGGCTCGGTGGAGGTGGTGTCGGTTGGGCCGACCAAGATCGGAGGAGTCGAGAGGGCTTGGCAGATCGAGAGCCCGATCCTCTCCGACTATGCCCCCGAAGCCATCGCCGAGAGCCTCGCCCAGCTGGTCGGACAACAAATGCCCTCGGCTGTGATCGCCGCCGGCACCGAGCGCAATAACGAGGTCCTGGCACATCTGGCGGCCCTGCTCGACCTGCCGCTTGCTACCAATGTTCTCTCGGTTGCTCCCGACCAAGACGACTGGCGCCTCTCCAGGGTGCGCTGGGGCGGAAGCCTGATCGAGGAGGCCACCCTTTCGGCCGTCCTCAAGCTTCTAACGGTGGCGCCGCATTCGCAGACCGTCTGGAATGGATCCCAGGCAGCGACCACGCAGACATTCGAACCAGAGTTGAGCGAGGAGCTGGTCAGAACTCGGGTCCGCGAGCGGGTGGCCCTTGAGGAAGGGATCACCCTCACGACAGCACCGGTGATCGTGAGCGGGGGGCGTGGAGTGGGCTCGGCGGATGGGTTCGCGGTGCTCGAGGAACTCGCCGCCCTCCTCGGGGGGGCCGTGGGGTGCTCACGGGTGGTGACCAATAACGGGTGGCGATCGCACCGGGACCAGGTGGGACAGACCGGCACCAGGGTGGCTCCGCAGCTCTATGTCGCCTGCGGGATCTCGGGTGCTATCCAACATTGGGTAGGGATGATGGCGGCGAAGAAGGTATTGGCGATCAACACCGATCCGGAGGCTCCAATGGTGACCAAGGCCGACTACGCCGTGATCGGAGATCTGCATGAGGTGCTTCCCGCCATCATCGCCGAGATCAGACGACGCCAGGAGAGCCGATGAAGATGCCGAAGCCGAGCGCCGGGTCAACGGAATTGTTCCAGAGGCTCTTGCCCGAAGCCCCCAATATCACCCAGCGACCGATGTTTGGCCAACTGGCCGGCTTCGTGAACGGAAACATGTTCTTGTGCCTGTTCGGCGACCGTATCGCCGTCAAGCTCTCCGGGCCAAAGGCAGAGGAGCTCCTGGCGATCGACGGGGCGGAACCGTTCGAGCCCATGGAAGGCCGGCCCATGAAGGGCTACGTGGTGTTGCCTCTGGATTGGCACGACGAGGCCGAGTCGGCCGATTATTGGGTCGAGCAGTCACTCGCCTACGTCCGTACTCTTCCGCCCAAGGCGCCGAAGAAAAAGAAGTAGACGATGGATGTACTCAGGGCCAGCCACCGGGGCAGACTTGATCAGGAGCTGATTCTCTGGCTGACCACCGTTCGCCCCAATGGGCAGCCTCAGACATTGCCGGTCTGGTTCGTGATCGACGGCTCCGATCTCCTGGTCTGGTCGCAGGAAGGCGCTCGCACAAAGAATCTCGCCGGGAATTCGTTGGTCTCGGCCCATGTCAACGACAACGGCACCGGAGGCAACATCCTCAGCATCGAGGGAGCGGCGGTTATCGAGCCGGCCTTGGGACTTGCCAGCCAGCACCCCGAGTACGTCAAGCGTTACCAGCGACGGATGGATAAATCCCGCTGGAGTTGGGACTGGTTCGACAGCGTCTATAACGTCCCGATCCGGATCAGCCCTCGGAAGGTTCGGACGGGTTGAGGCCGAGCCCGGCGGGGATTCGGCTCGGAGAAAGGATGCCGTCCGCCAACCCGTAAGCCACGGCTTCGTCGGCGCTCATCCAGTGGTCACGGTCGGTGTCCTTCTCGACTCTTTCGATCGGCTGTCCCGAATGCTGGGAGAGAATCTTCACCATCGTTTGGCGGTGACGGACGATCTCACGGGCATGGATCTCGATATCACTCGCCTGCCCCTCGATCCCTCCGACGACGTGCGGCTGGTGGATGAGCACTCGGGCGTGGGGCAAGACCATGCGCTTTCCTGGGGCACCGGCGGCCAGGATCACGGCCGCCGCCGAGGCGGCGAGACCGATGCATGTCGTGGCGACTTCCGGACGGAGGCTCTGGATGGTGTCGTAGATCGCCATCATCGCCGACCCTTCACCCCCGGGTGAGTTGATGTAGAGGTGAACGTCTTTGTCCGGATCCTCTGCTTCCAGATATAGAAGCTGGGCCACGATCAGGTTGGCGACCTCGGCATCCAACTGCCGACCGAAGAAGACGATTCGCTGACCAAGGAGCTGGGAGTAGATGTCGTACGCCCGCTCGCCCCTTGGGGTCTGCTCGATGACCGTCGGTATCAACATGCGCTATCCTCCTGTGCAACCTAATGGTTGCAGATCAGAGTACACCAAACGCAACCGATAAGTTGCACGTGAATCCCTTGCCCAGAGTGGAGCGATCGCTCCATCTCGACCGAGCGCCAGCCGAGCTGTGGGAGCACCTCGTCCGCGGCGAGATGGCCTCGATGTGGATGGGCGGGGAGATGACGATCGAGCCTCGCTTGGGCGGCCCTGTGTCGCTCATCGTCGCGGGAAGCCCGCCGGTCTTCGGCACGGTCGAGGAAATCCTCCCGGGGGGCTCGATCACCTGGACCTGGCGGACCGCCGAAGGTGAGCCCACCCAAGTCGTGTTGAACATCGAACCCGACGGCGAAGGCTCCCTGCTCAGAGTCAGCGAGGAGCTCCTTCCTTACGAAATCGTGATCATTCCCCCGGTCCTGAACTGATGGATGTCTTCTCCGCCCTTTCTGACCCCACCCGCCGGGAGTTGATCCGAAGCCTCGCCGAAGGACCCGCCACCGCCACCCAGCTTTCCCGCCAGTTCCCGATCAGCCGGCAGGCGATCACCAAGCACCTCGCCGCCCTCGATGAGGCCGGCTTGGTCGACCGCAACGCCTCGGGCCGCGAGATTCGCTATTCCCTGCGAACAGAGCGCTTGGGCGAAGTGTCCTTATGGGTTGCCGAGGTCGGCGCCAGCTGGGACCAACGGCTGAGCAAACTGCGAGATCAGCTCAGTTGACGCGTCTGTGGGCCGCAACCGTTGCCCAGCAGCGGTTACAGCCCTGGGTCGCGGTCTGGTTGCTTACCAGAGGCTTCCGGCTGAGACCCGGAGGTCCTCCATCGTGATCCCCTTGGCCCCCTCGCTACAGAGGAAGAGGGCCAGGGCTCCGATCTCGGTCGGGGAGATCAACCGGCCCTGGGGGTTGGACTTCTCGACATCGGCCACGTAGTCAGCGCCGCTGCGTTGCTCGTGCTCTGCGATATCGGTCATCCATGCCCGGCCGAAGGAGGTGTCGACCCAGGTGGGGCTGATCGAGTTGCAAGTAACCCCGTGGGGAGCTCCCTCTAACGCCACCGCCCGCGTGAGACCAACCACTCCAGCTTTAGACGCGCAGTAGGCGCCCGAGGTCGCGGCACCCACCGAGGCCGCGGTCGAGGCGAGGTTGACGATCCTCCCCCACTTGCGTTCGATCATCGAGGGCAACACCCGCTTGATGGCTCGATAGGTGCCGTTGAGGTTCACATCGATGACCTTGTTCCAGAGGCCATCGTCATGCCCGACGATGGTCTGCTCAGCCGTGATACCGGCAGCGTTGACGAGGATGTCAACCGGGCCGAAGCGCTCGACGGTCGCCCGAAAGAAATCGTCGACCGACTCGTCGGAGGTGACGTCGAGGTTCATCCCCAGAGCCTCGGAGCCCAACTGCGAGAGAGCCTGGTCCATCTGCTCCTGTCCCGGAAGATACGTCAGCTCGCCGTCTGCGCGCTTGCCGCCGGCGAGGAGGGAGCCGATCGCCACCCGGGCCCCGGCGGCGGCCAGCGCCGAGGCAATCGCCAGTCCCATGCCGGAGGCGCCACCAGTGACCATGGCGGTTCGATCCGACAGGAACTTGTCAGCCACATTGTCTCCTTGGATTAGAGGTTCGAGCTAGTACGGCGCCGCCACGTCACCCATCTCCACGTAGACGCTCTTCAGTTGTGTGTAGTGGCCGATGGTGGTGAGGCTGTTCTCGCGTCCGATTCCCGATTGCTTGTATCCCCCGAAGGGCATCTCGATAGGAGTGATGTTGTAGTTGTTGATCCAGGTGGTGCCCGCTTCGAGTTTGGCGACGACGCGATGAGCTCGGGTGATGTCGCGTGTAAAGACGCCGGCAGCGAGTCCGTAGTCGGTGTCGTTGGCCCGAGCGATCACTTCGTCTTCGTCGAAGAAAGTCAAGATCGCCATCACCGGCCCGAAGATCTCCTCGCGCACGATCTTCATCTCGTCGCTACAGCCATCGAAAACCGTGGGCTCGATGAAATACCCCTTCTGCAGCTCGGGATCGTCGGGACGGCCACCCCCGATGAGAACCTTGGCCCCGGCCTTCTTGCCAGCCTCGATATAGGCCAGCACCCTGTCCAGATGCTCTTGGGAGATGAGGGCCCCGACATGGGTATCGGGATCCATAGGGTCGCCGATCCTCATCTTTGAGGTGCGGGTGACGAGCTTGTCCACGAATTCGGAGTGCACGTCCTCGTGGACGAAGACCCGGGTGCCGTTGGAGCAGATCTCCCCCTGGGTGTAGAAGTTGGCCATCAGCGCGGCCGAGACCGCATTGTCGAGGTCGGCGTCCTCGAAAACGATGAGCGGGGACTTTCCACCGAGCTCGAGAGTGACGTTCTTTAGCGTCGAAGCGGCATTCGCCATCACCAGCTTGCCCGTTCCGACCTCCCCGGTGAGCGAAACCTTGGCTACTTCGGGATGGGAGACCAGCGCCTCGCCGGTCCGGTGGTCGCCCTGGACCACGTTGAAGACACCGTCGGGGAGACCAGCTTCGGTGTAGATCTCGGCTAGTCGCAAAGCGGTGAGGGGGGTGAGCTCGGCGGGCTTGAAGACCATCGAGTTGCCACAGGCGAGGGCCGGGCCCGATTTCCAGCAAGCGATCTGGATGGGGTAATTCCAAGCCCCGATCCCAGCGCATACCCCGAGCGGCTCCCGGCGGGTATAGACCCAAGAGTTGGCGAGTTGAAAGGTCTCGCCGTGGATCGAGGCGGCCAAACCGGCGTAATACTCGATGGCGTCGGCCCCGGAGAGGACATCGACCGCGACCGCCTCCTGCCAGGGTTTGCCGGTGTCCGCCACTTCGAGCCGGGCGAGGTCCTCGTTGTATTGGCGGAGCAGAGCCACCGCCCGATTGAGAATCCGGCCCCGCTCGGCACCGCTCAGCTCTCGCCAGAGCTCAAACCCTTCCCGGGCCGAGGCCACCGCCCGGTCGACATCGTCGGGACCGGCGTGTTGCACCTGGCAAATCACCTCGCCGGTGGCCGGATTGATGGTTTCAAACGTCTCACCGCTTCGGGCGTCGGTCCGCTGGCCCGCGATAAAGAGACCTTGTTCCGGCAGTTGCATGAGGAGATTGACGCTACTAGTGACCGGAAGGGGGCTGGAGACGCTCAGCCCAGGCCTGCGTCAGACGATCAAGGATGATGGCCATGACGACGATGGCTAACCCGACCTCGAAGCCGAGTCCGGTCTCGTTGCGGGTGACGGCGTTGATCGTCTCGAACCCAAGGCCACCACCGCCCACGAGGCCGGCGATGATCACCATCGCCAGCACCATCATGATCACCTGGTTGACGCCAGCCATGATCGTGGGAGCGGCAAGCGGGATCCGCACCCCATACATCGTTTGGCGGCGGGTGGCTCCAAACGTCTGGGAGGCTTCGATCGTCTCGCTCGGCACCTGGCGGATACCGAGAGCGGTGATGCGGATACCGGGCACAATTGCGTACAGGACTGAAGCGATGATGCCGGGCACCTGACCAATGGTGAACAGAATGACGACCGGGATGATGTAGACAAATGAAGGAATCGTCTGTAAGGCGTCGAGAATTGGACCCAGAGCCTTTTCGATCTTGGGCCGCCGACCGGCCCAAATCCCGATGGGGACGGCGATGGCTACCGACGCCACTACCGCAGCTACTACCTGGACGAGGGTGATCACCGACAGCTCCCACATGCCCATGAATCCGACCAGGAGCAGGGCCACCGACACGAAAACCGCCAGACCAATTCCTCGCAGCCGCCAGGCAATCCAGGCGGTGACGAAGATCAGGACCGGCCACGCCAGCGTTCCTAGTAGGAAGTCGCGGGCCGGGATCAGGATGTCGGCTACCAGGAAATCGTTCAAAGGTCGGGTAATAAACGAGAGGTTGTCCCGCGCCCAAACCACGACTTCATCGAGGGGATCGAGAATCCTGACCCCAAAAACGGTGGGGAACCTGACGGCGCCGATGGACCGACCCAGAATGACCAACCCGGCCAAAACGGCAAGCCCCGCAACTACCAGGCGCTTGTCGATCTGCTTGGTACGATCGGACTCCGCGAGGGAGCGCCCGATGCGATCGAGCACCATTGCCACGGCCACAATCGCCAATCCGGCCGCCAAGCCCCGCCCGGGGCTTCGAACCCTGAGGGTATCCATGACCTCCTGCCCCAGCCCTCCGGCGCCAAGGAGCGTGGCCAGCACGACTATGCCGAGCGCCATCATGATCGTTTGGTTGACCCCAGTCATGATCGTGGGCATGGCCATTGGCGTCTGAACCTTGAACAGTGTCTGCCTCGGGCTCGACCCAAACATCTTCGACGCCTCCACCGTCTGGGAAGGGACCCGAAGAATCCCGAGAGTCGTCAACCTCACGACCGGAGGCAGGGCGTAGATGACCGTGGCGATGGTCGCAGGCACCTTGCCGATGCCAAAGAAGAGCAGCATCGGAATGAAATACACCGGGGCCGGAATGGTCTGCATGGCATCGAGAAATGGGCGCATTGCCTTCTCCGTCCAGGGCACAAAAGCGCCGAGAACACCTAGGGGCACTCCGATCACGACCGCGATCAGCACGGCCGTGCCCATCAACGCCAGCGTCTCGATGGTCGGCTCCCAGAGCCCGACGATTCCGGGATAGATCATCGCCAATCCGGCGACGAGGCCCATCTGCCAGTGACCGTTGCGAGCAATGATGAGGAAGATGGCCACGGGAAGGACGAACCAGGGCAGCCACAGCAGTGCCTGCTCGAACGAGGTAAGTGTGAAGTCAACGGCCGAGGTGATCGGCTGCAGAAAGCCAGTGAAAAGTGGATGGGTCCTGCGATTGCTGCGAGCCCAGCCTTCGAAGGCGTCGATTGGACCCGAGAAGGTGGTGTCAAAGATGGCTGGGAAGACCTTCGAGTTGGCGAACGCCACCTGCAGGGCGACCACTCCCACGAGCAAAGACCCCCATGCCACCAAATTGCGTTCGACCCAGGGTCGGGCGCCGAGGCGTAGCGACGGAGCCTGGAGGGTGTCGGTCACTTGTCGTCCTCGAGGACGTGGGCCACGGCTGCTCGGTCGACCACCCCTACCTCGGTCCCCTCGGCATCGTCGACCGCGACCGGAGTGGAGTCGTTTAGCAGGTGGGGAAGGACCGTCTCGATCGTGTCCTCGAGATGCACCCGGTGGGCGGCGCCGTTGGCGTCGCCCGGTCGAGTCACCGAGGCGGTGGTTAGCACCTTGGTCTTGGGAATGTCCTTGGTGAACTCGCGGACGTAATCGGTCTGCGGGTTGGTGATCAGCTCCGCCGCCGAACCCACCTGGTCAAAGGCGCCGTCTTTCATGATGGCGATCCGATCGCCAAGCTTGATCGCCTCGGCGAAGTCGTGGGTGATGAAGACGATGGTTCGCTGCATGCTCTCTTGCAATCGAATCAGCTCGTCTTGCATGTCGCGACGGATCAGCGGATCCAGGGCGGAGAAGGGCTCGTCGAAGAAGAGGATCTCAGGCTCGACGGTAAGGGCGCGAGCGAGACCGACCCGCTGCTGCATGCCACCCGATAGTTGCTGCGGATAATGGTTCTCCCAACCTTTCAGTCCGACTACATCGAGCACCTTCATCGCTCGCTCGACCCGCTCGTTCTTCTCGACCCCTTGGACCTCGAGGCCGTAAGCGGCGTTGTCGATCACCCGCCGGTGTGGGAAAAGACCGAAATGCTGAAAAACCATCGACATCTTGTGCCGGCGCACGTTGCGAAGCTGCTCCTCGGTCATGGCCGTGAGATCCTCGCCATCCAGGAGAACCCGACCTTTGGTGACCTCGTTGAGCCGGGCCGCGCACCGGATGAGGGTGGACTTTCCCGATCCCGACAATCCCATAACAACGAAGGTTTCGCCCACTTTGACGTCAAATGAGATGTCCCTCACTCCCACTGTGCAGCCGGTGGAGCTCAGGATGTCGGCCCGGCTAGCCCCGTTTTCGGCCATGGCCAGAGCTCGCTCCGGCCGATTCCCGAAGACTTTCCAGACCTCATCGACTTCGAGACAGACCGGCTCCTTGAGACCATTTTCGGGCATATCGGTAATGTACCAACCGACCGCTCCCAAGGCACGGGACGGCGATTAAGAGGAGTACGAATGAAGACACGATTACTACTTGTTCTGGTTGTGCTGAGCGTGCTCGCCGCCGCTTGTGGCGGCGGCGAAGGAGCGGCGACCACAGCCGACGGAGCCACTGGAACTTCCGCCGCCACCGGCGGCACCATGGGCGTGGATCCCAACAAACCGACCATCAATCTGGCGGTCAATCCCTGGACCGCGGCGGCGCTCAACGTCGAGATCGCCAAGCAGCTGATCGAAGCTCATCTCGGCTATCCAGTGGAGGCCGTGGCGATCGATGAAAACGCCGCCATGTACACCGGCATGGCTGACGGGACGGTTGACGCCGCTCTCGAGAACTGGCCCTCCGGAATCACCGCCGACGAACAGGCCTTCCTCGACGACGGGTCGGTCGTCAACATCGGCGAGCTCGGCGCGGTAGGCAAGATCGGATGGTTCGTACCTCAGTATGTGATCGACGAGCACCCCGAACTGGCTACATGGGAAGGATTCCAGGACCCCGAGAACGCCGCCCTCTTTGCGACGGCTGAGACCGGCGACCAGGGCCGATTCCTGGGCACCGACCCTTCCTACTCACAGTACGACGAAGCGATCATCAACAACCTCGAGCTTCCTTTCGAGGTGGTCTTCTCCGGTTCGGAGGCGGCAACTGTGGCGGAGCTTGACGCACGTTTCGCCGCCCAAGAGCCCATCGTCATGTACTGGTGGACCCCGACCGCCGCGGTGGCGAAGTACAACTTGGTCAACGTGCCCCTGCCCGATTACTCCGAGGAGTGCTATGCCGATCCGGCGGCGATCGACTGCGATTATCCAGAGGACGTTCTGATCAAGTTGGCCTCGGCTCAATTGGAAGAGAAGGCTCCAGACGTGTGGGAATTCCTCAGCAACTTCACCATCACCACCGAGGACCAGCTTTCGATGCTCCCCGCCGCCGAGATCGACGGCGAGGACATCTCAGTGGTCGCCAAGGAGTGGATCGACACCCATCAAGATGTCTGGCAGGCCTGGCTGCCCTAGACAATTTGCGAACCCAGGGTTCACAGGGTTGGTACCACCCACCTGTGAGCCCACAGAAACAAGAAAGGGGCGGGTTTTCCGCCCCTTTCTTGTATAGTGATCTCATAGCGCCGATTTGATTCGATCAGCTTGCGGGCGCTCAACAAATGCGGCTAAAGCGTCGGGATGGAAGAACCGCCCGGCCAGAGCTGCGGCGGTTTTCTCGTTGGAGGGCCGCCTCACAATCCAGGAAAGGACATTGAGATGGCCGGCAACGTTTTCCGAGACCTCCTCAGCCGAGGCCGCCCGCTAGTCGCGGACGGCGCCATGGGAACGACTCTCTTCTCGCTCGGCCTCGAAGGGGGAGGCTGTCCGGAGTTGCTCAACGTCGAGCAGCCCGACCTGGTCGAAAAGGTCCATCGCGGCTTCATCGACGCGGGCGCCGACATCATCCTCACCAACACGTTCGGCGGTAATCGTCGTCGCCTCGCCCTCCACCGTCTCGAGGACCGCGTAACCGAGCTGAATGCCGCCGCGGTCGCCGTTGCCCGGCGGGCAAAGGACCTCGCCGACCGGCCGGTCGCCATCGCCGGCAGCATCGGGCCCACCGGGGATCTTTTCGCACCGCTGGGACCACTGTCTCACGATGAAGGAGTCACGGTGTTCACCGAGCAAGCGCGGGCCCTTGCCGACGCCGGGGCTGATGTGCTCTGGATCGAGACGATCTCGTCTTTTGAAGAGCTCGGAGCGGCCGTCGAAGCCGCGCAAACCACAGGTCTTCCGTATACGGCCACCCTCAGCTTTGACACCGCCGGCCACACGATGATGGGTATCAGCCCCCGAGCCCTCGGTGAATGGTGGAGGGAACACGATCAGGTCGCCGCCGTCGGTGCCAACTGCGGAGTGGGCCCAGGCGACGCTGTGGCCACCGCCTGGGAGATCTCCTCGGTCGCCCCCGAGGCCAACACCATCACCAAGGCCAACTGCGGGATCCCTCTCTATCAAACCGAAGGTGGGCTTACCTATCCGATCGGCCCCGATCAGATGGGCGATTACGTCGATCTCGCCCTTCGCTCCGGCGCTCGCATCATCGGGGCCTGCTGCGGATCGACACCCGACCACATCGCCGCCATCCGGGAGGCAGTCGACAGTCACCGCCCCGGTGACCGTCCCGACCTGGCCGAAATTGCCGAGCGGCTCGATGTGGCGGTTCGCCCCCAGCCGGGAGCCCGCCGCGAGCGACGCCGCCAAGCCGTCTAAACCCCTCCGAACATCGACTGCCGGGCCGACCGCAGTCGGTCGAGGGTGGCGTGGTCTCGTGTTGTCGCTTCGACGCGAATGCCAGTCCGGGTGCCCCATCTGCGCGCCACTTCGTCAGCCGATTCGCCGGTGAGGACCGAGGTTGCCTGCGCCGCCGCTCCCAACGCCACCAGTTCTACGGCTTCCGGGATCTGAAGCTCGCGACCCGAAAGCTGACCAATGACCCGCCGCCACGTGGTTCCCTTCGCCCCTCCTCCGATGAGAATCAGGGGCTGATCGGGGCCGACCCCCGATGAGTGTCGAGAGACGTGCTCCAGCGCCTCGATCAGTCCCAGTGCTGCTCCCTGGTAAGCGGCGAGGAGGATCTCGGAGGGATCGGTGGCGTGGCGGAGGCCGCCGAAGACTCCGGCCGAATCCGGCAAGTTGGGAGTTCGCTCCCCATCGAGATAGGGAAAGACGAAGACTTCCGTGCGTTCGGCGGCGCTTTCTCGATCGAGACCCAACCACGAGGCGACTCGATCGACAGCCAAAGTGCAATTGAGCGTGGCCGCCAGCGGCAGGAAGTTTCCTGTCGCGTCGGCAAAGCCCGCGACGGTGCCCGAGGGGTCGGCGGCCCTGACGGTCGACCGGGCGTAGATGGTGCCGGAGGTTCCCAGGCTCACCACCGGAGTACCCGGCTCGAGCCCCAACCCGAGGGCGGCCGCCATGTTGTCACCGGTTCCCGCCCCGACCACGGTCCCTGGGCGGAGACCTGTATGAAGGCTGGCCTCGGTGGTGACCTCGCCGGCTACCTCCCCCGGCTTCAAGACCCTGGGCAAGAGTTCGGGCGCGAGGCGGACCGCGGGGAGCGAGAGAACCTTCTCGGAATAGCCCTCTGTGGAAGTCGACCACCATCCCGTACCCGATGCATCGCCCCGATCCGTCGTGCGGAGGTCGGTCAGACGGGCGTTGATGAAATCGTGCGGCAACAGCACCGCTGCCGTGGCCTCGGCCACGGCGCTCTCGTGCTGACGCAGCCACGCCCACTTGCCCACGGTGTACGACGCCACCGGCACCAAGCCGATCTCCACCGCCCAGACTTGGGAGCCTCCGAGGGCATCCACCAGGGCCCGGGCATCGGCTGCCGCACGGGTGTCGTTCCACAGCTGGGCCGGTCGTATCGGAGATCCGGCGTCGTCCAGGACCACCAGTCCGTGCTGCTGGCCCCCCACCGCCACTGCCTGCACCTCGGCCGCCCGCCCGCATTGAGCAAGCGCTTCGGCAAGGGCATTCCACCATCGCCGAGGATCGGTCTCGCGGGCGCCACCTGTCCCGGTCACGTCGTGGCCAGCACGGCCGGTGGCGACGACGGCCCCGGAATCGCTGTCGACGATTAACACCTTGGTGGCCTGAGTAGAGCAATCGACACCAGCAACGAGTGGCACGGGCCGTCAGCGTAGGTCTTGCCGATGAGCGCTTCCCATCTCAAGCCACTCTTGGAGAGGCATCACAGGGGGCAATGCGATTAGACAGTGTGCCTATGTCGAAGAAAAAAGGGGTGAGGTCGCACGGCGAGCACGGCGAAGGCGAGAAGCTCTCGAAGAAGAAGTACGAAAAGGAGCTAGCGCAACTCCAAATCGAACTGGTGAAGATGCAGGAGTGGATCCGCCACCAGGGCCTCAAGGTCGTCGTGATATTCGAAGGCCGGGACGCCGCCGGCAAGGGTGGAACCATCAAGCGGATCACCGAGAGTCTCAGCCCCCGGGTCTGTCGAGTGGAGGCGCTTGCAGCCCCCTCTGACCGCGAGCGAACCCAGTGGTACTTCCAGCGATACGTCGCTTACTTGCCGGCTGCGGGAGAAATGGTCCTCTTCGATCGCAGTTGGTACAACCGCGCCGGAGTGGAACGAGTAATGGGGTTCTGCACGGAAGAGGAATACCAGGAGTTCCTCCGCTCGACGCCCGAGTTCGAGAGGATGCTGGTGCGCTCCGGTATCAAACTCATCAAGTACTGGTTCTCGGTCTCCGATTCGGTGCAGGAGGAACGTTTCCAGGCGCGGATCAACGATCCCACCCGGCGCTGGAAGCTTTCGCCAATGGATCTCGAATCACGGACGCGGTGGGTCGAATACTCAAAAGCCAAAGACGAGATGTTCCGACATACCGACATCAAGCAAGCCCCCTGGCATGTGGTCAACTCCGACAACAAGAAGAAGGCCCGGCTCAACGTCATCCATCACCTTCTCAGCCAGATCCCGTATCAAGATCTGACCCCGGAAGATATCGAGCTGCCGCCGCGGCAACCCGATCCGGGCTACGTCCGTCCGCCCCTCGCCGATCAGTCCTTCGTCCCCGAAAAGTTCTGAGCCGCGACCTCTAGAGGGTTCGAAAAACCGACCGCTTAGTTTCGGACCGATCGTCCACCGGGTATCGAGCGGCGGTGTCCTCCGAAGTAGAGGCCCTGGTCACCGAGCGACTTCGGCTAGGGGTAATCGAAAACCCGGTTCGGGCGCTGCTGCACGGAACCGGGGCGATCGTTTCGGCCGTCGGGTCGGCCGCGATATTGATGAGACAGAGTCACATTGCCCTGGTTGTCTACGGCATCAGCCTGGTGGGGATGTATTCGGCGAGCACCCTCTATCACGCAGTGCCATGGAAAACGCGCTGGAAGGGGCGGATGCAGAAGCTCGACCATGCATGCATCTACCTCCTGGTGGCTGGCACCTTCACGGCTCTTGCCGTGGCTGTCATGCAGGGAACTGCGCGGTGGGGAGCCCTCCTCGTGGTGTGGGCTCTCACCATCATCGGGATCGGCCGGGAAGTCCTGCCGCCGCTCGATCGGAAATGGATCCTGACCGTCCAGCTGTACCTGGGAGTCCTGGCGCTCGCACCGATCGCCTATTTATTCCGACAGATCGGCGGCTCTGTTCAGCTCCTCACCCTTGGGGGCGGAATCATTTACCTCGGGGGTCTGGCGATGTTTGTTAGGAGCTGGCCTCGGTTGTTTCCCCGAGTGTTCGGCTTTCATGAGACTTTCCACGTGTTGGTGATCGCGGCCAGCGTCGCCCACTTCCTGGCGGTCTGGCAGACGTGGGTTTCGGCCAATTAGGAATTAAGGCATAGTCTCCATCGGTTGACCGGCATACCAATCGAATTCCTCATATCCCCGGACGGGATCAGGCTCGCCATCTGGAAGGCGTTTGGCTCCCGATTCCCGCAGTTGCTTCTGGTCCACGGCCTTGCCTCGAACGCCCGGTTGTGGGACGCGGTCGTCATGCATCTGAATGCATCCGGTCACGGGACCGTGCAAGTCGACCTGCGCGGCCACGGCGTGTCCGACAAGCCCGACTCAGGCTATGACTTCGCAACCATGAGTTCCGATCTGGCCGGAATCATCAGCAAGAAGATGCAACCCCCGGTGATCGCGGTGGGACAGTCGTTCGGCGCAAATCTGGTGATGGAACTGGCGACGAGATCGTCAGAGCTGGTTTCCTCAATTGTGTGCGTCGATGGCGGGTTTATTGACCTGGCGCAGCGATTCGGCACCTGGGAAGCCTGTGTGGCGGCACTGACTCCTCCGCCACTCGACCACCTCAGTGTGGCATCACTAGGCGAGGCGGCAGCAGAGCTCTATGCCGGTTGGCCGCCGGAAGCGATCGCGGCCCAACTGGCAAATCTCGAGACGGCAGAAGACGGCTCGATTCGGCGCCGTCTTTCCCTTTTCCACCATCTCTCGATACTTCGAGCAATGTTCGAGCAGGACCCGCTGGCTGTCGCCGAGCGCTGCCAACAACCCGTGTTAGTGATTGCGGCCGACGACGACACCCCTGGCAAGAAAGATCAGGTGAGCGCCTTTGCCAAACGGCTGGCAACTGTGCGGGAGGTTTGGAAGCAGGGCCATCATGACCTACACGCCGAGCAGCCGGGAAGCGTGGTAGAGGTGATAGAGAGTGCCCTCGGGGAAGGGTTCCTTCGGTGAGTGGGCTGGTTGCAATAATTGGCTCGGGGGAGCTGGGCGAATCTATGCGGTCGACACATCGCCGGGTTCTCAACCACACCGGCGCCGACTCCATCACTCTCCTCGACACGCCTTACGGATTTCAAGAGAACGCCGACGCCCTCACCGAGCGAATGGTGGCGCACTTCCGGAATGCATTTGACACCAAGGTTGAGGTCGCCAGCTACCGCCGGCCTCTTATGTCCGAGGGTGAGCGTCAGGAGTTCCTCGGCGCCATATCGGGGGCGCAGGTGGTGTTCGCCGGTCCTGGATCCCCGAGCTATGCGCTCCGAGTTTGGGAGGGCCTCGGAATGCGCGACGCGTTCTCGGCGGTTGTCGAAAGAGGAGGGGCGGTAGTGATGGCCAGCGCCGCGGCCCTGACGCTGGGAGAAAAAGCCATCCCCGTGTACGAGATCTACAAAGTAGGCGAAGACCTGCACTGGCTTGACGGACTCGATTTGCTCTCGTCTTTGGGGATGAAAACTGTGGTGGTTCCGCATTGGAACAACCGCGAGGGGGGGTTTCATGACACCAGCCATTGCTTCATCGGAGAACGCCGGTTTCGCGAGCTCGTCGAGATGCTCCCGAGCGACACTTCGGTGATCGGAGTCGAAGAGCACACGTCAGTGCTGATCGACCCTGTGGCCAGATCGATGCAAGTGATGGGAAAGGGCCGGGGCTATCTCAATGACGATCCAATCGACAACGGTGACGAGCTCAACGCGCCGGCCCTGCGACCTGCCTTTACCGATCTCATGCCCGAGACGCCAGGGGACAGTGAAGAACCGGAAGTCGACGTCGCCCTGATTGATCTGCTGGTGGAGCTGCGAGCGGGGGCACGCGACCGCAACGACTTTGCGGAGTCAGACCGGATCCGGGATGCCCTCGCTCAACTCGATATCGAGGTCCATGATCATCCCCAGGGGACTACCTGGAATCGACGGCGGGACGATGCTTAGGACCTGGCTCACCGATCGCTTCGACCTCGACCTTCCCTTGATCTCCGCGCCCATGGGCGGCGCCGCCGACGGGCGCTTTGCCGCCGAGGTGTGCCGCCATGGGGCGCTGGGAATGGTGGCCGCCGGAACCCGGGCGACAGCTGAATACATCCTCGAGGAAACGGCGACGTTGGCAGCGGGCCAGGATGCTTGGGGGGTGGGCTTGCTCGCCTGGGTTGCGGAAAAAAAGCCCGAACTCATCGAGGCCGTCGAGACGTTGGCACCTCCCCTGGTCTCGGTCAGCTACGGCAATTACGAGAGCTATGTCTCAAGGTTGCAAGACGCCGGTTCCACAGTGACGACGCAGGTGAACTCGCTCGCGGAGGCAGTGGCGGCAGCAGCGGCCGGTGTGGACTTTCTGGTTGCCCGGGGCGGTGAAGGAGGAGGTCATGGTCGTAATGACATGGCCACGCTCCCGCTCCTGCAGGAGCTGTTGGAGAACCTCGACCTACCGGTGGTGGCTGCGGGAGGAATCGCCACCGGTCGAGGACTGGCGGCTGTGCTGGCGGCGGGTGCCGCCGGTGCCTGGGTGGGATCGGCCTTTCTCGGATGCGAGGAGACGGCCTGGTCCGATGAGTCGAGGAAGCGAGCGGTTTCCGCCGTTGACGGCGACACCATTTACACGACGTCCTTCGATGTCGGGCTCGGCCTCGACTGGCCCGTCGGGTACGGGGGCCGCGCCCTGGCCAACGACTATTCCGACCGCTGGCATGGCCACGAAGCCGAGCTTGCCGGGTCCGAATTCCCTCCGGACGGAGAGGACGCTCCGATCTGGGCCGGGCAGGCGGTTTCCCTGGTCACGCGCCTTCAAACCGTTGCCGAGGTGATCGCGGATTTTCGAAGCGCCGAAGATCTCCTGCGAAAGTGGTGATCAGATGATCCGGCTCGGGTTTTCAAAGAGCGGCTCGCCCTCGAGGATCCGCTGAGGCCCGAGTCGGGAAAGGTCGAGTGACGTGCTTCGACCGAGAATCAACTCAGCGAGATGGCGTCCCACGGCGTGGCAGTGCTGAAACCCGTGACCGGAGAATCCGTTAGCCAAGAACAGTCCGGGCAAGACCGGCCACTCGCCGATGATGCCGTTGCCATCGAGGGTGTTGACCTCGTAGAGGCCGGTCCAGCCGGAGGCGAGGTGCAAAGCCTCGAACGCCGGTAGCTGGGTGGCGAGTTCAGGCCAGACCATCTCGTCGAACCTCCGCCGTTTGAACGTGAAGTCGTAGCCCACAGGATCGTCAGGTAGGGACCAACCAACAGCAAAACGCCCCTCGCCCTCTGGGAGCACGTAGAGGCCGCTTGGGAGGAAAACACTGGGATGGCCTCGATGATCGAGATGGGTATCGATCACATAAACGGTCCGCATGACCGGCTCGACCGGAAGGTCGACACCCGCCGTTGCGGCCAGCGGTGCGCACCAGGCGCCGGTGGCGTTGACCACTTTCTCAGTCTTGATGATGTCGCCTGTCGCCGTTGCGACCCCGGCAATCCGGCCCCGCTCGACTTTGATCGCCGCGGCTTCACCGGTGATGAATTGCACTCCCAACGCCCGGGCCCGGCGCACGTAACCCTGCAACACCCCGTTGGGATCGACCGACCCGTCGCGGGCACCGTACGTGCCGCCCAGGTACCCAGCGCCGGCGTAGGCCGGAAAACGGCTCCGAATCTCATCGGCCTCGAGCCATTCCACTTCACATCCGAGGCTCTGTTGCCTGGCGAGGCCGGCCTGCGCCTGGTCGATGCTCGATTTGTCGCTCAAGAAGAGGTTGCCCTGATATCGAGGGGATGGATCTGGCTTCCAATCACCTACCGCCATGCGGTCGGGAAAGCTTTCGATCGCTTCCAGCGCGAACTGTGACATTTGAATGTTTTCATCCAGGTTGAACTGCACCCGGACGTTCCCGTCTGAGAGCACGGTCGAGGAGAACCGGTAGGTGGGGTCCTTTTCGATCACAACGACCTCAACGTTCGGTTCAAGAGTCTTTAGGTAGTAAGCCGTGGCCGAACCCATCACTGCACCACCGGCGATGACCACATCGGAGGTTTCGATCAAGCAGTGGCTTTCTCGAGCGCCCGCGCCTCACGGCGGCTCGGTCGGGCGGCTCGAACCGAACGACGCATCAAAGCCAGGGCCAGCAAAGCCAGAGCCAGTGCCAGCGCCACCGCTCCACCGATCAGCTCCCAACTCGGTGCCCTCCCCCAGAACGACACCTCCTGCAGGGCCCGAATCCCATACGTCGCCGGGAGGAGATATGAGACCGGGCGTACCGTTGGCAGAAGCCGATCGATTGAGATAAAGAAGCCGGAAAAGAAGATCGAAACGAGCAGAGTGATCATCGCGTACTGAACCGCCTGGCTTTCCGTCTTGGCGAGAGCCGAGAGGACAAAGCCTATCCCCTGAGCGGCCAGCACCACCAGCAACACCGCGAAGCCGTACCAAAGCCACGATCCGGTCGGACGGAAATCGAATGCGAAAACCGCGGCAGCGGTGAGAGCCGCTCCGACCAGCAGTCCGACGACGACATTGGCCAGGTACTTGCCGGCGAGCATTTCACCACCCGACAAAGGTGAGACTCGGAACAACTCGACGGCTCCCTGAGATCGCTCTCTGACCAGCGATAGGGCGGCGAAAGTCAAGGTGAGATGCTGGACGAGCAACGAGACAACGCCCGGAATGTAGAAATGCATGTCAACCACATCCAGATTCCGGTAGTTGACAGCCTCGCCCCGGAAGGGGCTCACGAGCACGGAAGGATCCATGGACCGGAAGTCGTCGAGCGCGGCTTCCATCTCGTCGAGTTCTGCCGACAGAGCCTCAAGTTCCGCTACCCGTTCTTCCCCGGTTGACCCTTCGAGAGCTTTGACCCGCGAGAGCGCCGCGTCGAGTGCCCCCTCGCTTGCCTCACCGCCTGTGGTTTGTTCGTTGACCCGGTCCAGAACCGAACTTGACGGCCCCAGCTCCGCAGACAAATTGGTCAGAGCAGCTTCCAGGTCACTACGGCCCCTTTCGAAGGCGTCGTCGTCTTCGCTTCGGGCGGCCTGCTCCATAGCCTCGACAGCGGCTCTCGCTTCGGGCAAAGGCTGTTCGACCTGCTCGGCCTCTTCTTGACCCATCACCACCAGATCCTGAAGCACCTCCCGGTTCACCTGATTGATCGCCCCCACCGCGAAGAGCTCCACCACTCCCGCCTCGAAGGGGTCGATCTGGTCGTGAAGGATCGTGATCACCGCTTGCTCCCCGGAGCGAACCGTTTCTACGGCGTCTTCCGGAATCACCACCGCGATATTGGCTTGCCGCGAGTCGATCATTGCCGTGGCTTCGTCAACGGAAGGCACGACGCCGACGAGATCGGCTTGAGCACCAAGGGCAGCCGCGAGGTCATCACTGCGCTCGCTGAGGCCGCTCCCTGGCGGAGCGACTAGAACGGTTTTGAGAACTGGTGGATCAGGGTCGAAGCCGATCCCGAACAGGAACAAGATCAGGAACGGTCCGATCACGAGGGTGAGCAGCAGCCGCGGCTGCCGCAACACTTCGAGCACCTCTTTCTTGAAGAAGGCGTAGCTGCGAGTGAACCCACCCGTGATTCCGCGATTGTCAGTCACCGTTGGGCTCGTCATCGTTGAGACGGCCGACTAGTTCGACGAAGACGTCGTCGAAGGACGGCAAGTAGGGCTCGGCGGTCTCGAGCTTGAGGCGCTTCTCCGTGGCCCAGGCGCCGATAGCCGGCGAGGCATCCCCGGCGTCCTCCACCACCAGCCGGTATTCCCCATATCGCCTTTGATCCCAGTCGGTCGCCGAGGCCACCCGCACCAGTTCCTCGATTTGAGCCGGGTCGAGTGACGCGGCGAACTTGAGATCAAGCACCTCGCCCCCCATCGCCTGGCGGCGAAGCCCTTCGGGGGTGTCGACTGTGAGCAGGCGACCCTCGGCGAGAACGCCGACCTGGTCGCAATAGGCGGCCTCGCCGACGTACTGCGTGGTGATAAAGAGAGTCCGTCCCCGGTCCTTCAGCTCCAGGAAGTGGTCCCAAAACTTGCGGCGGAGAACCGGATCGATGCCCGCCGTGGGTTCGTCGAGAAACAAGAGCTCTGGGCTGTGGATAAGGGTGGCGGCCAATGCCAAGCGACGCTGCATGCCTCCCGAGGCTTCGCGCAGCAGCCGATGGCGATCGTCCCAGAGCTCGACGAAGCCCAGCGTCTCCTTGAGACTTTGGCGCCGTTCCCGCCAGCCCATCCCAAACAGCGAGGCGGCGAACGAAAGGTTTTGCCTCAGAGAAAGCTCGGGATAGAGCACGGAGAGTTGTGGCATGTAGCCCAGGTCGGCCCTATCTCTGCGGTCGAATTCGACCGGCCGTTTTCCGAGAACGGTCAATTGTCCTGAATCGGGTCCCACCACACCGGTCATCAGCCGAATCGTTGTGGTCTTGCCCGAACCGCTCGGACCGATGAACCCGAAGATGGTCCCCTGCGGTACCTCGAGATCGAGATCGAAGACCCCGACCCCTTCCTCGAACTCCTTGGTGAGACGCTGGGTGGCAATAGCGAGCTCGGGCTCGGCGCTCGCGTCCTCCAGCAATTCCGATTCGGGCTCGGTTTGGGGAAACTCGCTTACGGGAACAATTGCGTCGGTACTCTCGCTAACCAGCTCAACCTCTCTTATGACCGAACCCCAGATACCCGATCGCGTCCGGCCCGAAACAGAGGGGGTCGAGACCGACGGATCGTGGGAGCATCTGTGGCCGCCGCTCTCCTATTGGTCCCGAGCGGCCCTGGTCGTGCTCGGGGTGGTGATTGCCGTTCGAATCCTGGCGGCGCTGCAGAACATCCTGCTGATAGTGCTCGCCGCGTTCGTGGTGTCGCTGGGTCTGCAGCCGGCCATCCGCTGGCTGGAGAGCAAGGGCCTCCGGCGGGGCACCGCCATGGCCGTGCTCATACTGGCGGGACTGCTCGTCATGGCAGGAGCGGCATTGGCCGTGGTGCCTCTGATTGTCGATCAGGCTGCCCAGGCGCTCGGCCGGCTTCCGGAGATTTGGGCAGATCTTCGCCAACGGAGCGGGCTTGTCGGCGATCTTGCCAAGCGATTTGACCTCGGGAGCGGGCTCCCCGTCGACTTCGATCCGGTGGCGATCGTCGGGCCGGTCCTACTGACGCTTTTCAACGTCGTCACGTTGCTGTTGCTGACGCCTTACTTCGCGGTCAGCTTTCCGAGCCTCAAGCTGGCAGTGTTCCGGCTCGTCGCCCGTGACCGCCGGGAGGACTACGTGTATATGGTCAACCGGGCCGTCGACCTCACCGCCAATTACATCATCGGGAACCTGATCATCAGCCTGGCAGCGGGCGTCACCGCCTTTATCGTCTTTAGTGCGATTGGCCTCCCTTATGCCGTGGCCCTCGCCACCTGGGTGGGATTGATGGACCTGATCCCCGCCATCGGGGCTTTGATCGGGATGATCCCGGCACTGATAGTTGCCTCACAGGTGGGAATGAAAGAGGTCGTGTTCGCCATCATCTTCTTCGTCCTCTACCAACAGTTCGAGAATTACGTCATCGCCCCCCGGGTCATGCGCAAGGCTGTGAACCTCAACCCCGCCCTGGTGGTCATCGCTTTGTTGGTCGGAGGCAGCCTCGCCGGTCTGGTAGGGGCCCTTCTGGCGTTGCCGGTGGCGGCACTGGCCAAGGTCCTCGTAACCGAGTTCCTCGTTGAAGGACGCCTCCAAACCGTTCGCGAGGACGCCCCCGAGGAGAACATCGCTCGACGGCGCCTGCGAGGCTCACTGGGCAGCCGCCCCCTCCCGTGATTCTGGGCCCTTTTCCCGCCGGGGTCTTAGGCAAGAACGGAATCGATGCGGGTGTCGCGCCGGACCGTGATCCAGCGACGGCATCCATACTCGTGGAACCACCGCTCGGTGACCTCACCCTCGCGGTTGGTGCGGAAGAACCCGCGATCCAAGTCGATCGCCCCGGGGTCGGTCATCGTGTCGGGGACAGTCGGAATCTCGGCATAGCGGAATTCCTCCACCGACCGGAGCCCACAGTGAGGACAGGTCAGGAACAACATCTACTGCGTTCCCGCCGACCCGCGATCGGAGAGGGTCCGATCGTTGGCGAAGCGGTCGAGGCCAAACGGGGCGATCAGGCTCGGTACCTCGCCGCTGGCGATCAGGGCCGCCATCGCTTCGCCACCCGCCGGGATGGCCTTGAATCCCCAGGTCCCCCAGCCAGTCGTCACCAGGAGGCCTTCCACGTCCGTTCGACCCATGACCGGCGAGTAGTCGGGCGACATGTCGCATACCCCGGCCCATTGTCGCAACACTCTCAAGTCGCCCAGAAACGGCAGGAGGGCGAGGGCGCGACCGGCACACGAGGAGAGAAATCCGTAACTCGATCGATATGAGTAGGAGGGCTGGCGATCGATCTCGGCTCCGATCAGGATTTCGCCGCGGGCGGTCTGGCTGGCGTAGAACAACAACTCCGTCGAGGCGACGATGGTCTCGAGGCCCTGCTGGTAGTGGTTGGTCACGAATGCTTGCAACGGGTGGGTCCGAATTGGCAGCCGGATGCCGGCCATGGCGGCGATGGTGCTGACCTGGCCACCGAGAGCGAGAAGAACGGTTCCCGCCCCGACGAAGCCGCGGTCGGTCTCGACTCCAATGATCCGCTCGGAGTCGACCTGAAGCCCGATCACACGGGTTCGCTGATGGACCTCAACTCCTTCTCTCATCGCTGCCTCGGCCAGTGACCACACCACGCGATCATGCCGAGCGGTGGCGCCACGGGGGTGATAGGAGGCTCCCAGTACCGGGTAGCGGTCACCGCCGGACAAGTCGATCTGAGGGCAGATCGAGCGAATCTCCTCCGGGCCAATGAAGACCGTCTCCGAACCGTACGCCTGGTTGAGGGCGGCGCGGGCTCTTTCGGCCCGCAATCCCATCTCGGTGTGAGCGATCCAGAGCAGGCCCTTTTCCTTGTGCATGATCCAGCGCCCGGTTTCGTCTTCAAGGCGCTGGTAGAGCTCGAGCGAGTGCTGATAAAAGCGCACCGCCTCGGGCACCCCGTAGTTGGCGCGGATCACGGTGGTGTTGCGGCCCGAGTTGCCCGAACCGATATAGCCCCGCTCGAGGACGGCGACGTTGGTGATGCCGTGGCGGGTCGCCAGGTAGTACGCCGTCGCCAACCCATGCCCTCCCCCGCCGACGATCACCACGTCGTAGGAGGAGCGAAGCTCCTCCGGCCACCGCAAGCGCACTTTCGACTCGACGAACTCGTTCATGAGCCCAAGCGGTCCTCGAGTTCGTGCCCGAACGGTGCAGCGATGATGATCATGCTCTGCTCGCCGTCTAGATAGACCTTGACCGGCAGCCCGGCGACCATGCCCTGTAGGAGCACCGGTCGATCGAGGGACGCTTGCCACGACGCGTGGGCTGCGATCAGGTCTAGAGCCCGCTCCTCGGTCATTTGCAGCGCCGCCCAGCCCGTATCGCGCTCGACGATCGCATGCGGATCGCTGACCGCGACCTCCTTTTCTCCCAGGACCAGGGCGTCGTCGGGGGCGAAACGAAGCAGCACCCCCCTCCCGGCTTCGCCGGCCCTCCCCCCTGAGTGGGGAGAAACGGGGACTGTGCCGCTTATTTCGTCGAGCGAAGCCGGATCAGCCACCACCCGCCAACCGGTGAGGCCTTCAACCACGGGCGCGTTCTCCCGACGGGTCGTAGAAGGGATGCTCGGCGTGAACGGCCGATCGGCCGTCGACCTCCACCTCTTCGGGAAAGCGATCGTCTTCGAGTCGGATCCAGCCCAACATCACTGTCTTGCCGAGCACGGGGGAGAAGCGAGACGAGGTCACCTGTCCCACCGGGGCACCTCCCTTCATCAGAATGGAACCCTCGATGGGCGCCGCACCATCCATCTTCCAGCCCACCAAACGCTTGTTGAGTGGAATCGTGTTGGTTCGGAGCAACGCTTGCTTGCCAACGAAGTCCTCCTTGTCGAGGCGCGCCGCCCACTCAAGGCCGAGCCGCCGCGGCGTGGAGTCGTACTCCGAATCCATGCCGACGATGAAATGACCTTTCTCCAGTCGCAACGTGAAGAGGACATCGAGGCCATGGGGATACAGGTCGAGATCGGAGCCGGCTGCTTCCAGGGCACGCCACAGGTCAACCGACCGATCGACTGGATGGTGCAATTCGAAAGAAACCTCCCCCGTAAAGGAGAGTCGAATGATCCGGCATGGCACGCCGGCGACGTCGGCCTCGACATGGGCCAGATAGCCGGGGAGTTCGGCGACGCCGAGGCGCTTCAGCAGTTCCTTGGCCCGGGGACCGGTGACGTTGATCGCCCCCAGCGACATAGTGCGATCGAGAATGCGGACATCGAGACCAAAGGTCTCTGCCCAATCCCGCACCCACATCTCGGCAAAGGAAGCTCCCCCCGAAGTGAAGGTCAGGAAAAAACTGGTTTCGCTAAGCCGGCAGATCAGGCCGTCGTCGATGACGTACCCGCGCTCATCGAGAAGTAATGCGTACCGCACCCGGCCCGGTTTGAGGTCCCCTACCCGGCACGGATAGAGGAGCTCCAGCAGCTCCACTGCCCCCGGCCCGGCGACCAGCATCTTGCCCAGCGTTCCAACGTCGCCGAGGGAAACGGCGGTGCGGACGGCCCGATACTCGGCGTCTAAATCGGGGTAGCGCCACGGTCTCCACCATCCTCCGAATCGATCCATCATCGCCCCCAATCGCAGGTGCTCGTCGTGCAGAGACGTGCGTCGAAAGGGAGCGAGGTCGAAGCCCGCAGCCGCCTCGGAAATCGTCAGCTGGCGGGTCACAGGCCGGGCCGTGAAAGCTGACGGAGCCTGCGACTGGCGGTCGGCGAGGAACGAGCGCAGGTGAGGGAGGCAGACTCCCCCCTGGCAGGTTCCGGTCCCGGCCAAGGTCGCCCGCTTGACGAGTTCCAACTCTCGAAATCCCCGCTCCCAGACCGCTTTGAGATCGGAGACTTCAACCTTGGAACAGGGGCAGATGGTTCCGATCGAGGGAGCCGGCGGCAACTGGCCGGCAATCGCTGCGTCTCCCACTGTCTCTATCTCGGGGCTGTCGGCCATGCGAGCCAAGGCGTCACGGGGGTGGAGACCCAGGTCCACGATCACCGAGTCACACTCCAGGCGCGACCCGTCTTCCATTATGACGGCCCTGACCCGTTCTTCCCCCTCAAAGAGCTGCGGATGCTGCTTGAGTTGGACTGTCGTTCCGAGGTCGATGCCGGCCGCCGCCAGCTTTTCGGCGGCCCGCCGGGTGAAGATGCCCCCGAGTTCAGATCCGGGGCAAATCGGTTGTTCCTCGGCGGCACCAGTTGCCACGATCACGCGCTGGCACCGGGCATGGACCATGCCCTGAAGGGTCCGCACGACCACCATTGGTCCGGCGTAAATCCCGATCACTTCTTCGCCCCGCCCGGCGTCAAAGGAAATGACTTCGCCTGAGGCACCCGCCGCCGCCCGACGACCCGCTTCACCCTGACCGACGACCACCACATCGGCAAAAAGGGTGCGGGTCCGGACTGGTGGTCGGGGAGTCGACTCCGGAAGCGGAGGGTCCCCGACCTGGGACTCGACCACCATGCCGGGTGCGGCCGCGGTCTGACAGCTGCGGACGTAAGCCACTCCGTTGACCCTGACCAGACAGTGGGGACAGTCGCCGCCCAGGCAGATGCAGCCACCGCCTGTGGGGTGAATCCCCGCCCGCAACAGGGCGATAGCGATCGAATCACCCTCTCCGAACGAGACCTCGCGACCGTCGAATGTGAAGCTCAAAACTCGACCAGGGTGCGCAGGCCCTCACCGCGCTGCATACGCCCAAAGGCTTCGTCGATTCCTTCGAGATCGGTGCGATGGGTCACTGAGCGGCCGAGATCGATCGCCCCGGAAAGGATCTCTTCGGCGAGAGCGGCAATCTCTCGGGCCGGGTTGCCCGATCCGTAGAACGAGCCCAGAAGACTCTTCTCGGACGCGAAGTCAATGGCAGCAATCTGGGCATCAGCGCCGACCGGGGCAATGCCCACCACCACGACCGCCCCACCCGGGGCCGTCAACCTCCAGGCCGACGCGATCGTCTCTGGACGCCCCACCACTTCGAATACCCAATCGAAGGTGCCTTCGACGTGATCCGGTGGCACAAACGCCGTCGCTCCTTGCGCCAGGGCCAACTCCGCCTTGGCCTGGGCGGGGTCGACGGCGACGATTACCTCTGCCCCCGCCGCGGCGGCGGCCGCAATCACTTGCAGACCCACGCCCCCGGTGCCGATCACAGCCACCCGATCGCCAGCCCGCACCCTCGCCTTGTTGCGAACCGCCCCAAATCCGGTTACGACCGCACATCCGAGGAGGGCGGCGTCGGCAAATCCAATTGCGGGTGGCATCTTCACGACCGATTGCTCGGGGACGATCGTCCGTTCGGCGAAGGCGCCCACAGTCAGGAACTGTTGGAGTGGCGAGCCATCGGTGCGGTGCATCCGGTAGGTGCCATCCAGCATCGTGCCGCTGAAGGCAGCCCGCGACCCCGGCTCGCAGAGATTGGCCTGATCGCGGCGGCATTGGCGGCACTCGCCACAGGCAGGGAGAAAACAAAACGCCACTTGATCTCCCGGCGCCACGCTCCCAACGCCGCTTCCGACGGCTCTCACCACCCCCGCCCCCTCATGACCGAGGACGGTGGGGAATCGCCGCCGTCCGAGGTGGCCGACGGCGAGATGAAGATCGGAGTGACACACTCCCGCCGCCCGCAGTTCGACCTCGACCTCGCCTGGGCCGGGAGGGGACAACTCGATTTCTTCGACCGACGGCTTTTCGCCCGCCATCAACCAGACCGCCGCTTTCAGGAGACCCTCCATTGCTCGAGAAAGTCGAAATCCGGATCAACACCCAAACCGGGGCCGACAGGGGCGACCAAGTTGCCCTCGCCGTCCAAGGAGAGGGGCTGCGGCAGCATGAAGTCGCGTCGCTCAGCCGTCCAGGCGGGTGGATCAAATGGGTATTCCAGGAAGGGAGCCCTGGAGAAGGCGAGGGCCACGTGAAGGTTGGCCACCAGCCCGAAGCCGGTCGTCCAGGTGTGCGGTGACCATTGGATTCCTTTCTCCTCGGCCCATCCCGCCACCTGACGACAACCTCCGACGCCCCCTGCCAGCACGACATCGGTCTGGATCACATCCACCACGTCCGTGAGGCGACGAGATTCATGCAGGCTGCGGACCATCTCGCCTGCTGCGATCCGGGTCGAGGCGCTCGACCTGAGCCGGCCATAGTCCTCTAGCTGGGCCGGATCGAGCGGCTCCTCGAGCCAGTAGACGTTGAGATCGTCACAAATTGACAAACACTGCTGAGCGGTGGCGAGGTCCCAGCGGGGAGCGGTGTCACCGGGCATCCGCCAGCCCTGATTGGCGTCGACCATGAGGGCGAACTGATCACCCAGTGCGGCACGGGCCACCTCGACAACCTTCATGTCGTTTTGCCATTCACGGCCGAGCCGAATCTTCGCCGCCGCGATCCCCAGTTCCTTTGCCGCCAAGAGGCGCTCGACTCTTTGATCAGGGCCGATCGTTTCGCCCGTGGACTGATAGACCGGATAGCGATCGGTCTCGCCGCCAAGAAACTGCCAGAGCGGCGCGCCGGCGGCCCGGGCGAGGACATCCCACAACGCAACCTCCACCGTCCAGTTCCGGCTCGCATGGAAATCAACGTTTTCGCACACGGTCAGAACCTGATCGGTCTCCTCCGCCGAAACTCCCACCAGCAGAGAGCCGAGAAGGTCGAGGTCGGGGACGCTCGCTCCGCCGCAATGACCCGAGATTCCTTCGTCGGTCTCAAGGGTGACGATCGTCTCATTGAAGAAGTGGCGGGGTTGGGGATCCCAGGCGGCCAGGAACGGAGGATCGAGCGGAAGCCGATACGACCGCGCCTTCAAGGAGGTGATCTTCATCGAGCGTTCGACATCTTTGGCTAACTATCCCAGCAAACCCTGCTGGGTGAGCCATTCGGTAGCAACCTCTTCTACGTCGCGTTCCTCGATCTCCATCTCTACGCCAAGCTTCGAGAGCTCTTCTGTGGTCAACCGAGACGAGACCTCGTTCAGTAAGGCGATAAAGGAGCTCTCGTCGTCGAGCGAAGCCAAGAGGTCGTTGCGAACCAGCGGCGCAATATTCTCAGCCGGTTGGGTGCCAAGGTCATCCGTGAGCTCAACGAATCCGTACTGGACTATGGCCGGCTGGTTCGCACACAGCCAGGCCACATCGATTGCCCTCCCATTGAGGGCTTCGGCCATGGGTACTTCGCAGGCGGCAAATGACTCCCTCAAGGAGGGCGGATAATCCAACCCGTACAACTCGAGAGCCCCTCGACACTGCGGATTGACATCGCAATCAGGAGGCAGGCCCCAGATGAGCTCATCTTCGACCGGCACCAAATCGCCAATCGACTCGAGTCCGAATTGCTCTGCGGTCTCGGAGCGGACTGCGGCGGTGTTGGTGTCCTCGCCGGGGGTGATATCTAAGACGGTGATCTGGAGCGGCTCGAGAATCGCTTGTAGACGCTCGGCATTCTCCTCACCATCACCCGTGATCTGGCTGGTGTCGTAGAACCCGAGACCGGAGCCGACGTACTCGGGGACCAAGTCGACCTCTCCCTGCTCGAGGGCCGGCACCCTCTCTTGACGCGTGCCCAGGCCCAATAGACGCTCCACCCGATGGCCCTCGTCCTCCAGGACTTGCGCGTAAATCTCGGCGATCAGCCGGGATTCATAGAAGTCATCGGATCCGACTCGAATCACCGGCTGATCTCCGGATCCAGATCCCTGGCAGGCGACCAGAAGAAATACCGCGATGAGAACGGAAATAAGACGATTCCTGGCTCTCATAGGTGCCCGCGGCTGATCCTACGTTTGGCCGGTACCGGCGTTGGGGTCCCACTGCACAGGGAGGGATTGTGGCTTTCGAAAGACCAAGCCTCTCGGACCCTCACCCCGGCGATCGAAGCGCACAGCCGGCCAGAAATCGAGAACAGCGTCAAGGGCAGCCAAGGTTTCCATCTTCGCCAGGTGGATGCCAATGCAGGCGTGGGGTCCCTGGGCGAAGGCCAGGTGGGCCCGGGCGTTGGCTCGACGAACATCGAAACGGTCCGGATCAGGAAAGGTCGCGGGATCACGATTGGCTGCGGAGAGCGAAACGATTACCAGGTCTCCCTTTCGGATCGGGGCGCCGGCCAGGTCGACGTCTTTGGTCGAATACCGGTCGACCCGGGCGGCGGCGGGTTCCAAGCGGAGAGATTCCTCGACCGCTTGGCGACCCAGAGACCGATCCTTCCTAACCAGCTCCAGTTGCTCGGGATTGGTGAGCAAATGCCAGAAGAGGCTGCTGGTCATTCCCTCGCTGGTCTCGATCCCCCCAAACATCATCACCGCCGCATTTGAGATCAGCTCTTGCGATGTGAGCTGGCTCCTGGCCGCGGCAAGAAGCCCGGTTCGGCTGGCGGCGCTTTTCGATACCTGCTCGCCGAGCTGAATGACTGCGTCGCGGCCCGCACCCGTTGCAGCCTCCCCCCGCGAAAGCCGATCGACGTCCCCGACAATCCCTTCATACCAGCCGAGCACTGTTCTCACCTCTACTTCGACCAGGTCCAGGGCCGCTGAGACCACCGCCACCGCCAGTGGTCCGGCGAGATCCCTTCGCATCTCCGCCCTCCCGATCGGGGCGAGGCCTTCGCAAAGACGCCGGGCCTCCTGGCTGACCCGATCGGTGAAACGGTCTCGAACTTGAGCGTGCAGGAGCGCCCCGGCAAACGGGTCTCGGTGCCGCCGATGCTCGGGTCCGTCGAGAGACAACATGCTGGGGCCGACCACCTGAGCGGTCGAGAAGCGGGGATCATCGACGGTGAACGTTTCCGCATCTCGCATAACCTGAATGCAAAGGTCGCGCCTGGTGACCAGCCAGCCTCCCAGAACGGGAGCCCAGGACACCGGTTCCTCTTCTCGAATTCGAGCCAGATGGGGATGCGGATCGGTTGAAAGCTGCTCGAGTGTCAGGGACTCACCGAGAGGCGACGAAGACATACGTGACTCCAGAACCTGCGCGTTTCAGGAGCCGTTACTCCCCTGGCATGGGGCTCATCAGCTGAAAGTAGTTGTCGTCGGGATCGGCGAAGGTAGCAATGAACCCGTCGTCGGCTTCGCCCATGGTGTAGGGCTCTTGCACGACTCTGGCGCCGGCCGCCCGGAGACGGTCGAAGTCGGCCTCGACATCGGTGGACTCGATATTCCAGATGATCCGACCGGGATGGGCATTCTGGCCTTTGACTTGATCGTGAGAGCCAACCGTCATCGCACCGGTCCCGATCAACCAGCCGACAAATCCCTCCATGTTCCAGCTGGGCTGACCAAAAAGCTTGGTGTAGTACTCCACCAGTCGCTCGGGGTTTTCTGAACCAATGAGGACGCTGTTGAGGTTCACGCTGTCTCCTTTCGGCCGACAGCGTAGGTAGGGCTAGTGGGCTAGTCCGCGGTGAGTTTCCTGAAGCTCCCGAACCGCATGCCAGACCCGCGACTTGCGGTAGTCCCAGTACTTGGTCCGCTCGATCTCAATCGACCCTCCCCCGCCGATGCCACCGGCGAGAAAGCCGTTGTGGATCCGAACCGTCTGATAGAAGACCGGAGCGAGTTGGAGCGCCGCTTGGGCATGAATGGCGGATGCGCGCCACTGGTCACGAGTATCGGGGAGATCATGCAGCACCAGGTTGGCCCAGTTGCCGTCAGCCAACTCCATTGAGCTGTAACTGAGGATGCCATGAAAGTTGCGAAACTCGAGCACGATCTCGGCGTTGGCCTGTTCGAGCGGCGTGATATCGCGATCGAGGTAGCGCTCGCCAAAGAAGCCGACGACATAGACATCCCCGGGCTCGTTGAGTCGCAGCGGGGCTGAGACGATGGTTCGGCGATGAAGCCCATTGACCTCCCACTCCATCGGGGGATAGGCGTGATAACGGCCAGGCTCGCCCCGGGCGAGGGTGGACCGCAGGTCCTCAAGCATGTAGCCCAAGATCGCCTGGTCGCGGTCGTAGAGCCGAACCGAGGTGAAGGGCCTCTTGGCGACCGATTGGGTTGGAGCGAGTGCGCGGGTCGGCATGGCTCTCTGTCTGGTATTTCGGCGGGAAATCTAGCGATGGATAGCCCTATCCACCGGTACGGCAATTCGGTAGCTGCCGAACGAGTACCGGTCGTCGGTAGCCGAGTTATGTGGGAAGCGGACGTGAGTGACCGAATTAATAGGATGACCGGCCGCCATGCAACTCGCCGCCCTGGCTTCGCTTTCTGAGTCGCAGAATCGGCTATTCGACAAGCGATTGGCTCACGCGGCCAAGGAGGTGGGACTGGTCCTGACCGGGGCGACCGCGCCGGAGCATGCCGACCTCACCTATTTATGCGGGTTGCCGGCGAGTCGAATGCTGAGCACCCACTATCCCCTCGTCGCGCCGGTTCTTTCAGCCGCCCGCTATCAGAGTCAACCCTGGTACTTCGTCGACGTTCTGGCTCGAGAAGAAGACACCGGATTGGGGCGAGGGCGCTGGGCATACAACCAAACCTCTTCGTTTTCCGGTTGGATGGCCGTCCGTCACGGACTTCGTCTCCACCATGTCGACCCTGATCAATTGGCATGGGTCGGGACCGGATCGCACGCCAACTCCCTTTCCGCCCTCCGCGAGGGCAACGCCGAATTGGCCGGGGTTGACTCGATGATTGTCGACCTCGATTCCGAGCTCACCAAGGATTTGAATGTCATCGACTCATGGGGTCCCTGGCCGACCCCGCCGGTCATGGCGGCAAGATCTCTCGATCCTCGCTTGGCCGGCGAACTGGCTTCGGCCTTCCTGGGAGCTGACGAAACAGTTACCTGGATCGCGCTCGGCCCGGGTCACCTCGAACCGATTCAGGTCGTTGCGGGGTCGACCCCTATTCGGCCGGAGGCCGACCCTGCAGAAGGCGCAGTTCTTCAATAGGGATGTGACAGCGCTTGAACCATCCTGGTTCAGCTTCCTCCAGCAAGGGTTCAACCGTCTCGCAGATCACTCCGATTTTGCGGGGACAGCGGGTCTGAAAGACACATCCCGACGGCGGATTCGACGCCGCAGGAATCTCGCCTTCGAGTCGAATTCGAGTGTCTTCTTCCAGATCCGGTGAAGCAGAAAGCAGAGCCTCGGTATAGGGATGGTGAGGCCCTGCAAACACGCGGGTAGCAGTACCCACCTCCATCAGCCTGCCGAGGTACATCACGGCCACACGATCGGCGATGTAGCGGACCACGTTGAGGTCATGGGAGATGAACAGGTAGGAGACGTTCTCCTCTGCCTGGAGCTCGGCGAGGAGATTGATGATCGCGGCCTGAACCGAAACGTCGAGGGCCGAGGTCGGCTCATCGCAAATGACCAAGGCGGGGGTTCCGGCGAAAGCCCTGGCAATGGCCACCCGCTGTTTGAGACCGCCCGAGAGTTGTCGGGGCTTGGCCAGGAAGTGTTGGCTCCCCATCCGGACCTCTCGCAGCAGGTCTCTGGTCCGATCGTCGGTCCGTTCCCTTCCTTCCCGGCGCAGCAGCCGAACGGCGCGGCCGATGATGCGGCGCACGGAGTGGCGCCGGTTGAGGGCGCTGTCTGGATTCTGGAAAACCATCTGAATCGCCCCCACCTCGCCCTGAGTCCGCTTTTCCACCTTGGCAGCGAGCCCTCTGCCGCTGAGGGCGATGACGGTTCCATCGTCGGGGGCATGAATCCCGAGCAGTACCTTGGCCAGAGTCGACTTTCCCGAACCCGACTCTCCCACCAGGGCGACGGTCTCGCCGACACGAATCTCAAGATCGATGTCGTGAAGGGCGTAGACCGGAGCGCCGTCCTGGACAAAGGTCTTGGAGGCGTTGTTGATAGCCACCAGGGTCTCGTCGCTGCGTTCCCGGCGGGGAGCCGCCTCGGGCACGGTTCTCGGTAGGTCCTGGGCTCGGTCCCAGAAATGGCACCTGCTGACCGCACCACCCGGAACCGGGAGTAGATCTGGTTCGATTTGGCGACAGACGTCCTGGACATTGCCGCACCGCTCGGCGTAGATACAGCCACGGATATCGGCGCCCAGCGGTGGCAAGAAGCCGGGGATGGTGTCAAGAGTCGTCTCGTCGCGGCGGCCGGTCTCGGAGCTGGGAAGACAGCGCAAGAGGCCGACGGTGTAAGGATGGCTGGGATTGGCGAACATTTCCTCGGTGGGTCCAACCGCCATCAATCTCCCGGCGTACAACACCGCCACTCGATCACACATCTTGCGGATCACTGCCAGGCTGTGGCTGATAAAGAGGACCGAGGTCCCGATCTCGCCGCGCAAATCCCTCACCAGATCCAGAACCTCGGCTTCGACCGTCGCGTCCAGACCGGTAGTGGGTTCGTCCAGAATGAGGAGGGCTGGCCGGGATGCGATCGCCATGGCGATCACCACCCGTTGCAGCATCCCTCCGGAAAGTTGATGCGGGTAGCGACGCATCACCCGGGTGGGATCGGCGATCTGCACCTTGTCGAGTACCTGGCGCACCCGCGCCTCTCTTTCCCGCGCCGGCACCCCCATCAGCTCGAACACATCCTCTACCTGCCGCCCGACCCTGATCGATGGGTTGAGGGCCGTACCCGGGTTCTGATAGACCATCGAAATCTTGTTGACTCGCAGGTCGCGAAGTTCGCGTGGACTCAAGTCGGTTACGTCGCGACCGGCGAGACGAATTGACCCCCGGGTGACCCGACCATTGCGCGGGAGGTAGTGCATGATCGCCATCGCCACTGTCGACTTGCCGCAGCCCGATTCGCCAACCAACCCGAACGACTCTCCCTGCTCCACGGTGAAGTTGATGTCCCGGAGAGCGGTTTTCCACTCGGGACCGATTCGGTAGTCGAGGGCCAGATCGCGGACCTCGAGCGCCGGGTGACTCACCAGAGTGGGCGCGGTCATTCGAATGCCTGACTGATCGAGTCGGCGACCAGGTTGACGGCCACCACCAGAGAAGCGATCGCCAAGGCGGGAAAAAGGACCGGCCACCAGATACCGCCCGTGAGGTATCCGTAGTGCTGGGCGATCATCAGGCCCCAGTCTGGGATCGAAGGCTCGATGCCGAAGCCGAGGAAGGAGAGGGCCAGGACGGTAAAGATCGCATATCCCAAGCGGACGGTGAACTCGACAATGATGACATTGGCGACGTTGGGCAGAATCTCGACGAAGAGTACGTAGAGCGGGTTGTCTCTCCGCAGTTGAGCGGCGGTGACGTAGTCGAGCTGACGTTCGGAGAGGACCGCCGCCCGCACGGTCTTGGCAATGATCGGAGTGAAGACGAGGCCGATGACGACGATCACGCCAAGGGTGTTAGGGCCGAGAGCAGTCAAAGCCAGCATCCCGGTGATCACGAGCGGTATGGATAAGAAGGCATCGAGAATGCGGCTGAGGATCTCGTCGAGGATGCCCCCGACGTAGCCGACCAGGAGGCCCAGAGCGGTGCCGAGGATCGTCCCCAGCACGGTCGCGGCCAGCGCCACGGTGAGCACCTGGCGGGCCCCCGCCAGGACCCGCGAGAGGACGTCCCGTCCCAACTCGTCGGTGCCCAATGGATGCACCCCCG
Organism: Acidimicrobiia bacterium; assembly: GCA_036556085.1. Taxonomy (GTDB): domain Bacteria; phylum Actinomycetota; class Acidimicrobiia; order Spongiisociales; family ZC4RG35; genus JACCTH01. The sequence goes on along the minus strand of DATBKE010000190.1, from coordinate 8,385 downwards.
ATGGGGCTTCGAGCCGGTTGAGCACGTCAGCCGGAGTGCCCAAAGGATCGAAGGGGGTCAGGAAGTCGCCAAAGATCGCAAAAACGATCCAAACGACGACGATCGTTGCCCCGACCCAAAAGGTGGCCGAACGGCGCAATACCCGCCAACGTTGCGATCGAGAGACCTGAGGAATTGTCACCCGGCCCCCGCCAGCCGAATTCGGGGATTGAGCCAGGAATATGCGAGGTCGGCCACCAACATCGAAGCCTGGAAAACTGCGCCGACCACAAGCACCGCTCCGGCGAGAAGAGGAAAGTCGGCATTCTGGGCGGCGTTGTACAGCAACTGGCCGATCCCCTGGTACGAGAAGAGGACTTCGACCACCACCAGACCACCGATCAGATACCCCACTTGGGAGGCAACAACTGCGATTGTCGGTAGCAACGCATTCCGCAGCACCTCTCGCCGAATGACGACCTGCCGCGGGAGCCCCTTGAGAATGGCGGTGCGGGTGTAGTCGGCCTCCATGGCTTCAATCACACCGGCCCGCGTGATACGAGCGATATATCCGAACAACACCAGGGTCAAGCAGATGGCTGGCAACAGCAGGTAGCGGAGCTGAGTGAAGAAACTCGAGCCCCTCGGGGCCGAGGCGGTGCCCGGCAGCCAACCGAGGATGACCGCAAAGACCAGGATCAACACGATCCCGGAGACGAACTCGGGGATAACCGTGGCGGAGAGCCCGCCGACAGTGATGAGCCGATCGGTCAGCCTTCCCCGCCGCAAGGCCGCCACGATCCCACCCCAGATGGACAGGGGAACCACGATCACGAAGGCGAGCGCCCCCAGCTTGGCCGAGTTGATCAATGCTCTCCCCACCAGCTCGGTTACCGGTCGGGCAAATGTGATCGAATCTCCGAGATCACCACTAACGGCGCCGCCAATCCAATCGGTGTACTGGACCAGTGCCGGACGGTCGGTTCCCAGTCGAGCGTTGAGGGCGTCGACTGATTCCTGGGTGGCAAACGGACCCAGCACCCGCCGCCCCACATCTCCCGGAAGGAGCTGGGTCCCGATAAACACCAAGACACTCAGGAGGGCAAGCGTGACCAGCGCCAAACCACTGCGGCGCAATATGAACCTAGCCATTTAGCGCCGATCGCACTCGCCCGCCGAAGTGTCGAGGTGGATCGTTGTCCCTAGATCAAGCGAACGTGCTGTTGATCAAATCGACGTGGCCCATTCCGGTGACTGCAATTCCCGAGAAGTTCGGTTGCGTAATCGTGATGTGGTCGACGTAGTAGGGGACGATAAACGGCACCTCGTCGTTGAGCAGGGTCTGAATTTCTCCCGCCAGCTGACGCTGAGTGTCGAGATCCGGAGCGCTGGCGAATTGGGCATAGAGGTCGTCGTAAGCCTCATTCACCCAGTGCGAAGCGTTCCAGGTCCCGTCGCTCAGGAGTGGCGCCGCCATATAGACGTTGGGGACCCCCCGGTGGCCATAGTTGACGATTCCCATCGATCCGGCCGCAGCCAGCCAGTAGTCGTTGTAGTAAGTCCCGGAGTCGTATACCCCAACCTGGAGGTCGACGCCCACCTGCGAGGCCGACGCCTGGATCAGCTGGGCAAGATCCTCTACCTCGGCGAACTGCAAGGTGTCGAGCGGAGCCGAAAAACTACCGACTCCGGCGGCATCCAGCAGGCCCTGGGCGGCGGTCAAGTCCTCATCCCTTTGGGCAGGAGTATCGGGGCTGTACATGGGGAAGAGCGACCAGATCGGGTGGTCATTGCCGACAGTTCCGTAGCCCGCCAGTAGCCCGTCGATCAAGACCTGACGATTGAGCGTCAGCGCCACGGCCTGGCGAACCCGCTTGTCATTGAACGGCGGCGCCGAGGTGTCGAAGTACACCTGCCGGTGCTGGGCGGTGGAGATGCTGGCGACATTCGCATCCGGACTCTCCAAGAGAGCTTGCCCGCCGGAGGAGGAAATGTGGGGGATCGTGTCGACGCGTCCCTCTTGGAAGGCACTGACCGCCACCGCCTCGTCGTCGTACCAGAGCACCTCGAGGCGCTCGGGCTGGGCGCTGTTATCGCCCCAGTAGTTCTGGTTCTTGACAAACGAGGCCGAAACACCTTGCTCGAGGTTTTCGATCTGCCAGATCCCCGTGCCGGGAAACTCGGCTTCGTAGCTGCCCTCCGCATAACCATCCCAGAAGGAGGCGGGGACGATGATGGCGTTGTAGTTGTCCGAGCTGACGAAGAACGGAAAGCTCCCGTTGGGTCGGGCGAGGGTGAACTCGACCGTGGCGTCGTCGAGAGCAACGATGTTCGCTGGGTCGACTCCGAAGGTCTCGTAGGCCGAAGCGGCGTTGCCTTCAGCGATGTTGTTGAACACTGCAACTACATCAGCAGCCACCATCGGGGAACCGTCGTGATAGGTCACGCCTTGGCGAAGGTGGAACGTCCAGACGTCGAGGGTGTCATTCGGCTCCCAGCTCTCCGCCAGGACCGGAAGCACGTTGAGCTCGGCGTCGGAGAAGGTCAGATACTGACCGGTCTGTCCGAGAATCGCCAGCCGCCCCTCGTCGTTCGTCAACACCGGATCAATCGCCCCGGCGGGGGTGATCATGGCCGCGCGAATGGTGCCGGTTCCGGCCGCACCGGTGGTTGCTGTCGCACCCGTGGTGCCCGGCGCTCCAGTGGTTGCCGGCCCGCCGGCCGTTGTCACCGCCCCGCCCAAGGTGGTGGTGGTCTCATCACTTGCGCAAGCACTAGCGATGAAACCGAGCACGGGAATGGACATCCCCAGGATTGTTCCCCGCCTGACGAAATCGCGACGGGTGATCTTGCCAGCCGCATATTCGTCGATGATGTGGTTTTCGATGGGACTCGACCGCCTCCGGATGGCGTCCAGCCGGAGCACATCGCGTCTGGTCATTCTGCGTGTCATGAGTTTCTCCTCGTCCGGGTGTGATCACCTTGATCACCACCGCGGTGGCGGTCACCATACCTTTGCCCAGCAGGTGGCGGCCCCGAAAACCTAGGACTCCGGGAGCGCTCCCCCCTCGGCAGTTCGACGCTCCACAAAGTCGTCGAGCTCCAAGCGAATATCGTCGGCCAGCGGCGGCGGCTCGAAGTCCGCCAAGACCTGTTTCCAGATGCCGTTGGCCCTTTGGGCCGCCGTCGGAGAACCCGATTCCAGCCACTGGCCGAAATTGGCGCGGCTGAAAACGATCGGCTCGTAGAAGGCACGTTCGTAGCGCTCCAGTGTGTGGTCGATGCCGAAGAAGTGACCTCCCGGCTGCACCTCGCTGATCGCATCCTCCGCCAGCTCGGCGTCTGAGGAATCCAGCGGGAGAAACATCTCGGCGAACATCTGCGCCATCTCGACGTCGAGGATGAACTTCTCGAAAGAAGCGGACAATCCGGATTCGAGCCAGCCGGCCGTGTGGAGGATGAAATTGGCCCCGCCCAGGACGGCGCCCAACATGTTCATCATCGATTCATAGCCCGCCTGAGCGTCGGGGGCGTTCGAGGTGCACACTCCTGACGAACGCCAGGGCAGCCCGATGTGGCGCGCTAGCTGGCCGCTGGCGAATGCGGCCTTGACCGCTTCAGGGGTGCCAAACGCGGGCGCTCCCGACCTCATGTCGACGTTCGACGTGAAGGCGCCATACACCACTGGCGCTCCCGGCCGGCAGATCTGGCTCAGGGTGATCCCGGCTAGAGCCTCGGCATGTTGCAGAACCAACGCCCCGGGAATGGTCACCGGTGCCATCGCCCCCGAAAGGGTGAAAGGGGTGATGACCGCCACCTGATTCATCTCGGCAAATTGGATGATTCCCAGGGCCATCGGAATGTCAAGCTGCCGAGGGGAATTGGTGTTGATCACCGTGTAGCAGTAGTGCTTCTCCACGAAGGCGTCCTCGGTGAGTCCGAGCCCGATCCGGAGCATCTCAAAGCAATCAGTTACCTGCCCCCTGCCCCGCGAGTAAATGAAGGGAACCTTGTCGGACAACGTGATGTATGGCCGAGTGGTCTCGAGATGCCTTACGTGGACGGGAATGTCCTGTGGTTCGACCTGCTGGCTGGTGACGTGGATGACGTCGAAAGTCTGAGCCAGCCGGAGAAAATTGTTGAAGTCTTCCAGGGTTCCCGCTCGGCGCCCCCCTTCGAGATCCACGGCATGTGGTGGTCCCCCTACCGGGGCGAACACGACATTGCGACCACCGATCGAAATGTTTCGCTCCGGGTTGCGCCCCCACATCTCAAAATCGCTCGGTGCCGAGGCGAGCGCCGACTCGACCAGACCCGAGTCGATTCGAACCATGCGTTCGTTTACCGAAGCTCCTGCTCGGAGGAAGCGCTCCAGGGCCTCGTCAAGCAATACTCGAATTCCATCATCGGCTAGCACTCGTAGCGCCGCCTGGTGGATCGCATCGACTTCGTCTTCGCTCAGGACCCCCACCGGAGGAAAGGGGTTGGACAGGCGTCGATAGCTCGGCTCGACGCGAATTCGGCTGGTCTTGCGATCCCGCCGGGGCCGGCGACGCGTAGCCCCGGCACTTTCCTGGTCCATGACCGGACTCTACGATCCAGATGTGGCACGGCAGGCCGGCGTGGTGGTGATCGGTGCCGGGATCATTGGATCGAGCGTCGCCTATCACCTAGTCGACATTGGGGTCGAAGGCGTGGTAGTGCTCGATAAGGGCTCTCTCGCCGACAACGACGGCTCCACCTCGCATGCGCCGGGCGGCCTCCGCACGCTGACCGTCTCGAAGTTCTTCACCAAGCTGGGCATCGCCTCCCGACAGGTGTACGACCAATTGCCCTTGGCTCAACCCGGTCAAGAGCAGTTCTTCCGAACCGGATTTGTGCAGGTGGCCTCGACGACAGCCCGCTTCGAAAGCTACAAGCGCATCCAGGAGATCGGCTGGAGCCTCGGGGTTCCCTCTGACCTGCTCTCGCCCGAGCAAACGGCCGAAATGATCCCGCTTCTCGACTCCTCCCAGATCATCGGCGGCATGTTTTCTCCGACTTCTGGGGTCATCAAAACCAGCCTGATAGCGACCTCGATGCAACAGGTCGCGGCCGCAACCGGGCGGGCGGTCTTCTACTCCGACACCGAAGTCACCGATGTCATGGTCGAGCGGGGTCGCGTTCGCGGCGTCAGGACCTCCAATCCCGAGATCGAAGAGATCGAATGCCCGCAAGTCGTCCTTTGCACGAACATCTGGGCGCCAGTGCTGGCGGCGAAGGTCGGAATCAATATGCCGCTCTTCCCCGGCGAGCATCAATACATCTTCACCACCCCCGTGCCGGATCTGGCCGATAGAGCCGATCGCGAGGTGACCATGCCCATCTCCACGATCGACGACATCTCGGTTTACTTTCGCCAGCATCACGATCGCCTAGGGATCGGCAGCTATCACCACGAGGCTCGGTTGGTCGACCCATGGGCCTTGCCGAAACGAGCCCAGCTTCCGTTCACTCCGGCCGACTTCGACGAGGCCTGGCACTTGATGCGGAAGCATCTGCCGGCGCTGCATCAAGTCGAGGTCGATACCGGATTCAACGGCATGTTCTCTTTCACCGCCGACCACTATCCGATTCTGGGTGAGTCTCCGATCAAGGGTCTATGGGCAGCGGTGGGGGCCTGGCTCTCGTATGCCTCAGAGGTGGGGAAAGTGATGGCCCGCTGGATCACCGAGGGTGATCCAGGGATGGACCTAGCGGTGGCCGACATCAATCGTTTTCACGACCACCAGTCCAATCACTCATTTCTCTCCCGCCAGAGCAAGTACTTCTACGAGATTGGCTTTGACATCCTCCATCCCAACGAGGTGGCGTCCTCGGTCCGCAACCTCCGACTTGCCCCTTATCACGACCGCACCGAGGCGTTGGGTGCCTTCTTCGTCCCTTCTGCCGGCTACGAGACTCCGTATTTCTACGAGGCCAACGGCCCCCTGGTCGACCAATACTCTGATCGGATCCCGCGTCGGCATGGCTACGACGCCACCTCGTGGTCGCCCATCATTGGGGCCGAGCACTTGGCGTTGCGTGAACAAGCCGGGTTGATCGATTGGTCGGCGTCGATTGGCCCCGTCGAGGTCTCCGGCCCGGGAAGTCTCTCCTTTTTGCAATACCTTTGCACGAACAACATCGATATTTCGATCGGGGCGGCAACCTATACCCTGATCCTGACGCCGCGGGGAACTATCAAGCGAGACGTAACCATCGCTCGTCTCTCCCCAGAGCACTTCTGGCTCCTCACGGGGAAGTCCAATCTTCCAGCTGAACTGGCCTACTACCGCTCATATGCCCCATCCGACGGATCGGTGGCGATCATCGATCGCTCCGAGGAGTTTGCCGCGGTCGGCCTGTGGGGTCCTCGAGCTCGCGAGATCCTCGGGTCTGTCACGGACGCCGACCTTTCCAGTGAGGCGTTTCCCTGGTACTCGGCGCGAGAGATTGGCGTCGGGATGGCTCCGGCAGTAGTCCTTCGCATCTCATACGTGGGCGAATTGGGCTGGGAGATCTACGTTCCGGTGAGCTTCGGGCGCCATCTTTGGGACACGCTCTGGACTGCCGGAAGAGACCACGGCCTGACTGCGGTTGGCCTGGCCTCTCTGTTCTCATTGCGAATCGAAAAGGGCTACCGCCTGATCGGCAGCGACCTCACTCCCGAAATCACGCCCCGACAGGCCCAAATGTCGTGGCTACTCGATAGAGACAAAGATTTTCTGGGACGGGACGGCGTCTCAGGCGATGGACACCGAATGGTCACCCTTCGCTTCGATGATCCGGCTGCTCTCATGTATTCGTGGACACCGGTATATCAGTCAGACGACGTGGTCGGTTGGATAGCAAGTGGAGAATTCGGTTACTCGGTCGGTGCCTTCATCGCCCATGCGTTCGTCCCTCAGGAGCTCACCGCGCCGGGTACCAGGCTGCAGGTCAGGTACACCGGTCAATTCTTCGAAGGCGAGGTGGTCAAAGGACCACTCTGGGATCCCGCCAACGTCCGCCTCCGGGCCTAGCTAGAGAATTCGCTTTTGCCTCCTACAGCCGTGAGTTTGCTTTGGAACGCTCGGGTAGTGGATCGCGACGGGATCCGGGAAGGACTGGCGATCTCAATCTCCGGCGACCGAATCAGCAGGATCGAGAGAAGCGCAGGCGAACTTCCAGCGGGGGCCATCGACCTGGCTGGCAAGTCATTGGTGCCGGGCCTAATCGACGCTCACAATCACTTCATCTCCGATACTGATCGCAGTCCCGGATTCGGGCCCCCTCCGCCCCGGCATGGCGATGCTCCTCGCCCGCGAGCCCTGGGGCACTATCTACTGGCGTCCGCAGCCGGGGCGATTATCCGAAGTGGATTCACCACCATCCGGGACGTTGGCTGTTATGACGACGAGTCGCTTGCCGCCGGCCAGGCGATCGCACTAGGACTGATACCCGGGCCGCGCATCTATTCATGCGGGCGAATCATCTCCGCCACTGCCCCAGGTGGGGCAATCTTTGGCTCCATGTACCGTGAAGCCGATGGCCCCTGGGAAATGCGAAAAGCAGTGCGAGAGCAAGTCCGGCGAGGTGCCCACTTCATCAAATTCATGGCCACCGGCGCCCGGTCAGTGGTCCTCGAAGATCCCGAGCCCCCCCAAATGACTGCCGAGGAGATGGCGGCGATTGTCGATGAGGCCCACCGGATGGGCCTTCGGGTGGCGGCTCACGCCGAGGGCCTGGAAGGCACACGTTGGGCCCTTCGGGCCGGAGCCGACACCATCGAACATGGGCTGGCGTTGCACCGCGATCCTCAGTTACTCGATCGGATGGCCGCCAACGGGACCGTGCTGGTCCCGACGCTGACCACCTTCCATGATCTTGCCGAACGCTTCGCCGATGAGTTCTCCCCAATATTGGTGGAGCAAGCCAAACGACAGCTGGAGGAGGCCTATAAGACGGTGGCCGCGGCCAACACGGCGGGCGTGACGATTGCGGTCGGCTATGACAGCGGACCTCCGGGGGCTTCAGCACAGGAGATGTTGCGACTTGAGCATGCTGGCCTGAGCGCGATTGAGGTGATCGGTGCCGCCACTTGGGGAGGCGCGGCGGCGCTTGGCTCAGAAGACCTCGGATCGATCAGTAATGGCGCTCTCGCCGACTTGGTGGCCGTGGATGGAGAGCTTGAGAAGGACCTCTCAGTCCTGGGAGATCCGCAGGCCATCAACCTGGTCATCAAGGGCGGAGCGGTGCTCGCGTGAACGACCGGGTGGTGGTCGTCGGCTCGGGAATCGTGGGCTCATCAGTCGCCTATCACCTCGCCCGCCTGGGCTGGACCGATGTAGTCGTGGTCGATCGCGGCGATCCGGTCGAGAATCCGGGTTCCACCTCGCACGCCCC
>DATBKE010000189.1:0-1587 GCA_036556085.1 Acidimicrobiia bacterium | reverse complement strand
TGGAGGCTCGCGACGAGGGGTCGCCGCTCCGCTTCGTAGGCGGCAAGGGCGGCCGGGAGGTCGGGTCGCGACCCGAGGGCCGCGGCCAGCGCGATCGCGTCTTCCATCGCGAGCTTCGTGCCGGAGCCGACCGAGAAGTGGGCGGTGTGCGCGGCGTCCCCGATCAGGACCACGTTCCCGTGGTGCCACGAACCGCAGGTCAGGGTGGGGAAGCTCCGCCAGATCGAGCGGTTGGCGATCAGCGGGTGGCCCGCCAGCTCCTCGGCGAAGAGGGCCTCGCAGAAGGCCAGCGTGTCGGCCTCGGGGCGGCCCTCGAGCCCGCTTCGTGCGAGGGTCTCGTCGGTGGTCTCGACGATGAAGGTCGAGAGTCTGTCTGAGTATCTGTAAGCGTGTATACGCCAAAGGCCATTCAGATCGTACTTGAAGTAAAACTTGAAGGCCGGAAACGGGTGCGTCGTCCCAAGCCAGACGAACTTGTTGGGCCGCAGATCGATGCCCGGCTGGAAGGCCTCGCGCCACCGCTCCCGGATCGCGCTGTTGACGCCGTCCGCGCCCACCACGAGATCGGCCTCCGTGAGCTCGGCCGGGTCGTCGACGGAGGACTCGAAGCGAAGATCCGCGCCCAGCGCCCGGGCCCGGTTGGCGAGGATCTCGAGCAGCGTCCGCCGCTCGAGCCCGCTGAAGCCGTGGCCGGTCGACCTGAGGACCTCCCCCTTGTAGTGGACGTCGATGTCGTCCCAGTGGAAGAAGGCGTGCCCGATCGCCGCGAACGTCTCCGGGTCCGCGGCGGCCAGGTTCTCGATCGTGGCGTCCGAGAACACGACCCCGAAGCCGTACGTGTCATCGGGGCGATTCCGCTCGTGGACGACGACCTGGTGGGAGGGATCGGCCTTCTTCAGGAGGATGGCGAGGTAGAGTCCGGCCGGCCCGCCGCCGACGATGGCGATCCTCATCGGCAAATCAGTCGCACACCCATGCGTAGTCTGCGATGTTTCGCAGACGGCTTCGATCGACGCCGGGTTTGCAGGGACATAGGTCGGCGTGATAGGTCCAGGGGAGTTGGAAGTTCAGCTCGATCTCGCGGCTGGGAATGACACGGACCCTCGTACTGTCAGAGAGATGGCAGGGCCCGTTCCATTGCGCCTGAATCCACCACTCGCCGGGGATTGCAGAGATACTGTACCTGCCTTGCTCGTCTGCGATGTTCCCCTCTTGGAAAGCGGCGCTGTACAAGACGGAAACATGCGTGCCGTAGAGGGGCTTTTCTCTGTCATCGACGATCCGGCCGAAAATCCTTCCCCGGTTCGTAGGTTCAGCCTGTCTCTCCGTCTCTTCGTTCGAAGCACATGACGTAACCAGCGTCATCCATACGAACATGAGAACCAAGGCGATCCCCTGTGCGACCAGATACAAGTTGCGGGGTTCTCCTTGACTCAGGGTCCCGCCGTCCTCTCGATCAGCTTCCCCGCGATCACGAGCTGCTGGATCTCGGTCGTCCCCTCGTAGATCCGTAGCGCCCGGATCGAGCGGTAGAGCCGGTCCACCGGGTGCTCGGCCAGAACGCCACGCCCGCCCAGGATCTGGACG
>DATBKE010000188.1:0-23527 GCA_036556085.1 Acidimicrobiia bacterium | reverse complement strand
CGAAGGGCTCACCGCTCGGCCGGCCAGGGCATTGAAGAGCGAAGACTTACCGGAGCCGGTCGACCCGAGAATGACGACAAAGAGCGGGGCCGCCAGATCCGATGCCCTCGGCAAGAGATAGCTTTCGACGTGGGTGCGAAGCCGTTTCGCTTGCTCGCGCGACTCCTGGGTCGGAGCAGACGACCCCCGACGCGCCAAGGCGGTCGATAGATCCTCGAGCACCTGGCGCAGCACGGGCCAAGTGTGACAGCCTCGACCGGGAAATTCGTTTGTTGGCTAGGTTTGGCGGGTGAAGCCCTACCAGACCGGCCAGCCCGGGCTCGACGAGCAGATCCGCCAGCTCATCATCGACGCGGGAGATGGCGGCAATCAGGATCTGATTGCCGAGCTCCTAACCACGGTCATCAAACTGCATCGAGACAAGGCCGAACGCGGTGACCTGAAAATGGTCAATACCGCCTTAAAGGAGATGCGCTATTCGATGGCGGTCTTCGCCCGACACCATGAGCCCAAGGTGACGATCTTTGGAAGCGCCCGGCTGGCGGAGTCCGATCCCAACTTCCAGCTGGCCGAACGCTTCGCCGGCCTCATGGCTGAGAAAGGCTGGGGAGTCATTACCGGAGCGGGACCGGGAATCATGGCCGCGGGGAGCAAAGGAGCCGGCCTCGAACACTCTTACGGGGTCAACATTCGACTCCCCTTCGAGCCCGATCCCGTGGGCTATATCGATCCCCAGCGAAACATCAACTTCAAGTACTTCTTCACCCGCAAGCTCACCTTTATCAAGGAGTCTCATGCCTTCGCCCTCTTCCCGGGAGGCTTCGGCACCCTCGACGAAACCTTCGAACTGCTGACGCTCATTCAGACCGGGAAGAGTGACATGCATCCGATCGTGCTGATCGAGGCACCGGGAACCGGCTACTGGCCGCCCTTGCTCGAGTTCTTCTCGACGACGCTGGTGGCAAAGGGTCTCATCTCCCCCGCCGACATGAACCTCTTCGAGGTCACCGGCGACGCCAACGACGCTGCCGCCACGATCCACGCTTTTTATTCAAATTTCCACTCCCAGCGTTATGTGGAAGGAAAGCTCGTACTGCGGATGAAAGAGGCGCCGGAAGGAACGGTCCTCGACCAGATCAATAGCGAGTTCGCCGACCTCCTCGCCGCCGGGAAGATCGAGAAGACCGAACCGTCGGCCGCCGAGGAAAAGGATGCTGACGCGCTCGACCAAGAGCGACTGGTCCTCAACTTCGACCGTCGGAGCTACGGACGGCTGCGACTCCTGATCGACCACCTCAACACGCTCGTCTCCACTCCCGAGCGAGTCGCGCCACCGGCCCCGTTCCAGGAGGAACAAGCAGAAAGGCCGTGGTAGCTGGCTTTCCTGGCCCCGGTGTGAGGTTCGGCCCGGAATCTTGTTTGTTGGAAGCGACTACCATGGCGTAGTGCGCGAACTCCTCTCAGACCTAGTAGCTGAGCAGCAGTTTCTCGACCAGTTCCTGCAAAGGATTACTCAAAAGGACTGGGAAAGACCGACCCCAGCCAAGGGATGGTCGATCAGGGACACCATCAGTCATCTCGCCGACTCCGCCGAATTGGCCGCCGATGCTCTCAATGGCGGTAACCGCATCGAGATCTACCGCAGCGCTCCCGACCTTGATGCGCTCCGCCAGGAAGCGGTCAAGAAAGGCCGCAAGATGCGTTACCAGGACGTGATCGAGTGGTGGCGGGGCGGTCGGGCCAAAGTCGTCGAGCCGCTTTCGCACATGTCGGCCGAGCAGCGCATCGAATGGATCTCGGGGGACATGAGTGCGAGAACGTTCGCGACCATGAGATTGATGGAAAACTGGGCTCACGGCCTTGACATCTACAACGCCATGAAGGCCCAGGTAGAGGACACGGCGCGTCTCCGTCACATCTGCTTCCTCGGCTGGAAGACCCTGCCGTATGCGTTCAAGATCGCCGACATGGACTATTCCCCCGTCCGAGTAGAGGTCATGGGCCCCGGATATGCCAAGTGGGTCTATGGGCCTGATGACACCGACCAAGTCATCAAAGGCCCGGCCGGCGAGTGGGCTCGGCTCTCGGTGCGACGGATCAAGCGCAAGGACGCCAAGAATTTGAAGGCCACGGGTGACGTGGCCGATACCGCCCTGGACGTGGTTCGCGCCTATCTATGAGGCCTCCATCCCTGTTTGGGATGGTGCATCTCTCCCCCCTCCCAGGAGCTCCTCGATTCCGAACTGACTCCGGGATGGATGGGGTCATGGCCCGGGCGTTGGAGGACGCCACGAGGTTGGCCGAGGCCGGCTTTCCGGCACTGATGATCGAGAACTATGGCGACTCCCCTTTCTTTGCTGTTGGTGTTCCGCCCGTCACCGTTGCCGCCCTGACGAGGGTGGTTGCCCGTCTCAAAGACGAGACCGGCCTCGAACTGGGCGTCAACGTGCTCCGCAACGACGCCGTCTCCGCCCTCGGAATCGCCTCTGCCACCGGCGCCGGCTGGATCAGGGTGAACGTTCTGTCGGGCCTGATGTATACCGACCAGGGGCCCATCACCGGACAAGCCGCCGAAGTGGCGAGGATGCGAAAGGATTGGTGTCCTCAGGTCGGGATCCTGGCGGACGTTTTCGTCAAACACGCCACTCCCCCACCTGGAAGCGAGGTCGGAAGAGCCGGAATGGACACCTGGGAAAGGGGAGGCGCCGACGCTCTAGTCGTCTCCGGGATCGGCACCGGGTCTGCCCCGGATCTTGACCAGGCCCGGGACCTGCGGATGGCGGTGCCGGAAGCACCCATCCTGGTGGGATCGGGAGCTACCGCCGCCAACCTGGCCGAGCTGGCGAAGGTCGCCAACGGCGCCATCGTCGGCTCGTCGCTCAAGGTGGGCAGGAGGCCCGAGGGCGAGATCGATATCGGCTCGGCCCGAGAATTCGTCGCCGCCGCTCGCGAAGTCGGCTGGCTCGAATCCTGATGCCTCCGTCGCTCACCGCTACCGGGCGGGTGGCCACCCTCACCCTCGACGAACCCGAGACACGCAATGCGATAACTGGCACCGAGGCTCTCGATGCGGTCATCTCTGCCATTGAGAGCGCCCCCGCCGAAGTCGGCGTCCTCGTGATCACCGGGGCCGGTCCTGCCTTCTCGGCCGGCGGGAACATAAAGGACATGGCCGCCCAAGAGGGATTATTCGCCGGGAGCCCTGAGGAGATCATGGAGGGTTACCGATCCAGCATCCAACAGCTGACCAGGGCTCTACTCGAAACCGATCTGGCGACCATTGCCGCCGTGAACGGCCCCGCCATCGGCGCCGGCTTCGACTTGGCGCTGGGATGCGATCTGCGGCTGGGCTCCACTTCCGCCCGATTCGCCCACACCTTCGTCGACCTCGGGATCATCCCTGGCGACGGGGGAGCCTGGCTCCTGCCGCGAGTCGTGGGCTGGCAGCGGGCGGCCGAGCTCGCCTTTACCGCCCGGACGGTGGGAGCGGAGGAAGCGAGGGAGTTGGGAATCCTCCTCGAGGTCACCGAGCCCCGGGATCTGATGACAAGGACGATGGACCTTGCCCGATTGATTGCCAGCAAGCCCGCCCATTCGATCCGGTTGGCCAAGCGCCTGCTCCGACACGCCCGATCGATGGATCTGGGGGGATTTCTCGAGTTCTCGGCCGCTCTCCAGGCGATCTCCCACCACACCGATGCCCATCGCCAGGCGATGGCCGGGATCAAGCGCAGTCAGTAATGACTAGTCACTCAGAGTGGTGATACCGTAGACCCATGGCGGGAGGGTGACCTCTGGCCCAATCTGTTGCCCCAAACGAGTGGGAAGGGCATGGACGAGAGTCTCCTGAAGGCAATGAAAGGCGTCGTCGACGACCTCTACGGCCACGTGCACCGGGTCAGCGACCTGGCCGTCGCCCTCGGTAAGGAAATGTCGCTTCCCCGCGACGATGTCAAGCGCTTGGGCCTGGTCGGAATCCTCCACGACGTCGGAAAGATCCACATCGATCCGGGCGTCTTGGCCAAACCGGGCCCCCTCGATGATCTCGAGCGAGAACACATGCGCCAGCATCCGGAGATCGGCTACGCCATGATCGCCGAGAAATTCGATCGGCGGGTCTCGGAGGCCATTCTCTATCACCACGAGCGTTACGACGGGCTCGGATATCCATTCGGGTTGGCCGGGACCAAGATCCCGGTTCTCTCCCGGATCGTTCTCGTGGCCGATGCCTTCGATGCGATCACCAGTCACCGGGCCTACCAGCCCGCCCTCTCGGTCGATTTCGCCATTTCCGAGATCATCAACAATTCGGGCACTCAATTCGACCCCGGCGTGGTCGAAGCCTTCCTCGCCGTCTCAGAACGCGATGGCATCCCCACTTCACAGCCCGGGGACCGATCGAAGGAGCGGGCCCGGGTCCTCCGGCGGCTGACCCGCCAAACCCGAGAGAAGGCTCCAACGGGCTGAGAAATCCTGTCCCTCACCCCGAATAGGGTGAGGACGTGGATCCTCTGAACCATTTTCACCCCGCCACCTCAGCCTGGTTCAGGGCCTCATTTCCGCAACCGACTTTGGCCCAGGAAAAGGGATGGCGGCACATCGCCGCCGGCTCTCACACCCTGATCCACGCCCCCACCGGAAGTGGAAAAACGCTGGCGGCGTTTCTCTGGGTACTCGATCGGCTTCTGCACGAGCCCGCGCCTCCGCCCCAAGCTCGGTGCCGGGTTCTTTACATATCCCCCATGAAAGCCTTGGCCTACGACGTCGACCGCAACCTGCGGGCCCCTTTGGCCGGTATCCGGCACGCAGCTACTCGTCTGGGGCAAGGCCAACTTCCGGAACTGCAAACCTTTCTCCGCACCGGCGACACCCCGGCAGCCGATCGCCAACGCATGCTCCGGCATCCTCCTGACATCCTCATCACCACCCCGGAGTCATTGTTTCTCCTGCTCACCTCCGAAGCCCGAAGGGTCCTCGCCTCGGTGCGGTGGGTGATTGTCGATGAGGTGCACGCCGTTGCCTCCCAAAAGAGGGGGGCTCATCTCGCCATCTCGCTCGAACGTCTGGAGGAATTCACTGAGGTGTCCCCGCAACGGATCGGACTCTCAGCAACCCAACGGCCGTTGCAAACCATCGCTGAGTTTCTGGGCGGGGGCATCGTGGTTGAGGACGACTTTCAACCCCGATCGGTTGCAATTGCGGACGCGCCCGCGCCTCGTCCTCTCGACCTCGAGGTGATCGTTCCGGTCGAGGACATGAGCGCCCCGGCCCCCATCGACCCGCTCGACCCCGAGGCGTCCCGGACCCCTTCCATCTGGCCCGCCATCTATCCGGAAATCCTCGAACTCATCCAGAAACATCGGTCGACGATCGTCTTTGCCAATTCACGCCGGCTGGCCGAGCGGATCTGCGCGCAGATCAACGAGCTCGCCGGCGAGGAGATCGCACGGGCTCACCACGGGTCTGTCTCGCGAGAGCAACGAATCCTGATCGAGGAATCGCTCAAGCGGGGCGAATTGAGAGCAGTCGTCGCCACTTCCAGCCTCGAACTCGGCATCGATATGGGTGCGGTGGATCTCGTGATCCAAGTCGAGGCTCCGGTGTCAGTGGCTTCTGGCCTGCAGAGGGTTGGTCGGTCCGGCCATCATGTCGGCGGCGAGAGCCGGGCCCGGATCCTGCCGAAATACCGGGGCGATCTCCTCACCTCGGTGGTCATCGCCCGTCAGATGCTGGAAGGCGATATCGAAGAGACTGTCATTCCTCACAATCCCCTCGATGTGCTCAGCCAGCAGTTGGTGGCAGCCGTGGTGACTGGACCCCGCACGGCAGACGAGCTTTATGACCTGATGCGGCGGGCCAGGCCCTTCTCGACGCTCGGGAGACAGGTCTTCGATACCACCCTGGACATGCTGGCGGGTCGATATCCATCCGATCTCTTCTCGGAATTGCGGGCCCGGGTGAACTGGGACCGTACCGATGGCACCATCACTGCCCGCCCCGGAGCCCGCCAGCTGGTGGTCGCCAACGCCGGGACGATTCCTGATCGGGGGCTCTTTCGTGTGGTCCTTCCCGACGGGAGCCGGGTGGGTGAGCTTGACGAGGAGATGGTCTACGAGTCCCGAGTGGGCGATGCCATCGTCCTCGGTGCCAGCACCTGGCGAGTATCCGACATTGGTCCCGAGCGAGTGGAGGTAGTTCCCGACCCCGGCGCCGCCGGGGCAAGGCTTCCCTTCTGGAAGGGCGATGTGCAGGGACGGTCGCTTGCCACCGGCCGTCGCATCGGTCGCTTCGTCAGGGAAATGAGCCGGCTCCCCGACCCCACCGGACCTCTCATGGCCGATTACCACCTCGACGAGTTCGCCGCCGCCAATCTGGCGGCCTACCTGGCCGAGGAGAAAGAAGCAACCGGCCTCCTCCCGACCGATCAGACATTGGTGCTCGAGCGTTTTCGAGATGAGATTGGTGACTGGCGGGTGGCGTTGCTCTCCCCTCTTGGCGCCCGCATCCACGCTCCCTGGGCAATGGCACTCACTCAAAAATTGCGCAGCCGCTTCGGAACCGACGTGGACGTGATTTGGGCTGATGATGGAATCGCCTTCCGCTTTCCCGACAGCGACGAGGTTCCGAGTTTGGCCGAGCTGACTCTCGAGCCCGAGGAGGTACGAGAACTGCTCGAGGATCATCTCGCCGACACGGCTCTCTTTGGAGCCCGGTTTCGAGAGGCGGCAGGAAGGGCGCTGCTGCTGCCGCGGCGGCGGCCGGGGAGTCGCACACCGTTGTGGCAACAGCGCCGGCGGGCAGCTGACCTGTTGGCGGTGGCCCGTCAGTTCGGCGCGTTCCCAATCATGCTCGAGACTTATCGCGAGATTCTGACCCAGGATTTCGACCTGCCGGCTCTCACCGAGGTCCTCTCCGATCTTCGGTCCCGGAAGCTGCGCATGGTCGAGGTGGAGACAACCCATCCCTCACCCTTTGCCTCCTCGCTTCTTTTTGCCTTCGTGGCGGCATTTCTTTACGAGGCAGACACTCCCCTCGCCGAACGGAGGGCAACGGCGCTCACCCTCGACCGCAACCTCCTCGCCAACCTTCTGGGTGAAGGCGAGCTTCGAGATCTGATCTCACCCGACGTGGTGGCGATGGTTGAACTCGAGCTTCAGCACCTGACCCCCGAAAGGCAGGCAAAGACTTCCAATGGATTGGTCGACCTCCTCCGCGACCTCGGTCCCCTGAGCAAGGACGACATCGAGGTGCGAAGCGACATGTCGGATTTCTCCGCGTCCTTCGACGAGTTGCTAGAAACAGGAAGGATGGTGGCGGTCCGCCTCGCCGGGCGCCAGTGTTATGCCGCCTCCGAGGACATTTCCCGGTTGCGCGACGGACTTGGCATCCCCCCTCCTCCGGGGACCCCCTCAGCATTTCTGCAACCGGTGCCAGATCCATTGGGCGATCTTGTCGGCCGATACGCCCGTACTCACGGACCCTTCCAGCCGGCAACCGTCGCTTCTGCCCTCGGACTTCCACCCGCTGTCGTCGAAAACTCGCTTCGTTTGCTGGCCGCACAGGGCAGGGTCCTGAAGGGATCATTCCATCGCGGCGAGGGATGGGTCGACGCCGAGGTGCTGCGACGAATCAAACGACGGTCTCTAGCCGTGCTTCGTCATGAGATCGAGCCGACGGAACCGCAGTCTCTTGGCAGGTTCACTCCGGCTTGGCAAGGCGCAGGCAGCAGAAGGCCGGCTCGGATCGACGTCGTCGCCGACGTTGTTACGCAACTTCAAGGGTACGAGGCGGCCGCCTCGGTGTGGGAACGGGAGATCCTTTCGGCCAGAGTGGGTGAGGCTTCGTCCCTGGTCGACCGGCTCTTGCTGGACGGCGAGGTCCTTTGGGCAGGCCGGGGCACCCTGGGAGGCCGCGATGGCAAGATGGCCCTCTATCGGCGCAAGGACTTCGGCCAACTCTGGTTCCCGATCGAGGCGAGCTTTGCAAACGAGGGCTCCCACGACGATCTCCGGGAGTTCCTAGGACGAAACGGCGCCTCCTTCTTCTACGACATCTACCAATCAGTGGGACCATCGGCGGGCGGGGACCCCTCCCAGCTCCTCGAGGATCTCTGGGATCTGGTGTGGGGGGGACTGGTGACCAATGACAGCCTGGCGCCCGTCCGGGCTTACACCCAAAGTCGAGGTGGGCACCGGGCACCGGGCCGCCGCCCCCTGGCCTCGTCGTTCCCAGCCCACGCCGGCGGCCGTTGGTCACTCCTCCCTACAGCCGAACCCGACCCCACCGCAGCCGCCACCACCTGGGCCGATGTCCTTCTCAACCGCTACGGGGTGCTCACCCGCGCTCATGTCGCCGCCGAAGGAATTCCGGGCGGCTTTGCCCGCCTCTACCCGGTTCTCTCCAGGATGGAAGAGATCGGCAGGGTGAGAAGGGGCTATTTCCTCGAGGGATTGGGAGGGGCTCAGTTCGCCCTGCCGGGAGCGGTCGACCGCCTCCGGGGTGGCGATGAATCACGGGTCCTGGGCCTGGCAGCCACCGACCCCGCCAACCCCTACGGGGCGTCGCTTCCGTGGCCGGAGCGGGAGGTTCGGTTCCAGCGAGCCGCGGGAGCCTATGTAATCCTCGGCGACGGCAAGCTTGTGGCCTACCTTGATCGTGGCGGTCGCCGCCTGGCATTGCTCACGGACGGCATGGATTCCTACGGCGAGATCGCCCGCGAGGTGGCGGCGATCGCGGGCAGACAGCGTCGCATGCGGATCGAACGAATCGACGACCATCCTGCTCAATCGGCACCCTTTGGCTCCACTCTCACCGAGTGGGGGTTCGTGCCCGCACCACAAGGCCTCGCCTATCGCGGCTGAGCGATCACAGCCACTTTCGAAACCTGGCGTAAATGAGGGTGCAAACCGCCAGAAAACCCATGAGAAAAACAGTTACCCAGAACATCGACGGATCCTCGAACAACCCGACCTTGAAGTTCATCCCCATGATCCCCGCTAGCAGCACCGCCGGCAGCAACAGCACCGACGCGAGGGTGAGACGCTTCATGATGTCGTTCGTATCCTGCGCAATTTCGGTCATGTGGATGTCGAAGGAGACCGCGATCATCTCTCGAGTCGTGCTCACCTCCTCCAGAGCGTGTTCGAGTCGCTGAAGCAAGCGGAGAAAGTCCGGCGCCGCCTCGGGCGAAGGAAGCAACTCCGCCTTGGGGTTGCTCAGAGGCGTGAAAACATCACGATGAGGGCTCAACGCCCTCCGCAGCCTGGTTACTCGTCTCCGGAGCTGGAACAAGCGGTCGAGCAACTCTGGCTTTGGCCCTGGCCGCAGCAACAGCTCGTCGACCCGATCGATCCCGTCCTGCACCGCCTCGAGCTCGCGGAAGTATCCATTGAGGTGCCAATCGAAAACCAAGGCAAGGAACGACGAAGAATTGAGCTCTCCGAGTCGGGTGTCGCGCGCAAGCGGTTCGTTGAATTCCTCGACCAGATTCAGCTCACCGTCGTGCAGCGTCGCGACCCAATTGTTGCCTACCAAGCAATGGAGCATGACCGGCGTGAAGTCGGCCAGATCTTCGCGGGCCGAGAGGATGCTGATCTGTACGAATCCCTCGTGGGCGATGAGGCTGGGCCGCGTCTGGCCCATGTCGAGAGTCTCGATCTGGCCTTCGATCCCCAGCATCTTTAGCACCGAGGCGGCATCCAACTCCTTGACGTTCGCATCGATCCAAAGGATCTGCTCGTCGCTGATTCCGGATGGATCGAGGTCGCTGATACGGGTGGGGGCGTCGTCGCCGGAGACGTCATAAAGCCAGGCCTGAATCCCGTTCTCATCCGTGACTAGTTCTTCTTGCGTCATGGCGCGATGAACGCCCGGTTGAAATGCATCGGGCCCCTAATACCCATCGCCGAAGTCGGCCAACCCTGGTCCGAGCTGCTTGCCACCACCTCCGCTCGCGCCTCAGAATGTATGGGTGGCCCCCCAACTCACGATCCGCCCGGGCCATCCCCTGTTCCTCGACCTTCCCTGGTCCTCCTCGATCGCGGATTGGGAACTTCCGATCCTCCTCGATCTTCCCAAGGGAATCAGCCGGCATGAGGTCCGTTTCCTTTCCTTCCCCGAAGGCACCTATGTCGTCAAGGAACTCGCCACCGATCTGGCTCACAACGACTACGCGGTACTACGGGCGCTGGAGACGGTGGGGGCACCGGCCGTGCACGCGGTCGGCATTGTCGACAACCGGGCCCCTGATCGAACGGAAGAACACTCGGCGGCTCTGATCACCGCCTATGAGCCATTCTCGTTTTCCTATCGAGAGATGCTGGCCGGACCCGGGTTCGGTGCCCGACGCAGCCAGCTCCTCGACGCGTTCGCGGGCCTCTTGGTCGAGTTGCATCTGGCAGGCTGCTTCTGGGGTGATTGCAGCCTCTCCAACGTGCTCTACCGGTTCGACGCCGAGGCAATCGAAACGGTCATGGTCGATGCCGAAACCGCTCGCATGTACGACGAGGATCTCACCGATGGGCAGAGGACGGAGGACCTCGAGATCATGATCGAGAACGTGGCAGGAGGCATGGCTGACATCGCCGCCGAAGCGGGAGTCGACCTGGATCGAGCCGATCTCGAACTTGGTTATGACATCGCTCTGCGTTACGAGAACCTCTGGGCGGAGCTAGGCCAGGCAACGAAAATCGGAGTCGACGAGCGATTTCGCGTCACCGAGCGGGTCGAACGATTGAACCGTCTCGGCTTCGACGTCGAAGAGGTCGACCTGCTGCCCTCCCTCGATGACACCTCGGAGATGATCATCAAGGTCAGAGTTGGTAATCGCAACTTTCACACCAACCGCCTCAAGGCCCTGACGGGAATCGACGCCCTTGAGAATCAGGCCAAGGCGATCCTTGCCGATGTTCACTACTTCTCGGCCCGGCACTCAGACAGCGCCGCCACCAAATCGACGCTTGCCATTCGCTGGCGGGCAACAGAGTTCGAACCCATGTTGTCGATGCTGACGGCGCTCGCTGGGGTGTCCGATCCGATTCAGGCTTATTGCGACGTCCTCAATCACCGCTATCACCTGGCCAAATCGTTGGGCGCCGACGTGTCCACGTCCGATGCCCTCGCCGACTGGCTGGCGAAGGGACGACCCGGGTACCCGTTCGCCTACACCTAGTCGAGGTCTGCTTCTTCCAGGATCTGATAGGTGGTACTACGGCGAGCCGGGCGGCGGCCCGCCCCTCTGATGGTCTCCACAAACTCCTCCGGGCTCACCTCCTGGCCGTGCGCCGCCCCGGCCGAACGGGTGATGATCTCACCCATGAGAGTGCCACCGAGATCGTTGCATCCGGCATCGAGCAGGCGCGCGCCCCCGTCGAGACCGAGCTTCACCCAGGAGGCCTGGATGTTGGGAATCAGGCCCGCGAAGGCAATACGAGACACCGCGTGGACCAGAACCACCTCGTCCCAGGTGGGTCCGGGCCGGGATTGACCGCGGAGGAAGATGGGCGCCCCCATGTGGACGAACGGCAGCGGGACAAACTCGGTGAAGCCGCCGGTCCGACGCTGGATCTGACGGATGACCTCGAGGTGGTTGGCCCAGGCCGCGGGGTGATCAATGTGGCCGAACATGAGGGTGGCGGTAGCGCGGAGCCCGAGGTCGTGGGCCGTGAGCATCACCTCCGCCCACTGGGCGGTCCGGATCTTGTCCGGACACAGGAAGCGTCGGACCGAATCGTCGAGTACTTCCGCCGCGGTCCCCGGCAAGCTGCCGAGGCCGGCAGCTTGGAGCCTCTCGAGGAAGCTGCGGACAGACACACCGAGGGTCTCGGCGCCCTGCCAGATCTCGAGGGGGGTGAACCCGTGAATGTGCATCTCCGGGAGGCGGGCCTTTATTGCCTCCACGACCCCGGCGTAGAAGTCCCCCGTGAATTGGGGATGGATCCCTCCTTGCAGGGTGACTTCCGTGGCTCCCCGTTCTGAGGCCTCGACCGCCAGTCCCACGATCCCTTCGACGGGGATGAGGTAGGGCTCCTCGCGCAGGTTGAGACTGCGCGGCCCCTTCGAGAAGGCGCAGAAGCCACAGCGGAAGTAGCACTGGTTGGTGTAGTTGATATTGCGATTGATCACGTAGGTGACGGTCTCCCCCACCTGTAGGCGACGGAGTTCATCGGCCACGTAAGCAACGGCATCGACCTGATCGCCTCGGGCGCCGAAGAGGTACTCGACTTCGTCGCGACTGGGCGGGGTTCCGGCTAGTGATCGCTCGAGGATGGGACGAAGCTCCCCGGCGTTGCTCAGTTCTGGCGGCGCCGGTCCATCCAGCCACGCCGCGTCCATCCATTGCGCCGAGAGCCGGGCAGGCGGCACGGGGGCGGGCAGTGCCTTGCCCGGAGCCCACTCCCAACGGGGCCGCACCACGCCACCTCCATCGACCTGGCCCAGCCAAACCGTAAAAACGGCTGGAGGGAGATGGAATCGCATTTCGTCGATCGGCCGGTCGGGAGAGAAGGCACTTCGCTCCAATAGCTGGTGCGGGAAAAGCGCATTGCGGAGATCACCGATTCCTTCCCCATCCCAGTCCCGCAGCAATAGGTCGCCGGCTCCGGCGGCGACGGCCGCCAGCGCTGAATCGATATCGTCGACGAAGACCGAGAGAGCGGTCTCGATACCGGGCAGTGCCGTGATCCTGGAAAGCTGGGTCACCCGCCCCCTGCCGCAGCGCAGAAACGCGGGTTGGGTGCGGGCAACCTCGTCGAGGAGCGACTCGAATGAGGCAGTGCCGGCATCGATGGTGACTCTCCAGCCCTGCGCGTGCTCGACACCGCTCCCGGCTGGCATCACCCAGGCTGCGGCATCAGGATCGGCAACCCCGATAGTCACCGGAAGAAGGCCACCTCCCAGGGAGGCGGTCAACCCCTCCTTATCCGCTGGGGCTAGCTCGACCACGGTCGTTCCTTCCCGCCGCCGCGACGCCGCAGCCGCGGGAGTCATCGCTCCGGCCGGCCGTATGCGGGCAAAGGTGATACTCATGCCACCGCTCCGGCCAGATGCTCGAGCTCGACGGCCGCTTCCCGAACCCGCGGCAACAACCCGGGATCGATCCAGCGCGGGGAGACAAATTCCGGGTAGACCGGGAGCCGAGGGGTGAGCTGGAATCCGGCGGCGGAAGTTCGGGCCGCCAGCTCATCCAGATGTGGCCAGGGCTGCTCGGGATTGACCCAATCAATCGTGAGCGGGCTCACTCCTCCCCAGTCGTTGATCCCGGCGTCGAGATACAATTCGAAGTGCTCGGTGAGGTTGGGAGGAACCTGAAGGTTCATGGTCGGTCCCAGGAACCAGCGGGCGAGGGCAACAACGATTGCAAACCAGGCCGGGAGAGGCTCGGAGTGCCGCCTCATGGGGGTATTGGCCTTGGCGCGAAAGTTTTGGACTATCACTTCTTGAATCGACCCCCAGGTGGAGCTGGCGCTCTCGAGGGCGATGATCGATTCGACGATCTCACCGTTGTTCTCGCCGATGCCGATCAATACTCCGGTCGTGAAGGGAACAGACAGCCGGCCCGAGTTGGCGATCGTCTCCATGCGCCGCTCGGGGTCCTTGTCCGGGCAGTCGAAATGCGGCATCCCCGGTTCGAGCAGTCGCCTCGAGACGTTCTCGAGCATCAATCCCATCGAGGGGTTGAGGGGCCGAAGCTCGGCCATCTCGGTCAACGACATCAAACCGGGATTGGCATGAGGAAAGAGCCCGGTCTCTTCCAGCACTAACCTATTCATCGCCACCACATATTCGAGGGTCGTGCTTGCTCCCACCGAGTCGAGGAACTCGCGAGCCTGGGGCCAGCGGTCCTCTGGGCGATCTCCGAGTGTGAAGAGAGCCTCCGTGCATCCGTGGCGACTGCCGGCGCGGGCCACGGCCAGCACCTCGTCTGGTGTCAGGTACATGCCGCCCGCTCCGGGCGGCTGGGCGAACGTGCAGTAGGTACAGCGATCGCGACAGAGGGTCGTTAACGGTATGAAGACCTTGCGGCTGTAGGTAACCGTATTTCCTTTGCCCTCGTCGCGGAGCCGCCGCGCCTCGGCAAAAAGCGGTCCGGGATCGCGCAGCCCATCAAGGTAGGTCAGGGCTAGCTCGGGGTCGGGGCGAGGGTGGGTCACGAGATCGCGCTCCCGGACGCGCCGACAACGCCGCCGTCAACCGGCAGCACGACACCGGTGATCCAGCTCGCGGCATCGGAGGCGAGAAAGACGATCGCCCGGGCAATATCGTCGGGCTCCCCCAATCGGCCAAGGGGGTGACCCTTGCTCGCTTCTTCTTCCCTTCCCTGCCAAAGCGATCCGGCCAGCCGGGTCTTGACCACTCCCGGGGCAACGGCGTTGACCCGCACCACCGGAGCCAGTTCCATCGCCAGCTGGTGGGTGAAATGGGCGAGCGCAGCCTTGGAGATGTTGTAGGCGCCGAGGATGGGGGCCGGCCGCATGCCGCCCACCGAACTGACGTTGACGATCGCCCCCCCATGGTCTGCCATCCACTGCGTCACCGCTTGCTGACACCAGAGCAATGGCCCTCGCTGGTTCACGGCCCAAGTCTTGTCCACGGCCCCGAGATCGACAGTGACGAGAGGTCCCGGGGCGGGATTAGTGCCGGCGTTATTGACGAGGATGTCGCACGATCCAAAGCGCTCGATGGTGGCTGCGATCGTCCTCCGAGCGTCCTCGACGTCGTCGGCCCGGGCGGTCATTGCCTCCAAGCGGTCGGGCTCTGCTCCCGACTCCATGAGCTCGGCCTTGGCCTGCTCGAGGTTCTCGGGCTTGCGGCTGGTGATCACGACTCCTCCAGCACCCGAGGCCAGCATCAGCCCGGCAGTGGCTTGCCCGATACCCCGGCTACCGCCGGTCACCACCGCGACCTTTCCCTCCAGACGTACGTCCATCGGCTTCGACGTTACCCGTGCCCGCTAGAAGAGTTAGTGGCCGCCTCGCTTGACCCCGCCGTATTTCATCCGCGTGTCCGACACGGCCGCCGCCCGACTTTCGGGAGCGTTTACCTCCGCTCCCACCACTTCGCCGATAAAGAGCGTGTGCGTGCCGAGATCGATCGCCTGACGGACCGCGCAGTCCATCCAAGCCACGGCCTCCTCGAAGACGGGAGCCCCAGTGACCGCGGTGCGCACCGGTCGCCCGTTGAGGGTGCCGTTCTCGGATACCGCCGGCTTGGAAAACTTGACGAAGACCTTGGTGTCATCGGGCGACCACAAGTTGACGCTGAATCCGCCGCCCGCGGTGATCAGGCGATGGGTGACTGCCTTGTTGTCGACCCCCACTCCGATCAGGACCGGCTCCATCGAAAGCTGCGTGACCCATGAGGCCGTCATCGCATTCTGTTCCTCGCCCGCCGCCGAGCCGATCAAGGCGAGGGCGTTGGGAATCATCCATGTCACCTGATTCAGTAGCGCAGCATCCATGGACTCCATTGTGGCTCGGAAGGGCCGTAAGGGCCGGTGCCGACCTAACCTCCCCATCCGTGCACGTGCTAGTCGCCACCACCGGCGTCCTGCCACCGTCTGCGGTAGCCAATTTCTGCGATCTGCTGGTCGACGAGGGGTCGATCACAGTCATGACCGTGATCCAGGTGCCCCGCACTTTTCTGGCTTCGCTTGACGATGAGGAGCGGCGCTCCCTCCTCGATGATGACTCCCGGCGTGACGAGCAGGCCGAGGTCAAGGCCGCCCGCTATCTCGAAGAGCGAGGCAGGCGCATCGTTGATCCTCTCGTATCGGCCCTGGCGGCACGTTCGCGCACCGCCACCATCCGCCTGGTGGAGGGAGATGATCCCGCCGAAGCGATCATCAGGACCGCCCACGAGCTTGCGATCGACACGATCATCATGGGGGCCACCCGCCGACTTTTCACCGAACAGGCCTGGACGAGTATCTCGGTGAGGGTCATGGAGCGATGCCAGGTGCCCCTGGTGCTGGTTCCGGGCGCGCGGACCGAGGACACTGGCGACTTCGTGCTGACGGGTTTCGAACCAGAGCCCGTCTGGGACTCCGGCGGTTAATTGGCGACGGCCCGGAACTGGGTCTCGAAGAGCTCGCGATACAGACCACTTCCCGCCATCAACTCGCTGTGGGTGCCTTTTTCCACCAAACGGCCGTGGTCGAGGACCAGGATCTGATCGGCGGCGAGGATGGTGGAGAGCCGATGGGCGATCACGACCGAGGTGCGACCCACCATCAACTTTTCGAGCGCATCCTGAATCAATGCCTCCGAGCGAGAGTCGAGATGCGAGGTGGCTTCGTCGAGTATGAGCACCGCGGGGTCCTTTAGGATGACGCGGGCGATCGCCATCCGCTGACGTTCCCCGCCCGACAAGCGGTAGCCCCGCTCTCCCACCACGGTCTCGAATCTGTCGGGAAGCGAATTGACGAACTCGGCGATATTGGCCGCTTCGGCTGCCTGCTGGAGCTGATCTTCGGTGGCATCTTCGCGGGCGTAGCGGAGGTTGGCCGCGATCGTGTCGTGAAATAGATAAGTCTCTTGGGTGACGACTCCCATCCCTCGGGCGATGGCGTCGAAGGTCAAATTGCGGACGTCGTGGCCGTCGATCCTGATCGCACCCGAGTCGACGTCGTAGAGACGGGGAATCAAATAGGAAATGGTTGTCTTCCCGGCGCCGCTCGGGCCCACCAGCGCCACTAGCTCTCCGGCCTTGATCTCGAAGCTGACATCTTCGATCGCCCACGGCCGGGTCGAAACCTGCTGGGGAACGAAACCAACCTCGAACGTCCCCCGGCGGCCGGAGCGTTTCACGGCCTCGAGCCCGATCGGCTCTGTTGACTGATAACGGAACGACACCCGGTCAAAGCTGATGTCGCCTCTTATCGGATAGAGATCCTCGTTTCCTTCGACCAGTTCCGATTGCATGTCGAGCACCTCGAAGACCCGCTCGAAGCTGACGAGTGAGGTGGCGAGCTCCACCCGGCTATTGGTCAACGAGCTCAGCGGTCCGTAGAGCTGCGCCAGGAGGCCTGTGAACATGACGACGGTGCCAACGGTCAGCTCGTTGCGAATCACCATGAAGCCGCCGAACCAGAAAACGACCGCACTCCCGATCGCCCCTACCAGGCCGAGGGTGGCGAAGAACCACCTCCCCACCATGGCCGATTTCACTCCCAGGTCGCGCGCTTGCGCCGCCTCATTGCTGTAGCGATCTACCTCCCGCTGCTCTCGACCGAACAACTTGACCAGCAACGCCCCGGAGATGTTGAACGTCTCTTGCAGGATGACCGACATGGCGGCGTTTTTCTCCATCTGCTCATCGGTGTATCGGCGCAGGATCCGGGCCACCCGGCGCGCCGGCAAGGCGAAAAGCGGCAACGCCATCAGTGCCAGCAACGTCAGCCGCCACTCGGCCTGCAACATCACCACCAGGATGACGCTCACCGACACCAGGTTGGAAAAGACGGTGAGAAAAGTGCCGGTGATGGCTTGTTGAGCCCCCACCACATCGCTATTGACTCGCGAGATCAGCTCGCCGGTTCGAGTGGACGTGAAGAAGCGCAGGGACATCCGCTGCAGGTGGGTGTAGAGCTGACGACGAAGGTCATAGATGATCCCCTCCCCCGCCCGCGCCGACCACCAACGCTGGAGTACACCGATACCGGAGTTGAAGAGGGGTAAGAGCACCATCCCCGCCCCCAGCAGAGTCAACAGCCCCAAGTCCCGATTCGGCAACGCCACGTCGATGAGCTGGCGAATGAGAAGCGGCGGGAGCACACCGATGATGGCAGTGGCAAAAACCGTAACGATGATGCCGACGAGCTGGCGCCGATATGGCCGCCCGTAATGCCACACCCGGGTCAGGAGCTCGCGGTTGAGCTCGCTAGTTTCTTGCTGGGGATCGAAGCGGAGATAGCTCCAGCCGTGGCCGTGGAACATCGGTCAGAAGGAAAGCGCCGAGAGCGGCCGGGCGGATTCGGCCATCTCCTGCACCAGGGATCGATTCACACCCGAGCGCAGAAAGAGCTCGTATCGGTAGGTCTCTGAGAACCAGATCAGAGTCACCCCGAGGTTGTCCACTAGTTCCCAGGCCGGGCGTTCTCGCACCGTGCTCACTGCACACTGGGCCTGGCGATCGATGTAGCGGGCACAACTGGTGTCGGCCTGTCCCGACGAGATCGCCGCCAGGCCCTCAGGATCGTTCACGACCGTCAACACCGCTTGCTGGCCAACAGAGCGCGAGCGGGTGTAGGGCTCGACCGACCAGAGACCGAACGCAGCCACCTGGTCGGTGGCGAGGGTCAACTGGGAAAGGTCGTACACGAGCTGGCTGGTGATGTACCGCACCTCCGGTGGAACCTGGCTGGGAAACTCGATCCCCGGAAGGGCGGCCGCGATCTCGGCCGGCGTCGCCTGCACGAAAGGATCGCTTGAACGGGCCCTGGTGTAGACGCCAGCGATGATTTCCGCCGGTGTCGTCCCGCCCACAGGGGCGAGGTCGCCGTTGAACCACTCGGTGCGGTGCACCGAGGCGAGCGAGGGACCATCGGAAGCCGTCGTCTCGGTGGTAGCGAGGGTGGGTTCCCGGATCCAGTCCGAAGATCGTCCCCCCACGCCCGAGAGCGGTGCCCCGCCACAGGCGATGACGATCACGAGCAGGACAAGGGGACGGCGCATCGAGGACAATTTTGCCATCGACGCGGTGGTTTCTCGATGACCTGTCTGGGAAGTCCTCGCTTCCTAACATCGCCGTGATGCCGCGGTACCTGGTCATCAACGGCCCTCATCTCGATCGCCTCGGCACAAGAGAACCAGAGATCTATGGATCGACGACCCTGGCCGAGCTGGAGCGCGACCTCACCGAATTCGCCGCCCGTCTCTCAATCGAAGTCAGCGTGTTCCAGTCCAACCTCGAGGGAGAGGTGCTCGAGGCGGTCACGGGGGCCGAGGCAACCTTCGACGGGATCGTCCTCAACCCCGGTGCTCTCACCCACTACTCGCGCACTTTGGGCGACGCCGTTGCCGCCATCTCTACACCTGTTGTGGAGGTTCACATCAGCAACATTCTCGAGCGGGAACAGTGGCGACGGCGCTCGGTGATCGAGGGAGTAACGCGAATTTATGGCCGCGGAATCCACGGTTATCAGTGGGCTCTCCGCCATTTGTTGAACCGCGCCGCCGCCCCTGTCGAGCGGCTCGCCTATGGTGCGCTTCCCGATCAAGTGGGCGATCTGCGGATTGTCGAAGGAGCTTCGCGGCTGGTGGCCTTGCTCCACGGGGGGCTCTGGCGGCATGAGTGGACGGCCGACACCACCGAGTCCCTGGCCGTCGACCTCTGGCAACGAGGCGTCGCCACCTTCAACCTCGAGTACCGCCGCCTCGGACTCGGCGGAGGATTCCCGGAGAGCTTTGACGACGTAACTGTCGCACTTCGCAAAATCCCTGAATTGACTGGGTTTTCGGCCGAGCAAGTGGTCCTTTTGGGACATTCCGCGGGAGCCACGATGGCCCTCTGGGCCGATCATCCGGGGCTGACAATCGCCCTCGCCCCCTTTTGCGACCTGCTTTCTGCTCGTGCTGAGGGACTGGCCGGAGATACCTTCCGGCGACTGCTCCCCGACCCCCTTCCCGACCCGTCTGAGTACTCGCCGGCGCATCGATTGCCTCGCCCGGGCCCGACGGTGGTGATCGCTAGCCCCTTCGATCGCCTGGTTCCGATCGATCCGATTCGGGCTTATGCCGATTCGGCTACGAGGCGCCAGACTGTCGTCGAGGTTCTCGAATCCGATGGTGGGCACTTCGACATGCTGGAACCCTCAAGTAATAGTTGGGGGTTAGTGATTGACGTTCTCGGAGCGCGAAAAGCACCCGTATAGCGGTTTGCCCCCGACTTTTGGGGCTGTTTATTTTCAGCAGCAATCGGACAAGCAGTTGGATGGCCTGTCCGGGGCGGAGTCATGAGTTTCCATCGGTTTTTGTATGTGGCCGGGTGGTCGGCGGTGATCCTTCTTGCCATCGCCGGCTTCGCCGCGTTCAACGCCGGGACCCCACCGTTGACTCCGTCAACGAGCAGTGGCCAAATCATCTGGGGTGAGGCCGCCGGTGCGGTTTCGGCGCAGGGTTGGCTCGCCATGGCAGGTACCAAGGCCGCCGCTCCGGAAGTGGCCGCCCCTCCGACAACCGCGGCCGCAGTGGCCTCGCGTTCTGTGACTTCTCTTGAGCTGAACACCGGATGGCTCGACTCGGTCGCCTTGCGAAGTCTCATCGAGGACAACTTCGCCTCGAGCGATGTCAACAAGGCAGTTCGGCTGGCTTGGTGTCTGTCCCGTTTCGATGTCGATCTGGTGAACCCCGACTTGGGCTTGTTGGGGTTGTTTCAGATCGCCCCTTCGGATTGGAATGCAACCACCGAGGCGATGGGACTCAGCACCGGTGCTGATCCCTTTGACCCGGCATTGAACGTGGCCGTTGCCGCCCACATCGTCTATCAGGGTTCGGGCTGGGGCTACTGGAGTTGCATCTAGCGAAAATCGCGCGACTTGAGGGTCGTCACGCCTAGAGGCCGAAAACTATGAGCAACCAGGTTGGTTACTCCGTTGCGATACTCCAGGCGACCTCCGATAACCATCGCCGGACGTTTGCGAGCAACTTCGCGATTGCGGGTCCACACCTCGGGGAGCACCACCACGTTCAACATCCCGGTTTCGTCTTCCAGATTGAAAAAAACCACCCCCATCGCCGTGCCGGGATGCTGGCGATGAGTTATCACCCCGCCCACTTCGGCGAGCTTGCCGTTGCGTCTTAACTCCAGAGCCTCCATTACCGTCAAACAGCCTTCTTCGCGTAACTGGGAGCGAATGAATTGGATCGGATGAGTTAGCGAGACTCCAGTCGACCAAAGATCTGCGCGATGCTCTTCTTCGCTATCCATGGCCAGAAGAGAAGGCGGCTCGGTGCCGGGTGAGAGCGGGAGGCGACCAGGATCGATTTCGGACAAAGGCCCTGCCGCCCAAAGCCCCTGCCGGCGCTCGATCCCAAGATCGGACAGAGCCCCGCTGGCGGCCAGCCCCTCGAGGGCCGAGACGGACAGGCCGGTGCGAAAAGCCAGCTCCTCGGGATTGCCAAAGCGGCCCCCAATCTGGCGGGCTGCTTCGATCCGATCGATCTCCTTCGTGCCCAGATTGCGAACATATCTGAGGCCTAGGCGCACTGCCACCGCCGGGCGAAGGGGATCGGACAGCGCTCCTCTCCCCCGCCTCCACGACACTCCGTAATAGGTGGCGAGGTCGTCGGGGTCGGCTTCCCAGGCTTCGATGGTGCAGTCGTGATAAGAACGATTGACACACGGTGACAGAGTCTCCACGCCGTGGCGGCGGGCATCCTGGACGAGGCTATTGGGGCTATAGAAGCCCATCGGTTGGGCATTGAGCAGTCCCGCCAGGGTCTCGGCCGGCCAGTGATATTTCAACCAGGCCGACATGTAGACGATGTAGGCGAAGCTGACCGAGTGGCTTTCGGGAAAGCCGAAGTGGGCAAATCCCTGCAACTTTTCCCAGATCTCTTCGGCAGCCTCGCCGACTACGCCCCTTCCTGCCATCCCCAGAAACACTTCTTCTCGAAGCTTTTCCATCGCAAGCTCTCCCCGCTTGTGAGTCATCGCCTGGCGGAGCCGATCCGATTGACCGCCGTCGAAACCGGCGCACACCCGCGCCAGTTCCATCAGCTGCTCTTGAAAGATCGGAACCCCGAGCGTCTTCTCGAGGATCGGCTTGGTGAGGGGGTGTGGAAAGCGAATCGGCTCCTCGC
Organism: Acidimicrobiia bacterium; assembly: GCA_036556085.1. GTDB lineage: Bacteria > Actinomycetota > Acidimicrobiia > Spongiisociales > ZC4RG35 > JACCTH01. Next base: position 1,727 of record DATBKE010000188.1, on the reverse strand, counting down.
CGCTACGACGGCGAAGATAGGGATGAACCGATTGCCCTTGGATCGGTCCCGGGCGGATCAACGCCACCTCGACCGCCAGGTCGTAGAAGGTGGTGGGCTTCATGCGGGGCAAAGTCGCCATCTGCGCCCGTGACTCCACCTGGAAAAGACCAACCGTGTCGGCCTTGGTCAACATCTCGTAGATGGCTGGTTCTTGTTCGATCGTGGCGAGGTCGACTTCAATGCCGTGAGTCTCTTTGATCAGGTCGGCGGTGAGGTGAAGAGCATTGAGCATCCCCAGGCCGAGCAGGTCGAATTTGACGATGCCAATTGCCGCGCAGTCGTCCTTGTCCCATTGCAATACCGAGCGACCCTCCATTCGTCCCCATTCGAGAGGCACCACCTGGGAGAGAGGGCGATCGGCGATGACCATTCCCCCGGAATGAATCCCGAGATGGCGCGGAAAACCGTCCAACCGCCAGCAGACGTCGTAGAGCAATTCGGCCGTCAGCCCCGGTGGCAAATGTGTGTCATGCCGGAGAGCGGCCGCGTCATGGCTGTCAACGAACTTGGAGAGGCCGTCGACCTGAGCCTGAGTGAACCCCAAAGCCTTGCCGACGTCACGCAGAACCGATCGCGCCCGATAGGTGATGACGTTGGCCACCATCGCCGCTCGTTCCCTGCCATATCGGCGGTAGCAGTACTGGATCACCTCTTCCCGTCGATCGGCTTCAAGATCCAAGTCGATGTCAGGGGGACGACCCCGCTCTTCGGAGAGGAAACGCTCGAATGGCAAGCCCAGCCGGATCGGATCCACCCGGGTCAGACCCAGACACCGACATACGGCCGAATCGGCGCCGGAGCCTCTGATCTGGCACATGATGTCCTGACCCCGGGCGAATTTGACGATGTCCCAGACCACCAGGAAATACCCGGCGAACCCGAGGCGCTCGATGATGCCCAGTTCGTGCTCGAGCCGGCGGCGAGCCCTGGGATCGACCAATCCCTCGCCCGGGTAGACCTCCCGGGCACCTTCCCAGGTGAGGTGCCGGAGATAGTCCATCTCGGAACGGAAATGACCTGGCATCGGGAAGTCGGGCAGCCTCGGTGCGACCAGTTTCAGATCGAAAGTGAGTCGCTCAGCCAGACGCACCGCCGCCGCGATCGACCCCGGATATCTCTCGAAGCGTCGCCCCATCTCCTCGGGACTCTTGAGATAACGCTCGTCGGTGGCGGGACGAAACCCATCGGCCTGATCGAGCGACCGGCGTCCGCCAATAGCTGCCAGCACCTCGGATAGGTCGGCATCCTGGCGGCGGTGGTAGTGGACGTTGTTGGTGGCGACCACACCCAGGTTGAGCCGGCCCGCCACTTCCCAGATCAGGTCGTTGCGAGCGTCGTCTTCTGGCATCCCGTGATGCCACATCTCGAGATGGAAACGGCGACCGAACAACTCCCGCAGGCGAAGGGCTGCACTCATCGCTCCGGCCAGGTCTCCCTTCGTCGCCGCCTCCGCCACCGCCCCCTGGCGACAACCGCTCAAGGCCACGATCTCGGGCACAGCAGCGGTGCGGGCCAGGTCCTCCCAGAGGTAGACCGGTCGGTCCTTCTCTCCTCGGAACTGGGCGGTGGAGACCAACTCGGAGATCGCTCGGTAGCCGGCCGGGGAACCGGCGAGAAGCACAAGGTGATCGGTCGGCTCTTTCTCGACCGGTTTGGTCCCGTGCATCCGCTTGGTCCGCCCCCGC
>DATBKE010000187.1:0-2018 GCA_036556085.1 Acidimicrobiia bacterium | reverse complement strand
GCGCCGGTGTAAGCGAAAGTGCGCAGGAATCTCAGTTTGCGAGCGGCGAAGTCGCCAATGGCCCCCATCACCGGGGAAAGCACGAATGCAATCAGCGCCGCCGCGCTCACCATATAGCTGAAGAGCGATTCGCCATCGACGAGTCGCCCCAAAATGCTGATGCCCCCCTCGGGCATGATCTCGCCGGTAAAGATGGCCGGCAGCAACACCGCGAGAGTGGTGGTGGTGTAGGCCGAGTTGGCCCAGTCATACATCGCCCAGCCGAATATCGACCGGCGATCGTTTCTCATGGTGGCGGTCTGCATCCGGCGGCGACTTTATAGATTGCGGCTGTCGCTAGCTTCCCGGAAGGGATGTCACGAGCGGTACCCATCGGTGCATTGCTCTTGGTTTTGGCATGTGGCCCGGCGCAGGAACAAAGCTCGACCACACCTTCAACTGAGCCGGCCACCACTGCCACCAGCGCCGCCCCGGCCACTACTGCGATTGCGACCACCTCAACGACTGCGGCCGCCTCGACCACCGCTGGGCCTCCGCTCGTGGGCCTTCGCTATACCGCTCTGGCGGAGGGTTTGCCTTTTCCAACCGTTCTCGTCTCACGCCCGGGCGAAGACGCGATCTATTTCGCCACCAAGAACGGACAGGTCTGGAAACTGGATGAGGGAGTGATTCTCGATATCGGTGATCGGGTCACCAACTCGGGGGAGAGGGGTCTCTTGGGAATGACGTTTCATCCCGAGGACCCGAGCCGCCTCTTTCTCCACTACTCAGACGGAAACGGCGACACCACGGTGTCCGAGTTCGTCGACAACGGCGGCTTCGATGCCGCGGCCGAGCGAATCTTCCTCCAGGTTTCGCAGCCTGCTCCCAACCACAACGGGGGAACGATTGCATTCGGGCCGGATGGGTACCTCTGGGTGGCCCTTGGAGACGGCGGTGGTGGTGGCGATACGTTCCGCACCGGCCAGAACACCGAGGATCTGCTCGGGGGACTTCTTCGCCTTCAGGTCGACGCCACCGAGCCCTACGAGATCCCACCCGACAACCCCTTCATCGACGGTGGCGGGGCGCCGGAGGTCTGGGCGATTGGTTTGCGTAACCCGTGGCGGGCCACCTTTGACCAGGACCTCATCTACATCGGCGATGTCGGACAGGGCAACTTCGAAGAGATCAACGTGGCTCCCAGCTCGGCTCCCGCTCTCAACTTCGGCTGGCCGGTCACCGAGGGCCTCCACTGTTTCGAGCCCCCCCAGGGGTGCGATGTCGAAGGTTTCACCCTGCCCGTGATCGAAGTGGCACACTCCGACTCGGGAACTTGCTCGATCACGGGCGGCGTCGTGTATCGAGGTGCGGCCATACCCGAGCTCACGGGCCACTATTTCTACTCCGACTATTGCGGCGGGTGGCTGCGCAGCTTCCTCTTCGACGGAGCCGGCGCTTCCCAGCAGCAGGACTGGACCGAGCAGGTAGGTATCCACGGCCCGGTCGTCACCTTCGGCCAGGACGCCACCGGCGAGGTATACGTCTTGACAACGGAGTCAATCCTCCGCATCGATCCGATCAGATAGTCAGGCCGTAGCGGCGGCGAAGCGATCGAGGGTCTTCACCCAGCCGCTCTCGTAGTTCGATCTGATTTCCTCCGCCCGTTCCCCCCGCGCTTCCCAGCCGCGATGTTCGAGTTCGACCACGGTCACGTTGCCCCGGGAGGCGAAACGCACCTCGACTTCCGTGATCGCATCGAGGTCAAGCCCGGGGTGCCAGGTGAACACCAAACGATGGGGAGGCTCCCAGGCAGTGATCTCACCCCAGACTTCCCGACCCTCCTGCCAAACCTCGAAGATCGCTCCCCCTTCCCAGGGTTCCATCCCCGCCGATAGGGCGTTCTCTTCGTGGACGGAGTGGGTCGTGACGGGCCACCAATCGCCCATCCGTTCGGTGAAGACCAAAAAAGCGTGCTCCACTGATGTCTCGACCATCACCGACTTGCGGACCGGCTCGAGTGCTTTCTTCTCAGCCGT
>DATBKE010000186.1:0-23830 GCA_036556085.1 Acidimicrobiia bacterium | reverse complement strand
GGCATCGGCCGAGACCTCGAGGCCGGGAGCGATCGCTCCCCCTCGGTAAGACCCGTCCGGACCAACCAAGTCGACAGTGGTAGCGGTCCCAAAATCGACCACGATCACCGGTGCACCGAGAAGGCGGACCGCCCCGATGGCGTTGGCCACCCGGTCGGCTCCCACCTCGCGGGGATTGTCGACCGACAAGGCGATCCCCGTCTTGACCCCCGGTCCCACCACGACTAGTCGGCCGTCGATAAGGGGAGCAAGCGCCTCCCGCCAACTTTCGGTGCGTTGCGGCACCACTGACGACAGGCAGCCGCCGCTGACGGGACCGGCGTATTCAGCAAGCATCGATCTCAGTAGGAGTCGACATTCGTCGGCGGTGCGCTCGAAGTCCGTGGATATCCGCCAGCGATGGATGGCGGTCTCCCCATCCCAGAGCCCGACGATGGTGTTCGTATTGCCGACGTCACAAAGCAGCAGCATCAGCGGTAGAGCACGCTTTCCCGCTCGAGGCGACGGCCTCGATCGGCCATTACCTGACCGACGACGAGGTCGAATGCGACATTGTCGATCAGGCGCACCTTTCCGACCCGGGCTGCAACCGCCAGAAAGGAAGGTCGGTCGAGCTCGGCGAGCGGCTGGGCATGGTTCTGGGAGGCGAGGGTCACATACTCAACATCCACCCCGTCGGCCACCTTGCTCGCCACCTCCAGCAATCGTCGACCATCTCTTTCGCCAGCTTCGGCCAGGTCGGCGGCGGCGAAGAGCCCGGCGCTGAGAGACAATGCCGCCGTCCGATCTTCCGGGCCGAGAAAGACATTGCGGCTGGAGAGTGCTAGTCCGTCCTGTTCCCGGATGGTGGGCTGACCGCTGATAGTCACGGGGAACGAGAGGTCCTTCGTCATCTGGCGGACCAGAGCGAGCTGCTGAGCATCCTTGCGCCCGAAGAAGGCGAGGTCGGGCTGGAGCCCGGCGAAGAGCTTTGCCACCGCCGTCGCCACTCCCGCGAAGTGACCTGGCCGTCTTGGTCCTTCCAGGTGGTCCTCCACCTTGGCAACTCTCACCCGGGTGAGCGGGGGCTCGGAATACATCTCCTCCGACGAAGGCGCAAAGACCACGTCGACCTTCTCGGCCTGCGCCATTTCGAGGTCCCGTTCGAAGTCGCGGGGATATCTCTCGAGGTCGGCGGGGTCGTTGAATTGCAGGGGGTTGACGAACAGGGAGACGATGACCGTCTCTGCCGCCTGACGGGCCGCCGCCATCAAAGCAAGGTGCCCCTCGTGGAAATAACCCATGGTCGGCACAAGGGCGGTGAGCCCCCGCCTCTGCAGACGGCTTTCGAAAAAGGTTCGGGTCACCTCAGTCACGGTGAGGGTTCAGATCAGTAGGAACCACCACCGATGCGGTGATGGCCGTTGCCGCCGCGAGGAGGTCGAATTGCCTCAACGCTTCCTCTCCCATTTCGGCCGCAGCCGATCTCTGCAGACGGACTGTTTCCCAATCCTGGCGCACGATGGGCCCGGTTAGCGACGGCCGTGCCCCCAGGGCGAAGGCGTGGCCCACCACCGCTCTCGACAACGGCTCGGCGGCAGCAAAAGGCACCTTCGCCTTCTCAAAGAATTGCTGGGCGAGGTCGAGCGCCGCGACCAGAAAATTCGAGGCGGCGGTGGCCCCCGAGTGGTAGCTGGTGCGAACCTCGTCGTCCAGGTCGAAGTCGTGCATGCCCAGGCTGGCCGCCAGCCCTCGAAGCAGTTCTCGCAACCGACCTTGGGCCGTCACCGCCACCCAGGAGCCGGCCAGAACCCGGGCGCCCTCTCCTGGGTCGGGAAGGGACTGGAGAGGGTGGAAGGAGCCGACCTCCCATCCCGACGCGGCCAAGCCAGAAAGAGCCGAGATACTGGTTGCACCGGAGAGATGCACGGCGGCGGCTTTGGGGTGGTGGTGGGCGGCTTGGCGGGCGGCTTCGGCGATTTCGCCATCGCGAGTGGCGATCACCACGAGGTCGGCCGCGGGCCATGAGCCTTCGACCAGAGGGAAGCCGAGGTCCCAGCGCAGCGGTGAGCGGGCGACGAGGCCGCAGATCTCATGTCCGGCGGCGGCGGCCGCCAAGGCCAGGGCGCCGCCGGCACGGCCGGGGCCGACTAACAAGATCCTCATCGCCAACCCGGAAGGATGGTCGCCCGAACCCGTCCGGCATAGTCGGCGTACTCGGGATAGATCACCTTGAGCCGCTGTTCTTCAAAGCGAGCCTTCATTCGGAAGAAGCCGGCAAGCACACCGATAAGCAAAAAGCCCCACCAGGCCCGCCACAAGATCACTGCTCCTATCGCGCCCAGCAGCAGGCCGAAATAGATCGGATGGCGAACGACTCGGTAGACGCCGCTGTTGGCAAGCTGGGTTTGCCGCGGAGTTGGACTGGCCGTGAAGGCGGCCCCGAGCTCCTTGGCGCCGGAGCCGATGAAGAAGAGACCCGCGCTGATGGGAATCAGACCAAGCCAGCTCCAACCGGCGGGCGGCCAGCTGCCGGTGACGAGGACCAGCACCGCGATCGCGCCCAGCAACACGAATTGGGCGACCACCCAGGGAGCGCCCTTCTCGACGAAACGGAGAGGCTCAGTCAGCCAGGAATTCGCCAACCGCACCACCTGCTGTCCGCGCACTGTTCTCAATAGGCTGGCGGCCGGCCCCCCGCTCAACGACGCCTCGGGCCACACCTCGGTCAGCGGCTCGACGACAAATCGTCTCTGATGACTGCGCGGGTGAGGGAGCTCGAGGTCGGCGCTTGCCCAGCTGATGCCTTCGATCGCGATCAGATCGAGATCGAGCGTGCGGGGCCCAAAGCGCTCGTTTCGAACACGTCCCGCTGCTGCCTCGATGCCCTGGAGCTGGCCCAAGATCTCGAGTGGAGGTTGATCCGAATCGATCAGCGCCACCGCGTTCAGAAAGTCGTCCTGGGCAGGGCCACCCACGGGGGACGTGAGATACAGAGATGAAACCGCGGTCAGCGAAAACGATCGCGAGAGTCGCTCGATTGCGAAGCGGAGGTTGGCCAAGCGATCGCCGAGATTCGATCCAAGTGAGATCGCAACCTTCGGCACCTAGCTCCTATCCCTGGCGCTGGCGCTCAATCGTCACACTGACATCAGCGAAGTCGACGGCAATGGGAGCGTTTGGTTTGTGAACCGTGACTGCTACCGCTGTCACCGAGGGAATCGAGAGAACCGATTTGGCAATCTCCCCGGCAACCTTCTCGATCAGATTCCACCGCGACCCGGCGACCAATTCATGGACTTTCTCGGCCAAGCTGCCGTAATCGATGGTGTCGGCGAGACTGTCACTTGTCTCAGCCGCCCTCAAATCGGCTTCGATGTCAAGATCGATCAGAAATCTCTGACCGATTTGCTTTTCCTCGGGGAGGACACCGTGATGAGCAAAGACCTCGATACCGGTGAGTTGGAGCCGATCCACTAGCTGGGCACGAGGGCCCGCCCCTCGGGGCCGAGCGGTCGGCGCAATATCTCCTCCACTAGCGAGACCGCCATGATTGGTTGTCCCACCATCCCCGACCAGACCAGGTAACCGGCTAGAAGCCCTGCCAGGTCGTCGTTGATGACCTCACCGTGGACCAGGACGCGGGCGGTGGGATCCGAGAGCTCCTCGTGCACGGCTTTGAAAACTCGCTCGGCGTCCTGTGGAGTCGGGCGCTCGGAGATCATGACTTGGCGAGCGCTCAGGCCCGCATCCCGATACGCCGCCAAATTCTGGTTACCGGGTAAGAGGGTGATGACCGACGTCACCTGTGCACCCCGCTTGAGCCAGTTGATCTCTTCCTCGCGCCGGATCTTGCGATGTTGGAAGCCATGGCCCCCGATGCGCTCGGAGACGGCCAGGCGATCAGCTATCACCCACATGAATCCGCGGGGCTTTAAACCGGTATTGATTTGTCAGCCTTTCTCGCCCGGCCAGCTCAAGTTCATTTGAACCCGACGTGCTCTAGACCCGTGTTGATTCATCACCGTCGTCGACAGGCGGCACGATAGCCATAGCCACCAATAGCGCCTCTCGGCAAGCGGTCACATTGTGTACGCGAAAAACGTCGACTCCCTGGCTCGAGAGGATTGCAACGCCGGCCGCGGTGGCGACATCTCGACGCAGCGGATCCTTCTCTCCGGTGATGCGCCCGAGAAAGGCCTTGCGCGAGATGCCGACCATGATCGGAAATCCCAGCTTTCGCAATCGGGGGAGACCGCCGAGCAAGGCGAGGTTGTGCTCGGCCAGCTTCCCAAATCCGATCCCGGGGTCAACGCATATGCGATCAGGGGAAATGCCGGCCTGCATGGCGATACGGGTCCGCTGGGCGAGGAAATCCCCGACGTCGGTGACGACGTCGGCGTAGGTCGGATCGTCCTGCATGGTTGGGGGCGTGCCCCGCATGTGCATCAATACCAGCCCGGCGTCGAACCGGGCAACGGCATCAAGGAGGTCCGGATCGGCACCGCCGCTGATGTCATTGACGATCACGGCCCCGGCTTCGAGTGCTGCCCGGGCCACTTCCGCTTTCGTGGTATCGATCGAGACCACCGCTCCGTAGGCGCTGAGCCCTGCCACCACGGGAAGGACCCGCTCCAACTCCACCTCCAAAGCGACAGGTTGGGCTCGAGGGCGGGTCGATTCACCGCCGATGTCGAGCAGCCCCGCACCCTCTGACACCAACCGCCTCCCATGCGCGATCGCCGACTCGGGTGTCGGAAGGAGACCACCGTCTGAAAAGGAGTCTGGGGTGATGTTGACGATCCCCATCAGGAGCGGCACCTCCAGGGAAAGCTCTCCCCGGGCTGTGCCCCACCGTCGGGTCATCGCCCGCGATCGATGAGGGCCAATGCCTCCGCGCGCGTCGCCGGGTTATTAGCCATGGTGCCCCGCACCGCCGAGGTCACCGTGACGCTCCCCGGCTTCTTCACCCCCCGCATGGTCATGCACAAATGCTCGGCTTCCAGCACCACCAGCACCCCCATGGCGTCGAGACGGTCCATGAGGGCGTCGGCCACTTGCGAGGTCAGGCGCTCTTGCATCTGGAGCCGTCGGCAGTAGCCCTCGAGCAGACGGGCGAGCTTGGAGAGTCCCGTCACTCGCCCCTTGGGGATGTAGGCGACATGGGCTTTGCCGAGGAAAGGCAGCATGTGATGCTCGCAAAAGGTTTGAAACGGAATGTCGCGCACCATCACGATCTCCTGGTAGTGCTCGTCGCCGAAAAAGGCGTCGATCTCATCGGCCGGATCGCGATGGATGCCCTCGAAGATCTCAGCGAACATCCGCCCCACCCGCTCTGGCGTTCCCACCAAACCTTCCCGAGTGGGGTCCTCGCCGATAGCGATCAGAATTTGGAGGACCGCGGCTTCGATGGCGTTGGTGTCGATAGCCCCGGAGGGGGCGGGCTGTTGGCGATCGCCCATGTTGGGCTAGGAGCCGGGAGCGTCGGCTGGCTTCATCCGCGGCAGCAGTACCCGCGGCTTGCGCCCCGCCGGCTCGGAGGGGGTCGGCTTCTCCTGCGAGGCGGCCGCTGCGAGGTCCGGCTTCTTGTCTCCAATCCCACCCTCGGGCTTGCGGATGCGGAGCCCGCCTTCAGGGTCGTGCTCCCACTTGGGCACATCCGAGAAGATCTGAGCCAACTCTTCGGGACCCACTGTTTCCTTCTCGAGCAGAATCCCGACCATCCGCTCCATGGCTTCGGTGTGGGACTCGAGGATGAGAAGCGCCTCGGAGTGGGCGGCGATGATCATCTGCCGGACTTCCTCGTCGATAAATGCGGCGACCGCATCCGAATAGTCCTGCTGGCGTACGTAGTCACGACCGAGGAACACCTCGCCCCCGGGCCGGCCGTATTGCATGGGGCCGAGTTTGTCGCTCATCCCGAACTCCATCACCATCCGTCGAGCGATCTGGGTCGCCTTTTCGATGTCGTTGGCGGCCCCGGTGGTGGGGTCGGCGTAGATCAGCTCCTCAGCGGTGCGACCGCCGAGCAACATCGCCAGCTGATCGACCAATTCTGAGCGCCGGGTTAGATACTTGTCGTGAGTCGGCAGAGCCAGGGTGTGGCCGAGCGAGCGGCCCCTGGCCACGATTGTGATCTTGTGGACCGGGTCCGCCATCGGCAACGCCCAACCGACGAGAGCGTGACCGGTTTCGTGATAGGCGATGAGACGCTTCTCGTCGTCGGTCATCACCTTGGTCTTGCGCTCGGGACCGGCGATGACGCGATCGATCGCCTCTTCCATCTCCAGCATTGAGATCGTGCTCTTGCGGCGACGAGCCGTGAGGAGGGCCGCCTCATTGATGAGGTTGGCGAGGTCGGCACCGGTGAATCCGGGAGTGCGTCGAGCCATTACTTCGAGGCTGACGTCGGTGCCTAAGGGCTTGCCCTTGGCATGAACCTGGAGGATCGCCTCGCGCCCGACGATATCGGGAGCATCGATCACCACCTGGCGATCGAATCGACCCGGTCGGAGCAGGGCAGGGTCAAGAATGTCGGGGCGGTTGGTGGCGGCGACGACGATGACGCCGTTGTTGGTGTCGAAGCCGTCCAGCTCGACCAGCAACTGATTGAGGGTCTGCTCACGCTCGTCGTGGCCCCCGCCTAAGCCCGCTCCGCGATGGCGGCCGACGGCGTCGATCTCGTCGATGAAGACAATGGCCGGAGCGTGGCTCTTGGCCTGCTCGAACAGGTCGCGCACCCGCGAGGCACCGACGCCCACAAACATCTCGACGAAGTCCGATCCCGAGATGGAGAGGAAGGGAACTCCGGCCTCCCCGGCCACGGCTCGAGCAAGCAGTGTCTTACCGGTTCCGGGAGGACCGAAGAGGAGCACGCCCTTGGGGATCTTGGCGCCCAACGACCGGTACTTGTCCGGATTCTGGAGGAAGTCCTTGATCTCTTGGAGCTCTTCGATCGCCTCGGTCAGGCCGGCGACATCGTTGAAGGTCACCCGCGGCTGCTCCTTGGAGAACATGCGGGCTCGCGCCTTGCCGAACTGCATCACCCGGTTTCCGCTCCCCTGCATCTGCATGAAGATGAAGATCATGAAGCCCAGGAGGAATACCCAGGGCAAGAGGCTGATGAGGATCGCCCACAGTCCATCGGGTTGGTTGTTGACCTGGAAGAAGACTCCGCCGTCCTTGAGCAGCTCTGTCAGCTCCCCTTCCCAGCCGTCGGGGTAGTCGGCGATGACGTCGTAACGATCGGCGGGAAGCGGCGAGCCTTCGACGCGACCCTGAACCTGATTGGACCGGGTGAGGACCTCGACCGCAACGATCTGTTCCCGGTTGACCTCATCGAGGAACTTGGTGAGGGTTACTTCCTGGGGCTGGCCCCACTGGTCGAACCACCGCTGGGCCAAGAGCGCCAGGGCCATGATGGCGATGGCATAGATGGCCAAGGTGCGAAGGGAACGATTCACGGGTTCCTAGATGCTACGACCAGTTGCCATCTAAGAGATATCGGATTTCAGAGGGAAGACAAGAGACAAAAGACAAGAGACAGAAGACATGAGATGCGGAACGGACTGCTCGGGGTCCTTGGTCTTTCGTCTGTTGTCTTTAGTCTTTGGTCTAGCCCTCTTCCATCACCCCGACATAGGGGAGATTGCGGTAGAGGCCGGCGTAGTCGAGGCCATAGCCCACCACGAACTCGGGGCCGATTCGAAAGCCGACGTACTTCACGTCGAGGGGAATCCGCTGGATTCCCTCCTTCAACAGCAGGGCCGCGACTTCGAGCGAGGCCGGGCGACGCACCTGCAACGACTTGAGGAGATAGCTGAGGGTGAGCCCGGAGTCGATGATGTCTTCGACGATCAGGACGTCCTTGCCGGCGATTTCGTTGTCGAGGTCCTTGAGGATCCGCACTACTCCGGAGGTCTGCGTCGATGCTCCATAAGACGAAACCGCCATGAAATCGAAGGCGACCGGAACCGAGATGTGCCGGGCGAGATCGGCCATGACGATGAAGGCTCCTTTGAGGACCCCGACCATCAAGAGGTCGCGACCGCGGTAGTCGTCGCTGATCTCCTTGCCCATCTTCTCCAGCGCCGCCGAGATCTCTTCCGCTGATATGAGGTTGCGAATGTTCGACTCCACGTTCGAAACCTAGCGCCGCGGATCAGCCTCGCCGTCGTCGCGGGGGTGGGCGCAGATGAGCCACGCACCCTCTCTATAAACGCGAAGCCCGCCGGTCAATTCCGTAGCGGTGGCGCCCCCTGTGACCACCTCCCAGATTCTCGCCAACTCCGCCCGGTCGGGACCATATCCCTGGTAGAGCCGGCGCAGCGAGGCTCGCAGAATGGCGGCGGCCCGCTCGAACCCGGCTGCCCACAGGATCGAGTTCGGCACTCTCCAGTCATTGTCTCGATGCTCCCCGGCGGGATCCTCCGCGCTGATCGCCGCATACGCCTGGGCGGCGGCCACTAGAGCCGAGCGGATCGCCGGGTTGAACTCGGCTTCGAGAGTGGGAAGCAGCCAGTGTCGAATCCGATTGCGCTGATGGGAGAGGTCATCGTTTTGGGGGTCGTCGAACCATGCCAGTTCCGCCAGGGTGGCGAACTCACGGGTATCCGAGCGGCTCACCTCCAGGAATGGACGCACAACGCGTCCCCGTCGGGCCGGAATTCCCGCCAGGCCGCCGCTTCCCGCTCCTCGCATGAGATTGGCGAGAACGGTCTCAGCTTGATCGTCGCGAGTGTGGCCGGTCAGGAGCCACTCGTCTGCGATCAGTGCCGATTCGAGCAATCGATAGCGCTCGCGGCGGGCGGGTCCCTCGCGAAAGGGCTCCACTTTCAGGGTCTCGACGACCAGCGGCAGGTTGAGGCGGTTGGCGATCGCCCGGGCGGCTTGCTCCATTCGATCGGAGCTGGGTAGGCCGTGATGGACATGCATCACCCGGGTCGATCGTCGATATGCCACCAAGGCCGCCAGCGCCGCCGAGTCCGCCCCGCCCGAGAGAGCCACCAATAACGAGCCCGCAGGCAGGCTGGTCCGGGCCTCGATTTGTCGGCGTAGCTCTTCTAGGCGACGCGTCGCAGCCATTCGCCCGGGCTGTGGATCTCGGGGAGGGTGGGGAGTGATTCGGGTCCTGCCCAGGCTCGGTCGAGTGCGGACCATCCGGCCTCCTTCTCGACTTCGACGATGAAAGCCTCTCCCAACTCGTACTGCTTCATCTTCATCTCCATGCCGAGGAGCCGGAACAACGCCGCCGTCCGCGGGTCGCGACGGCGCGCCTTGAGAATCGCCGACATGCGATCCTGACTAGGGAGGAGTCGAGCGCCGATTCGATCCATCACCACGTGGCCGTGACCCTCGAGCAGAGACATCAATGCCTGCACCCGATCGATCACCGTCTTCTGTTCGGGAGTGGCAAAGAGACCGAGCAGGCCCGAGTCATCGATAAGCGGTCGATTGCTGCGGCCGGCCTCGATGACCTCGGCTACCAGTCGCGATAGCCGGCCAGGGGTAGGACCTGCACTTGCGATCAGCTGGTCGATCAGCGAAAGGAAGTAATCCCGGAGCCACGGCACTCCAAGAAATTGGGCCCGATGGGTGGCCTCGTGGAGCACGATCCACATTCGGAACTCAATGGGGCGGAACTGATGCTGGCGTTCGAGGGCGAGGATGTTGGCGCCGACCAGCGCCACCACATCTCCTGATTCATCCTCGGGCAAAACCAGTTCGTATTGCCCCAGCACCCGCTTGGCGAGCAGTCCCAGCAGGGCCCCGGTCTCGATCGCGATGACTCTGCGGGCGAAGGCCGGGCTACTGCGACCGGCTTCCTCCAGCCGCGAGGCAATCTTTTCCTCCAGAGGCGCCAGCATCCTGGCGAACGTCGCCAGATTTCGCTCCGCCCACTCCCCCCTCGAAACAACTCTCACGTCAGGAGTACCGGGAGTGGTGAGGCCGGTCTCCTTTTCGACCAGACCGGCGGCCTCGGAGAAAAGCTCGGGTACCTGGGCCTTCATGTGAGCGAGGTGGTAGGTGTCGGCGAGGGGGTAGGTCCCGGCGATCCTGGTTGCCACTGGCACCGCCAGCGGCCAACGACCGTCGCTCACCGGATCACGCGATAGCGCTTGCGGACGACGCGGGTGAAGTACTGGATGACCGTGGCGATCACGACCAACGCCGCCAGCACCAAGAGCGTGGGGATGAAGAAGCGATAAGTCCAGTCGGGTTGGGTCTCGGGAGGCTCAGTGACTTCGACCGATACGGCAGGCACTATCGGCTCGCCGGTGGTGGCTGATTCGCCGGCTGTGGTGGCCGCCCCTTCGGCGACCGTCGTGGCGGTCCCTGCACCCGTGGTGGTGCTGGCCGCCAGAGGAAAGGTCAGGCCCAGGACCAGGAAACAAACAAAGAGGAACGCCAACAAGCGACGGGATCCCATCCGAGAGGGGAGCCTAATCAGAGGTAGGGAACGCTACGGACCGTTCTGGATCGCCTGACGAAGTCGCTCCATGAATTCGGGCGGGATGTCTTCGTGCAGACGCTCCTTGACGACGATGCGCAGCCTCTGTTCGAACTTGTAGGCCTGAACACAGGGTGGGCAACCCTTGAGATGGCGACGAATCATCCAGGAGCGGTACCAATTGACCTCCTGGTCGAGGTAGCTGTAGACCTCGTGGAGGGCGTCGTCGCAATCGCTCAAAGCTGTCTCTCTGGTTGATTCATCGGGGGCGGTCTCCTTCGCCGACCAACCCGCGCTTAGTTGCAAAGTCCCACAACGCCACCTGGAGCGCCTTTCTTCCCCGATGGAGCCGAGACATCACGGTACCGATGGGAATGTCGAGAATGTCGGCGATCTCCTTGTAGGAGAATCCTTCCAGATCGGCGAGGAGAACCACCATCCGGAAGTTCTCCGGCAAACTCTCGATCGCCTGCTTGATGTCCTCTTCGACCAGGCCCTCGAGAAGCTGATCCTCGGCCGAGCCCGAGCTGGTGGGCGACGTCTCCCGGGCCAACCGGCGAAACAGATACAGGTCTTCGAGCTCGCCGAGATCAGTCTCCTGGGGCCGTCGGGTGTCGCGGCGGTAGTTATTGATGAATGTGTTGGTGAGAATGCGGTACAGCCACGCCTTGAGATTGGTGCCTTCTTCGAAGGTGGCGTAGGCCCGGTAGGCCTTGAGGAAGGTCTCCTGGACGAGGTCTTCGGCGTCGGCGGGGTTGCGCGTGAGCCGCACCGCCGCCCCGTAGAGCTGGGGGGCCAGGGGCATAGCATCGCGCTCGAAGTTCGCCTGATCCGCCATTCCCCAACGGTAGTGGGAGGCATTGACATCCCATCTGCGCGGATTTTTCCGTGTCAGGGACAGACAAATCTGCACAGAACCAACCGCAACCAGACCTGCGCGGATTTTTCCGTGCCTGCGACAGAAAAATCCGCGCAGAAAGCGGAGCCGGAGAGGGGAGTCGAACCCCTGACCTGCTCATTACGAGTGAGCTGCTCTGCCAACTGAGCTACCCCGGCGGGTAGATCAAAGGATAATTCCGGCGGGTCTTTCAGTCAGCGGCCACAGCAGAGAACAGCGCCGCCAGCACCGGGACCGGCCGCAGATTGCCCGCCAGATCGACGATGGCATCGAGCGCCAGATGGGAGGCCGCCACAGCCCGCGCCGGCGAGGATCGAGTGAGCTCGGGAAGCGGGACATCGGTGTTGCGGATCGGCCCGCCGAGCTGCAACGAAGCCGAGTCGAGATAGAAGGAGGCCAAGATCTCGAGCCCTCCGGCCAGCAAGGACTGGCTCGCCCGGCGCTTAGCCCGATCGCGCTGATCGGCGGTCGGTTGAACGGAAGCGACCTCAGTCGCCAGCGGGTCAATGCGGGCCAGCATCTCCTCGGCCATCGTGATGGAGTCGCCGGGCCGGGCACTGAGCCTGCTCGGTACCGACAGCCAGGCCCGTCGCAACTCGGCGATCTGGGGCTGGCCAGCTAGTTGGAGGGCGAGGCCGGGTCGTCCGCCGCTCACCAATGCCAGGACCCGGGCTTTCTCTTCCTCGATCCCCCGGTCAATCAAGGCCGCGGTCAGATCGTCCTCTGGCACTCTCCCCACCCGGACGATGCGACAACGGCTGGCGACAGTCGGCGGAAAGTCTTCCTCGGACTCGGCCACCAGCAGGAACACGACGGCCCCGCTCGGCTCCTCGAGCGTCTTCAACAGGGCATTGGCGGCCTGATCGGTCATCAGCCCGGCTTCTTCGATAAGGAAAAGACGCCGGTCGGACTCCACCGGAGTCAGTACCGCCTGCCCCACCACCCACCGGGCGGTTTCGGCGCCAAGGCTGGTCCGGCCTTCGGGTTCGACCAGCACCAGGTCCGGATGATTTCCCGTACGGATTCGACGGCACGACGAGCAGGCCTCGTCATGTTCCCCGTGCTCCGGACAAAGGAGAAGCCGGGCGAACTCTCGGGCCACCGTTGCCTTGCCGGTGCCGGTGGGGCCGACAAACAGGTATGCGTGGGACGGGTTCGGGAGCTCGCTTTCGAGGAAAACGAGAACGTCTTCATGACCGATCAGCGAGGCCGGAGCATCCGCGGCGCGGGCCAGGTCAGTCATCTGCGGGAGCGCTTTGCATCGATGAGGTCGACGATTTCCTTGGCCACTGCCTCAGGGTCGTCGCCAGTAGGGACAATGGTCACCCGGTCGGGTTCTGATGCCCCCAATTGCCGATATGCCTCGGCCACTCTTTGTTGGAACTGATCGTGCTCCCGGCCGATCCGATCCGGAACCTCCTGGCGTGATCGACCGACCTCGGGATCGACTCCGAGCACGACCACCAGTTCGGGAACCAGCCCACCCACGGCGAGGAGGTTCGCACCGAGGACATCCTCGTATGCAAGGCCGCGGCCCCCAACCTGATAGGCGAGCGAGGAGTAGAGCGAACGGTCGGAGATGACGATTTCCCCCCGCTCCAATGCCGGCATTACGACTTCGCTCACCAGCTGGGCCCGCTGGGCAGCGAAGAGCATCGCTTCTGCCCAGGGAGTCATGTCAACCGAGTGGAGGACCAGGAGCCGGATGGCATCCCCGAGCTCGGTGCCACCGGGTTCACGCACCAGAGTCACCCGCTCTCCGCGCTTCTCGAACATCTCCTGGAGTAGGGCTGCGACCGTGGTCTTCCCCGCTCCTTCTCCTCCTTCGAGAGCGAGGTAGAAACCCTTCACTGTCCCGACTGCTCGTCGCGGCGGAGCCGCGGACCGCTGCGATCACCCCGCATCCAGGTGATGGCATCGCTGGCCTCGGCGAGAGTCGCCAGCTGCTCATGGTTGAGATGAGCCCGTAGCTCGTCCCGGGAAGCCCAAAGGACCGCAAGACCGACCACCGTGACGACGGCACCGCCCAGGACGATGACAGCTCTGATCCCCTCGTTGAGCTCACCGGCCAACACACCATCCAGAGCCGCGGCGCCGACTCCGGCCAGCGCGAAGGAGATGAGGAGGGCGACGCGGGCAAAAGCGAACATTGCCGCGAAGGTACGGCCCCGGAGGGAATCGTCAACCGTGGCGTGGAGCTGGGTGAAGCCGGTGACGTAGGCGACTCCGGTTCCGACGCCGGTAAAGAAGGTCCACCCCGCTGCAATCGAGACAGTGTTGGCAAACCCGGTGAAGACGATGGCAATGCCGGTACCAAGCAGCGCCAGCGAGAACAACAGCTGACGGCGGGTGTTCATCGTCCCGAGGATGGTCACCCCAAGCATTCCCAGCCCGACCCCCACCCCCAGGGAGGTGGCGATCAAGCCGTATCCCGAGTCCGAGGCCCGGAGTACCTGGCGGGCAAACGGCTGACCGATGACAAACAGCGCCCCTCCTCCGAACAGCCCCGCCGCCATTCCCAAGATCATCCTCCGGATGGGACCGCTGCGAGTGACGAAACGAAATCCGTCCACCAGGTCGCGCCAGGGAGCCCGGAAGTCGGTGCGGGTGCGAGCCCTCCGCGCCCGGGGGATCCTGACCTCGGGGACGCTCGTGAAGAGGACGATCACCGCCGAGACCAGGAACGTAACGGCATCGAAGACAAAGGCGGCGCCGATGGATGGGCCGAAGCTTCCGAACTCGGGGAGCCGCGATCCGATCTCGCTCAAACCGGCGAAGAGCGCCGACCCGATGGGAGCAGTTCCGTAGTTCGAGAGCAGGGAAAGGCCGTTGGCCGTCAACAGATGGCGCTCGGGGATCAGGTTCGGGACCACGGCCTCGCGAGCGGGCTGGCGCACCATCGACAAAAGCTCGGTGATAAACGTCAGGACGAATAGCTGCCGGAAGTTGTCGACGAATAGAAACCCGCCCGCCAGGACAGCCCTCCCCAGATCGCTAACCAGCATGGTCGCCTTCCGGCTCCACCGATCGGCCAGGACCCCGCCCACGAATCCCAGCACCAGCGCCGGGAGAATCCGTCCCACCAGCGGAACGAGGATTCCGAGGCTGGCACCCCTTCCTCCCCCCGAGATCCTGGCGGCGAGGGCGAAGCTGGCAAAGAGCGTCACCCAGTCGCCCAAAGATGAAATTGCCTGCGACCACCAGATACGGGCGAAAGGGCCCCGTCTGATCAGATCTCGGCCACGCAGTTCAGAAATGGTGTCCATGTGCCGCAGAGCTAGAGCTTGACAGTTGACGCCAGACGGTAGACAGTGAAAAAAGGGAACCGGCCACGCAATGAAGCTTGTAATCGTCGAATCACCAGCCAAAGCCAGGACCATCGCCCGCTTTCTGGGCGATGACGTGGCAGTGGAAGCATCGATGGGCCACATCCGCGATCTCGCTGCCAAAAAGGACCTGCCGGCCGAGCACCAGGACAAGTACTGGGCCCAATTCGGGGTCGATACCGAGTCCGGATTCGTCCCCTATTACGTCATCCACCCGGCCAAGAAAGCTCAGGTCAAGAAGCTTCGGGAAGCCCTCAAGAAAGCCGACGAGCTCTATCTCGCCACCGACGAGGACCGCGAGGGAGAGTCGATTGCCTGGCACTTGACGGAAGTCCTCAAGCCCAAGACAGCGCCCAAGCGAATGGTCTTCCACGAGATCACCGAGGGAGCCATCCGGGCCGCGTTCGCCAACCCGCGCGCAATCGATCAGCAGCTGGTGGACGCCCAGGAGGCCCGTCGAATTCTCGACAAGCTCTACGGATACGAAGTCTCACCTGTCCTCTGGAGGCGGGTGCGAACCGGGCTCTCGGCGGGACGGGTCCAAAGCGTCGCAGTGAGAATGATCGTCGAGCGGGAGCGAGAGCGGATGAGCTTCGTCTCCAGTGGCTATTGGGACCTTCTCGGGACCTT
This sequence comes from Acidimicrobiia bacterium, assembly GCA_036556085.1. GTDB lineage: Bacteria > Actinomycetota > Acidimicrobiia > Spongiisociales > ZC4RG35 > JACCTH01. The sequence continues at coordinate 8,547 of DATBKE010000186.1, read as the reverse complement.
CGCCGCCGGTGCCGAGCAGGTTCAATTCCCGGCGACCCTGGTGGCCATCGACGGAGTCCGGGTCGCCAACGGTTCCGACTTCGGACCCAACGGCCAGCTACAGACCGAAGGGGTGGTTCTGGTCGACGAGCCGGCCGCTCGCTCCCTGGCTACCGAATTGGAAGGGGCGGACTTTGCGGTTCGCTCCGTGGAGTCAAAGCCCTACCGGCGCAGCCCGTACCCCCCCTTCCGCACCTCGACCCTCCAACAGGAGGCTCAGCGCAAGCTGCGGTTCTCCGCCTCCCGCACGATGAGGATCGCCCAGCGCCTCTACGAGGGGGGCTACATCACTTATATGCGCACCGATTCGACCGCGCTATCGGAGTCGGCCGTGGCCGCCGCCCGTTCTCAGATCGGATCTCTGTTTGGGTCCGAATATCTGCCGGCCCAGCCCCGCACTTACACCAACAAGGTCAAGAACGCCCAGGAGGCACACGAAGCCATCCGACCGGCCGGCGACCGATTCCGAACCCCCGCCCAGGTCGAACGAGAAGTGAGCGAGGACGAAGCCCGCATCTACGAGCTCATCTGGAAAAGGACCGTGGCCTCACAGATGAAAGACGCGGTGGGAGAGTCCGTGGCGGTTCGGCTCGGAGCAGTCGGCAGCGCGGGGCGGGACGGTGAATTCGCCGGGAACGGGCGCACGATCACCTTCCCTGGCTTCCTACGGGCGTATGTCGAAGGATCAGATGATCCCGAAGCGGCCCTCGACGATCAGGAGACCCCGCTGCCCCCACTCCACGAGCGCGATCACCTGACGGTGGTCGAACTCGAGGCAACTGGCCACAGCACCAAGCCCCCCGCCCGATTCACCGAGGCGTCGTTGGTTCGCCAGCTCGAGGAGCTGGGAGTGGGCAGGCCTTCGACTTACGCCTCGATTCTCGAGACCATTCAGGAGCGGGGGTATATCTGGAAGAAGGGACAAGCCCTCATCCCGACGTTTACCGCTTTTGCGGTGGTGACCTTGCTGGAACAGAACTTCGAAGACCTCGTCGATTACGCCTTCACCGCCCGGATGGAGGACGATCTCGACCGAATCGCTGAGGGAGAGGAGGAAACGACCCCTTGGCTTTCTCGCTTCTACCTCGGGCCGGAGGGATTGCGCCAGCAGGTCGTGGACCGTTTGGAGAGCATCGACGCCCGCGAAGTCAACTCGATACCTCTCGGGTTCGACGAACAAGGCCGGGAGATCGTCGTCCGGGTGGGTCGATATGGCCCATACATCCAGCGGCTTGACGACCGGGCCTCGATCCCCGACAACCTGCCGCCCGACGAGCTCACCATCGAGAAGGCGATCGAGTTGCTCGAGGAGCAACCCTCCGGCGACAAAATACTGGGCACCGATCCCGAGAGCGGTCTCACGGTCATTGCCAAAAGCGGTCGGTTCGGGCCCTATGTGCAACTCGGCGAGGGCGACAGCAAAGAGAAACCGAGGACGGCGTCGCTCTTTCAAACCATGAGCCTCGACTCGATATCGCTCGAAGAAGCCCTGCAACTTCTCACTCTCCCCCGCCTGGTGGGGATCGATCCCGAAACCGGTGAGGAAGTGATAGCTCTCAACGGCCGTTACGGGCCCTTCCTGAGTCGAGGATCGGAGAATCGTTCCCTGCAAAACGAGGAGCAACTTTTCACGGTGGACCTGACGGAGGCGCTGGCGCTGTTCAGCCAGCCTCCGACGAGGCGAGGACGCGGTTCTCAGGGTGGCGCGGCGGGACGCGAAATCGGAGCCACTGCCGACGGAAAGACCATCTCGGTGCGGAGCGGACGCTACGGCCCGTACGTGACCGATGGGGAGGTCAACGCTTCGCTGAGAACAGGTGACGACGGCGAGACAATTGACCTGGCGAGAGCGCTCGAGCTGCTGGCCGCCCGCCGCGATCGGCTCGCCTCAGAGGACGGCTCCCGTCCTCGAAAGGCGGGAGCCAAGTCGATCAAAAAAACGGCCAAGAAGGCATCACCGACCAAGAAGAGCGGGGCCAAAAAGAGCACCCGCAAGGCGGCCCCGGCTTCCACGAAAAAGACGGCGAAGAAGGCCTGATGTTCGGTCCCCTCAACGGCGTTCGCACCACTCTCGTGGCGGGAGCGGTGGTGGCGTCGATCGTGGCCTTGCTCCTTGGTTATCCGATTGTGGCCGTGGTGCTCGGCGTCGGGATCGCCGCCCACATCGGCCTCTGGATTTGGCTCTACCAAAGACGGCCTCAGGGTCCGCCTTCAAAGTAGCCACCGCCCTTCTCGCCACGACTCGGCGAGCCGGGACGCTCGATCAAGATCGCCGGGGTAAGTCACTTTGATGTTGCGACTGTCGCCGGGCACGGCCGCGATCTCGAGGTCGCCTTGGCGCATAACTGTCTCCGCCGTGTCGGGCGCCGCTTCCGTTGAGTGCCGAAAGGCTTGCAGCAATTCTCCTCCTCGGAAGACCTGTGGGGTCTGGGCCCGGTGGACCCCATTTTCCAGGAGCGACAAGCCCCCTCTGTTGAGGCGGTAGAGCGGGCCGGCATCAAGGGTTGGAACGGCTCCTCCGTGGGCAGCGGCGGCCCCCACACAGGATTGCCAGATATCGACGGTCAAGAATGGCCGCGCTCCATCGTGGATCCCGATCAGACCGTCCCCTCCGACCTCTTCCATGGCGGCCTCGATCCCCTGACGTTCGCTGGCATGTCGAGTCGACCCTCCGTGGACCAATCGTGGTCGGTTGGAGTACTCCGCTGCCAGGGCCAAAGCGAGGTGTTCATCCTGGGGTCGGGTCACGATCACGATCCTCACCGATTCCTCGAAACGGGCGGCCGCCTGCAATGGGTACCAAAGAAGGGGCCGGCCGTTCACGTCCGCATAGACCTTGTTGCTTTCGGCACTGCCGGCGCGAGCACTGCTTCCGCCCGCCAGAACTATCAATGCGTTAACCGGGCGCTCCTGGCTTCTCCGACAGGGTGGCGTATTCGGGTGAGGGCCAGAGACGACGTTGCGATCGAAGTGGAGTGAGGCCGGTGCCCCAGAGCAACTTCTCTACCCGACCGGGATTGAGCTTGTGGATGTGAACTTGACGAGCCTTGAGGGGGTTGCCGTGAAGGATCACAGCTGTTGGCACCGCAAACAACCCGCGCACTGGTTCAGCTGGATAGACCAGCAAGACCTTGCCGCCCGGCCGCACTACTCGAGACATCTCGCCGAGTGCCGCTTTGACATCGGGGATGTGCTCGACTGCGTGGAAGGAGACGATGGCATCGAAATATCCGTCCTCGTAGTCGAGGGAGGTCGCCGACATGGTCTTGACCTGCGGCACCATCGCCACCTCTGCCGCATTGGGGTTGAGATCGATGCCCTCGGCATCGACACCCACCGATCGCAAAGCATTCACCAAGTGTCCCCTGCCGCATCCGACGTCGAGCACTCGATCACCGGGCTTTGGCTTGATCCAATCGCGGATGATCTCGAAATTGCGCGGGTTCCAGCGATTGATGAGCGCATAGCGACGGGAGTCGTACCGCGTCATTGCAGCGAATCGTCCAGGTGCGGTGCCAGCCCGTAGTCGACCACAGTCGGTGTATCGCCCATCACCAAATGGGTGACCGAGGTGTTGGCGGGCGTCAGGAGGTTGGAGGCACCCCACCATCCCCCTCCGGTGAGGGATGTGATTACTGCACGGATGGCGGCTCCATGGGTGACAACTCCGGTGATCTTCCCTCGAGCCGGTTCGATCTCTTCGAGGGCCTTGCGCATGCGCCGCTCGCGAAGAGCCCAGGTCTCTCCGGTCTCGCCGCGTGGGTGATCGCTTCCATCGACGAAGATCTGATCGAAGAGCCCTCCCGTGGCCCGGATCTCCTCGGTGGTGAGACCCTCCCATTTCCCGAAATTGAGCTCCACCAAATCGGGGTGATGGCTCGGTGTCGAGTGAAGTGCGGCCGCGGTTGCCGCCGCCCGCCGCGCAGGTGACGTCCAGACCGATTCCAAACGACCGTACCAACCAAACAGGGCGGCCGCTTGCTTCTCGCCGATCTCATCCAGCACATCATCCATGCTGCCTTGCCAGCGCCCGGCCAGGTTGGCGGCGGTCCGACCGTGGCGAATCAAAGCCACCACAGGCAATCCCTCCGAAAGAGCGGCCTCCAGTGCCCGCGGACGACGGCCAAGCCGGGTTGTGTCATTGAAGGTGACGAGGCGTTCCCGGCCGCCCAGGTTGACCAGACGGGTTGAAGACCCGTCGTCGGCGAGGGCGGCTACCGGAGGGAGCCGGTCACCAAAGAATGACGACATCATCGCCGACAGGTCGTCGGCGGAAACGGTCTCTCCGGTAATCAACTCCCGTGTGGCATTCATCGCTTTAAGTGCCGAGAGAACCATCGACAAGATCCCCGAACATCTCGCCTGCACCCGGGGTGAGGTAGACCACCGAGGCCGCCCCGGCAGTGCCGATCCGTCCCGGCGCCACCGCGTTGGCGATGGCGCCAAGTGGAGTATCAGTAGCGACAGCGGCGAGGGCGAGGATCTCGCCGGCGGTGAGGTCGGTGACCAACCAAGGCCATCCTCGCTGCATCATGGAGGGGAGAGCGAGCGGTCCGAGATGCTGAGCCGTGCTGAGGGCCCCCTGCAACAACACTCCACCGTTCAACGATCTTTGCAGATCACCTCCAGAGAGGTTCTTCCGGGCGCGGGCAAAAGAAAGCGCCTGGGGACCGTTGAAGTATTGAAACCCGGCGCTGAAGTTGGCGCCGGAAGAGCGGTCGACCAGACCTGAGGCCAGTTCCAGGTTGGCTCCGCCGAGGACGTTTCCCCACAATTCTTGGAAGCCCTCGAATCCGGTGAGGAGATAGCCGTCATAGTTGAGGCCGCTGACGTTGGCCAGGGTTTGGAGAAACAGCTCGGGCCCGCCAAGGGATAGCGAGCCGTTGATCTTTCCTCTGCCCCCACCGGCGTATTCGACCCAGGAGTCGCGCGGGACTCCGACGATCGCCCCCCGTCCCTGACCATCGAGGGTGAAGATATGGATGCTGTCGGCCCGGGAACGGGTGGCTTCCTCGCCGGGCCGGGCATCGGAGCCGATCACCGCCACCGTTTTGGGGAGCGAGCCGTAATAAGAGGCCTCCAACGACGGCACCCGGGCGGCAACGATTTGAAACCCGCTCCCCTGATCGAAGCCGTAGATCACGTCGTCTCCAAGCGCGGCCACCGCGACGGTGGTGCCCGCGATCATGGCGCTCGAGGCCGTTCCATCGACAGGGCAATCGTTGGCTATCGCCCAGTCTTTCATCTCGATTGGCAGCAGGGACCGATCTCCGTCACAGGCTGGTCCGTAAACGTTGGCGACTGCCTGGCGCCAGGCCGTCCCTCCGCCTCGGAGGCGCGTCGGCCGCGGGGCAGCCTCGGTGGTGGCGGTTGTGGCCGGGGTCACTGTGGTGGTTACCGGTGGCGACGGCGGCGTCACGGTCTCCGTCACCGCGGGGCTACAGGCGACGAAGAAAACGAGCGCGACGACAATCCATCTCATTGTTGCGTAAACCCCCCAGATTTAGGCGGGCGATTCTACGCAAGAAGCTCAGCGGCGAGATTTCGCGAAGGAGAGGAAGGCCGGTGCGTCGAGGGTGTTGAGGACATCGGGCGAGGCGGCCCAGCCCCGTTGGGCGTTTGCCACACCGAACTCCATGCGACGGAGGTCGGAGGTGTGGTGGGAGTCGGTCGAGATCACGAGCTTGACATTCGCCCCGACCGCCCGGCGAATGGTGTCAGCCGACGCGTCCAGACGGTCCAGGGCGCCGTTGACTTCTAAGGCCACGCCCGAAATGGCGAGTCCCTCGAGCACTGAGTCGAGGTCTAGTTCGATTCCCGGCCGTCGGCCGATGTAGCGACCGGTGAGATGGCCAATGACGTTGACGGCTGGATCGGACATGGCTCTGAGAAGTCGCGCCGTCTGTTGCGCGGCGGGTAGGTCGAAGGAGGAATGAACCGAGGCGACGCACCAGTCGAAGAGCATTCGGAAATCAAGGTCGTAGTCGAGTCCACCGGTAGGACCGATGTTGAGTTCGCATCCGTAGAGCAAGGTCATATCCGGGTACTGCTCGTTGAGACTGCGGATCCGATCTCGATGAGCAAGCATCTGGCTGCGGCTCGATCCGTTGATGGCGAGGTCCTCACCATGCTCAGTGATCGCCAGATAGTGATAGCCACGAGCCGCGGCTGCCGCCACCATCTCCTCCAGGGTTGAGCGGCCATCGCCGGAGCGGTCGGAGTGAAAGTGAAGGTCGCCTTTGATCTCGTCGAACGAGATGAGGGCGGGCAGGATGCCCTTGCCCGCTGCCTCGATCTCGCCACTGTTCTCGCGGATGGGAGGAGGGAGTAGCGGGAGGTCGAGAGACTTGTAGATCGAGGCTTCGGTCTCGGCGGCGATGACTGTGTCGTCCTCGAACAGCCCGTATTCGTTGAGTAGCCATCCGCGATCGATCGCTCGCTGGCGGAGCGAGATGTTGTGGGCCTTGGACCCGGTGAAATAGAGCAGGGCTGCTCCAAGCTGGGAAGGTGCCACCACCCGAACATCGATCTGGATTCCCGACCGAGTGACGATCGAGGTCTTCTTCTCCCCGCTACCGACGACCGATTGGGCCAAAGAATGACCCGCAACCGCATCCATTACCGGCTGGGCATCGTCGGCCGCCACCACGATGTCGATATCTCCGATGGTCTCGGCCAGTCGACGCAACGATCCCGCCGGGACCGCCGCAGCGACCCCATCGATCGCGGCCAACTCCGTCGCCAATGCAATGGCCATCGGCCATGCCTCGGCGATCGGAGTCCGCCGATCTTTGCCGTGCAATCCCAACCGCTCGATCGCGCGGGCGATTTTCTCCTCAGAGGTTTTCCCCATTCCGGGCAGAGCCCGGATGGCCTCCCGCTCCAGGGCGGCCTTGAGGTCATCGAGATTCCCGATGCCGAGTTCGCTTCGCAGCATTTTCAGCGTCTTCGGGCCGAGGCCGGGGATCTTCAACAACTCGACGAACTCCACCGGATACAAACTCCGCAACTCGTCGAGCTTTTTCACGGAGCCGGTCTCGACGAACTCGACGATGCGAGCGGCGATAGATGCTCCTACTCCTTTGATGCCCGCCAGCGCCTTGGCATCGAGATCGGCCACGTTTCCGGGGTAACCCTCGATGCCATGGATGGCGTTCTCATACGCCCGCACCTTGAAGGCCTGAGATGAGGCCTCGTCGATCGTGATTAGGCGTGCCATTTCGGCGAGCATCCCGAGTATGCGGCCATTGGAGATCACGGCCTGAACTTAGACGGGGACGCTAACTTCCAGCCGCGACTGTGACCGCTACCGAGCGCGACCTTACGACCATCCCCAAGGTCGAGCTTCACATCCACTTGAACGGTTCCATCACCGAGGCGACCGCTGCCGTGCTCGCCAGACGGCACGGGGCCGATCCCAACGAGGCGTTGGGATCGATTGACGGTCGTTATCCCGGAAAGTACCCCAACTTTGAAGGCTTCCTCAGCAGCTACCTCGCCGCGAATGAGTACGTTCGGACGCCCGATGACCTCGAGTTGGTGGCCGCCGAGTTCGCACGGGGACAGGCCGCGCAAAACATCGTGTACTCCGAAGCAATCTTTACGGCGATGATCTGTGTGCGAAATGGCCTCGAGCCCAAGGCGATGTGGGCGGCCCTGCGCCGCGGATTGTCGGCGGCTGGACCCGGCATCCGTATCGCTCTGGTGATCGACACCATCCGAGATCTAGGTCGCGACGAAGCCCAAGCAACCTGGCGCCTCGTCGAAACCGCCGACGCACCAATCGTCGGACTTTGTCTGACTGGGATCGAGGAGACGGTGCCTGTCGAGGAGTTTCTTGAGTTCCGGGAAGCGAGCCGTCGTCTCGGCCTCGGTTTTTCAGTGCATGCGGGCGAGATGGGCCCCCCAGCGAGCATCGCCTCATCCCTCGATGTCCTCGAACCGGACCGCATCGGCCACGGAGTAGCTGCCATCAGAGATCACGAACTGCTGCAACGGCTGAACCGTGAGCAGGTGCCACTCGACGTTTGTCCGTCATCGAATGTTGCCGTCGGCCTGTTCCCGTCCCTTGCGGCCCACCCGTTAGTCGAGTTCTGGCGCCAGGGTTTGAACATGACCATCTCCGCAGATGACCCGCCATTCTTCGGGACCTCACTCACCCGGGAATTGGGTCACGTCGTTGAGTTAGCTGGACTTTCACGAGAAGATCTCGCTGAATTACAGCTGAGGGCCGTTCGGAACTCGTTTGCTACGCCCGCCGTAAAGGCGGAACTCGTCCACGCTATCCAGACCTGGGTGACTGAACCCAGACTGGAGAAAGCTGCAGACGAAGGCGGCACCTGACTCGAGACGAGTAGAGAGGTGCAATCGGTACGATTCCGGCACCGAATGACCGGCCGATCCACACCGCAAGCCGAAAAGAAGCCGCCGGGCTGGAAAGTCGAGGGGGTGAAGAAGCCGGAGCCGCCTCCGGAGGAGCAGCCCAACCTTCTTCGCCGCCCCCCCAAC
>DATBKE010000185.1:0-1926 GCA_036556085.1 Acidimicrobiia bacterium | reverse complement strand
AGCGAGAAGCGCTGGGGGTGGACTCCCCACCCGTTGTCAAGGGATTTTTTCGAGGAGACCGGTCATGAGGAATGAGCCCCCCGGCGAGAAGGATCGTAAAGGGATTGGGTGCGAAGAGCAGCGATGAGGATCCTCAGGAGCCGGTCGCCGAGTGCCCGGAGAGCGCGGGCATGACTGTGCCCCAGAGCTCGTTGACGAGCGTAGAAGGCCCTGCAGTGGTCATCGTTCTGGATGCTGGTTCGAGACCAGTGGTAGACGGCTTCTCGAAGGCGTGGATTGCAGGCGCGCCTCATGAGGACGCGCGTCGTTTTCCCACTGCGACGAGTGACGGGAGCGATCCCGGTGTGAGCGCGCAGCGTGTGGTAGTCTCGCTGAGCGAGAGGCTGCGAAGCCTCGCTGAGCATCGTGGCGCCGACGATTCTTCCCGCGCCTGGAATCGAGAGAAGGATCTCGGCGTCGCGATGCCCCTGACTTTCACCCTCCGGAGTCCCCTCACGACAGAGCTCCTGAAGGACCTCATCGATCCGTCGGCGGCAATCGCGAAGTTGTTGATTGACGAGTTGGAGCCGAGGCAGCAGCAGCTGCGTATGCTCGCAGGCCGCTTCCAGACTCCCGGGGGCGAGCTCAAAGCTCGGCTCTCGCAGAGCGAGGCGCAACTGCTCGGAGGAGATGCGACGGATGCGATGCTCTCTCAAGATTCTCGAGAGTTGGTTTTTTCTGAGCCGACGAGCCTGGTGCGGTGTAGGAGCCGTCAGAAGCAAGGCCCACAGCCAGGCTTCGTCCGCGGCCGGACAGAGCTTGAGCAGCTGAGGGAAGAAGCGATGGAGCAGAGCTCGAAGCCGACTGGCGAGTTGACGGAACTCTTTTTGGAGCTCCGAATCGACGCGGCTCAGTTCTCGCAGTCGGATCACCAGCGGCTCGTCGAGCTGGAGTTGGCGGAAATGGCGGGCATCGGTCCGAAGAGAATCCGCCTGAACGAAGGCATCGAGGCGGTCGTCTTTCGAGCCGGCCGCGGTGTACCGATCTCGAAAGCGGTCGAGCTGCTTGGGATTGATAGCAAAGACCTGAAACCCCCGCTCGAGCAAGGTTTCGATGACGGCGCTGTGAGTCAGCTCAATGGCGACCGCGCATCGGTTGGGTTCAGAGTGGCCATGTTGCAGGAGAGAACGGACAAGACCGTCAACCCCCTTCGCCGAATGCTCGATTCGAAACTCCGCCAACTTTCCGCCTTCACGGTCGAGCAGGCAGACCTGGTGGAACTCACTGCCATAGTCGATGCCAGCGAACAGAACGTATCCATTGGTCATGTCGAATTCACCTCACCTGTGAAATCCGGTCCGCGCCTTGGTGCTGCTTCGCCCCTGTACTGGCGCTCGCGGCGCAACTCCCCACGGGAAGTGCACCTCGGCTTTCCCCGCCGGGACACAGGTCCACCCCAGGTGCTCGCAGCACTCGGGCCCCATTTGGTGTTCCCGGCGGGGTGGCCGGGATGTCACATCATAGGTGACGAGGGAAATGGTACAGGGGCCCCAGCGCAGTGAGAGGAGCCCTCAGCCCGAGCGGACTCATAGACGTTTGCATTTCGCCCTTCCCGGCGCGATCCTGATCGAAACCCAAGGACAATCCGATGCCCCGAACGACCCGCTGTCCCAAGTGTGGTTTCATGCAGCTCGCTCAGGCGAGCTGCAGGAAATGCGGCGTCCCCATTTCCCCGCCGTCGATTCCGCCGCCCGCCGCCCCCGCCCGAAGGGTCGCTTCTCCACCGCCGCCGGCCCTCGACGTCGAGGATTCACCGTACCAGCCTCCGGCGACGTCCGCGAGTCGTTCGCCGCGGGCGGCATCGATGGAGTCGTCGGACGAGGTCTTCGACCGCGATCGATTCCTCCTGCGCCAGCGAGTGCTGACCATTCACGAGAAGTACGAGGT
>DATBKE010000184.1:0-9479 GCA_036556085.1 Acidimicrobiia bacterium | reverse complement strand
CGTCGGCCGATCTACCGACCCACCGCGGCTTACGGCCACTTCGGACGCTCCGAATTCCCCTGGGAGTCCACTGCGGTGGCCACCGACCTGGCCACGGCCGCCTCCTCTCTCTGACCAACCACGAACCCAGGGTTCGGAGGGCGCCTCTGCCTATCTCCCAGCCCACAGAATGGAGCGTGGCGCGGGTCGTGCCCGCCGTACCCAGCTTCGCGGTCGATCAGGGGTTCTGGTACTCCCTTCCCCCCGAGCGGGCTCAGGAGACCTCAATCGGTTCGTTGGTCCGGGTGCCGCTGGGAGGTAGGCGAACCCGGGGCTACGTGGTCGAACTGGCGAAGAAATCCCCGCGGGCGCTGGACAAGTTGAGGCCCATCGGGCCGCTGGTGATGAAATACCCCCTCTTCGATGACAGCCTGCTGCGCGCGCTGCACTGGGCAGCAAACCGGTATGTCGCCCCCTTAGCGGTCCTCCTCGAAAGAACGACCCCTCCGAACCTCGCTAACCGGCTGCCGGCCGAGCCGGGACATGAGGCGACGAAGGTGACCAATGGTCATCCGCTGGGGGGGTTGGCGACCGCGATCGCCGAAGGGAAGCGCCGCCCATCCGCCGTTTTCCTGACGTCGTCGTCCGACGTCGGGTGGCTCGAGGCCCTGGCAAGCCCAATCCTTCGGTCCCGCCTGAGCCTGATGGCGATCGTCGCCACGGGGGCCGAGGCAGCCGCCTTGGGTGACTTCGCGGCCAGGATCTTCGGCGAAGCCGTGGTGGTCGTTTCCGCCGATCACTCTGCAGCCGAAGTCACCTTGGCTTGGGCGGCCTGCCAGTTGCCAGGGCGCCTGCTAATCGGCACGCCCCGTATTTCCACATGGCAGGTCGCCGGCTTGGGGGCGATCGCCGTTGTCGAAGAGGGCCGGAGGGCGATGAAGGATCGTCAAACCCCAACCATCTCCGTGCGGGACCTGGCCCGCACCCGAGCCAGCGTGGCTGGCCTGGGCCTTGTCTTCATCGGGCCGACGCCCACCACCGAGACCGTGGCGGCGGGTCCTTCGGTGATTCAGAGCGGGCGCCGGACCTGGCCGCCGGTCGAAATCGTCGATCGTCGCCGCGAGGAGCGACAATCGGGTTTTGTGACTTTGAGAGCGCTGGGGGCGATCAAGGCCGTCGCCCAGCGAGGCGGACATGTCTTCGTCTTCGCTCATCGGCGCAGCTATGCGCCGGCCTTTCGGTGCCGGCAATGCCGCACGCTTCGCCGCTGCTCAGTTTGTGGCTCGAGGCCCGAGCCCGGTACCAACTGCGTCCGTTGCGGTGCAACTCTGGGCCCGTGTCAGGTTTGTGGGAGTGAGAAGTTCGTGCCGATGGGGGCGGGAGTTGGTCGCATTGCCGAGGAGTTGGGAAGACGGCTCGATGGCGACATTTTCGCTCGGGTGACGGTGGGGAGCGAGGCCGATCTCGCCGATCTCACGAGCCAATCTCTGACGGTGGCAGTCGATGCTGACGGCCTCATTCTGGGAACTCATTACCGGGCTTCGGAGGAGGCCTTGCGGATCCTCGCTCGGCTCGTGAGCAAGGTCGAGGGTCCATCGGGCCGGGGCCTGGTTCAGACTTCATTGCCCGATCACCCCGTGATCACAGCTCTCCGATCGGGAAACCCAATGCCCTTCCTCGCCGCCGAGGTAGAGAGCCGCCGCCAACTCGGTTTGCCCCCGGCCGGTCAATTGCTGATCATCGAGACCCGGGGTCCGGTGGCGCCGTCAGATGAAGGGCTTCGGAGGATTGCGTCCGGCGTCAGTGTCCTGGGTCCGATGGCCCGGGTGACTGCCTCGGGCGAACCCGCTCAGCGGTGGCTGCTTCAGGGACGTGATCTTGGATCCGTGCGTCTATCCCTGCGATCTCTGATTCAGCAATGGCGGGAAGCGGGCACGGTGGTGCGTATCGACTCCGACCCGATCGACCTCTAACCGCGGTCGTCAACGTCATAATTACGCCGCTTCGATATGGCTCTTTTCCCTATTCGTCGTTTTGGTGATCCGGTTCTTCGCATGCCTGCCTCCCCGGTGAAGGAGATCGACACGGGCGTCCGGAAACTGGTGACAGACATGATCGAGACCATGTACGCCGCCCCCGGAGTGGGGCTGGCCGCTCCGCAGATTGGGGTCTCCCGAGCAGTGATCGTCTTCGATGCCCAGGATGAAAAGGGCGCCAGGGTCTTGATCAATCCCGAGCTAATCGAGAGTGACGGGGACTACGAGTACGAGGAGGGATGCCTGTCAGTGCCCGGGCACTACTGGCCGATCACCCGCCCCGGATATGTGCGAGCCCGAGGCCTCGACATCGAGGGGGAGGCCGTTGAGTACTTCGGAGATGGTCTCCTCGGCCGGGTCCTCCAACACGAGATCGACCACCTGCGGGGCATTCTCCTGATCGAGCGCCTCGAGAAGAAAGTTCGCAAGCAGGCCTTGAAAACCCTTCGCGAGGAAGCTCTCGGACTGGAGGCGTGACCAAGGTACGCGCCATCTTCTTGGGAACACCCGCTGCCGCTGTGCCCACTCTTGACCACCTGGCGGACGCCGTCGAGGTAAGCGCGGTCGTCACCCGGCCGGACCGACCCCGGGCCCGCAGCGGCAACCCCCAGCCTTCGGCGGTCAAAGTCGCCGCCCTGGCCAGGGGACTTCCAGTCGTCGAGGCCGCCAGGCCCGCCGACATCGATGGTCCGTTGCTTGCCGTCGACCTGGCGGTAGTCGTGGCCTTCGGAGTGATCATTCCTGTGAGTGCCCTGGCGAGACCTAGGCACGGTTTCGTCAATCTCCATTTCTCGTTGTTGCCTAGGTGGCGAGGAGCTGCTCCAGTTGCTGCCGCCATCGCTGCTGGCGATGAGGAGACAGGGGTTTCCCTCATGCAACTCGACGAAGGGCTCGATACCGGGCCGGTCCTGGCAGCCCGTTCAGTTGTGATCGGCGGCGAGGAAACAGCGGGAGAATTGACGACCCGACTGGCCACACTCTCTGCCTCGCTGTTGGTGAACACCATTCCTGGCTTGGTCGCCGGCGAAATCGAAGCCGTGGCCCAAGACGGGACCAAGGCCACTTACGCCCGCCGCCTCAGTGCCAATGATCGACATGTCGATCTCAGCCAGAGCGCCGAGCAAAACGTTCGGAAGATTCGTGCCCTCACTCCCAAACCCGGCGCCTTCTTTGTCGTGGACGGGAATCGGGTTGGCATCACATCGGCCCGAGAAACTGACGAGGAGCTGGCGACAGGCGAGTTCTGGTCAGACAGCGAACGGCTGCTGGTGGGATCGGGCGGTCGAGCAATGGAGTTGCAGAGGGTTCGTCCCGCCGGCAAGAACGAGATGACCGGCCGAGCCTGGTCGCGCGGTTGGCGAAGTGCACCCGTCGTCGGTCGCTGACCCACCAAGGGGAGGCCGTCGCAACCAGAGCGCTCTGGACTGGCCCGATACAATCCAAGCCCGAATGGCCCCCTTTCGGATCGCCCCGAGCTTGCTGGCGGCCGATTTTTCCCGGCTCGGCGAACAGGTGGCGGAAGTCGAGAAAGAAACCGATCTCCTCCACCTCGACGTCATGGACGGGCATTTTGTCCCCAACCTCAGCTTTGGCATACCGATCATCGCCTCCTTGCGGCCGTTAAGCGCCATGAAGTTCGATTGCCACCTGATGACGACAAATCCCGATGCTTACCTGACCGAGCTGGCCCAGGCCGGCGCCGACCTGGTGACCATGCATATCGAGGCGATCCCCGATCCCACGCGGGCTGCTGCTCAGGCCCGAGAGGCGGGACTTGAGTTCGGGCTGGTGTTATCGCCTCCGACCCCTATCGGAGCGGTTCTTCCCTTTCTCGAGCTGGTCTCGATCGTGCTCATCATGTCGGTAAACCCTGGATTCGGCGGCCAGTCGTTTCTCGCCGAAGTGTTGGGCAAGGTCGAGGAGGCCCGGAATTGGATTGAGTCCCATGGGCTTTCGGCCGATATCGAAATAGATGGCGGCATCACGGCTAGCACTATTGGTTCTGCGCGGGATGCCGGCGCCAATATCTTCGTGGCCGGCACCGCGGTCTTTGGCGACCCCGACCCGGCGGCCGCGATCAGAAGTTTGAGAGCCACGCTCGAGGCAAGGGAATGAGCGAACGCATACTCGTCGTCGACGACGACCCCGACATCCTCTCGGTGGTGAAAATCAACCTCGAACTCGAGGGCTACGAAGTCGATACAGCCGAAGATGGGCGCGAGGCCGTCGACAAGGCGATGATCGAAGCACCGGAATTGATCCTGCTCGACATCATGATGCCGAGAATGGACGGGTTGACTGCCCTCCGCCGGATTCGATCCCACGGCACCACCGGCAACACCTCGGTCATCCTGCTTACGGCGCGGGGTCTACCGGAAGACCGGGTCAAGGGACTCGAGCTCGGGGCGGACGACTACATCACCAAGCCATTCGACATCTCCGAGCTCGTGGCGCGGGTAAAGGCTGTCTTGCGGCGAACCCAGGCCGCCAGAGACCTTTCTCCGCTGACAGGGCTCCCCGGCAACTTCCGAATCGGTGCCGAGATCGAGCAGCGAATCGAGAGTGGCGCCAGTTTTGCCCTCATCCACTGCGACCTCGACAATTTCAAGGCATTCAACGATCACTACGGATTCATGCGCGGCGACGAAGTCATTCGGTTCTGCGCGCGGTGCATGGTCGAAGCCACGGAAGCCATCGGTGAACCCGACGCCTTCGTGGGACACATCGGAGGCGACGACTTTGTCGCCCTGGTCTCGGCGGAAAAGGCCGAGGAGTACTGCAAGCGGGTCATCGAGACCTTCGACGACGGAATCCTCGACAATTACGACACGGCCGACGCCTTGCGCGGTTACATCGAAGTGATCGACCGTCGTGGCGAACGCTATGCATTTCCGATGGTGTCGATATCGATGGGAGTGGCTTCCAACGTTCTGCGACCGATCACCTCGCAATGGGAGGCCTCGGCGGTTGCCGTGGAGATGAAGGAATTCGCCAAGAAGCGGACCGGATCGTCGTTCGAGATCGACCGCCGTACCGGTTGAGGTGACGTCGCGCTGGGACGAGGCCATGGACCGGGCAGCCGAGCTCGCCCGGGCGACACACCCCCACCCCAATCCCAGAGTCGGAGCCGTCGTTATCGATGCCTCAGGCGCAGTCGTCGGCCTGGGTTCACACCCGGGCCCGGGATCGCCCCACGCCGAGGTGGTCGCCCTATCTGCCGCCGGGGACCGGGCGCGGGGCGGGACGGTGGTGGTGACCCTTGAGCCCTGCATCCATCAGGGGAGGACTCCGCCCTGTGTGGATGCACTCCTCGCGGCCGGTATCGCTCGGGTGGTCGTCAGTGCCTTGGACCCGGACTCTCGCGTGCAAGGGAAGGGAATCGACCGGCTCCGGGGGGCGGGGTTAGAAGTGTTGACGAATGTGGGGCCGGGAGAGTTAATCGATCCCGCCTATTTTCACCATCGGCGCACTGGCTTGCCCTTTGTCACCCTCAAACTTGCTGCGACTCTCGATGGACAGGTTGCCGCCGCCGACGGGACCTCGCAATGGATTACCGGTCCCGAAGCGAGGACCGACGCTCATCGAATTCGGGCCGAAAATGACGCCGTGATGGTGGGGGCCGGCACCGTGATCGCCGATGACCCCTCACTCGACGTTCGCCTGCCCGATCACGATGGCTTTCAGCCGCGTCCAGTGATCGTCGTGGGCCAACGTTCCTTGCCATCCGACGCTCGGATCTGGGCCCGTAATCCGCTGATCATCGAGCAAACGAGCGGCGAGCTCACCGATGTCCTGCGTCTCGTGGCCCG
Organism: Acidimicrobiia bacterium; assembly: GCA_036556085.1. Lineage (GTDB taxonomy): Bacteria > Actinomycetota > Acidimicrobiia > Spongiisociales > ZC4RG35 > JACCTH01. Next base: position 3,655 of record DATBKE010000184.1, on the reverse strand, counting down.
AGAGGGCCTCCTGGCGTTGCTGGTGGAGGGAGGACCACGTCTGGCCCGCTCGCTCTGGGCCGGGAATCTGGTGAACCGGGGTGTGTTTTACTTCGGAGCTATGGTCGCCGGTGGATTTGGGCGCTCGCTTTTCGATGGGGTGTGGTCAACTCTGGAGAACGCCCGCCCGGTGACGGTCGATTCGGTCACCCTACTCGGGGATGACCTCAGGGTCGACTTCACGCCGGGCTGAGCAATGTTTACCGGCATCATCGAGTCGCTGGGAACAGTCCGTCAGATCGGCGGCACCGATGACGGTCGCCGCCTGTTTGTGGAGGCGGACCTGGCTCCCGAGCTCAACCCGGGCGACTCGATCGCGGTCAACGGCGTCTGCCTGACGGTGACCGAGCAGGTCGACTCCACCTTCGGCCTGGACGTCGTCTCCGAGACACTCCGGCGCACCAACCTCGGAGCCCTCCTGGCCGGAGATCGGGTCAACCTCGAACGTCCGCTGCGCGTCGACGGCCGCCTCGACGGGCATGTGGTCCAAGGTCATATCGACACCTTCGGAGCCGTATCGAAGACCACCCCCGAAGGACTGGGCCGCAGAATCGCGGTTGATGTTTCCCCGCGCTTTCGTCGCTACCTGGTTGAGAAAGGATCGATCGCCGTAGACGGAGTCGCTCTTACCATCGCCTCGTTGACCGAAACAGGTTTCGAAGCGGCTTTGATCCCTTTCACCCTAGAGGTCACCAATCTCGGGTTGCGGCAAGCCGGGCAGCAGGTGAACCTGGAGTTCGACGTGCTTGCCAAATACCTCGAAAGGCTTTTGCAAGCCCGCGAGGAGGCCGTATGACCTTTGCTCCGGTCGTCGATCTGATCGCGGCTATTGGCCGCGGCGAAATGGTCATTGTCGTTGATGATGCCGACCGCGAGAACGAGGGCGACCTTGTGCTCGCTGCGTCGGCCGCGACTCCGGTTCACCTGGGTTTCATGATCCGGCATTCCTCCGGGATCTTGACCGTGCCGATGCTGGGGGAGCGCCTGGATGAGCTCGAGTTGCCGATGATGGTGCGGGACTCCACTGATGTCCGGCGAACTGCCTTCACGATTTCGGTCGATGCGAGACAAGGCACCACCACCGGGATCTCGGCTTCTGATCGCGCTCGCACCATCGCTGTTTTGCTTGATCCTGCCTCAGGCCCCCTCGATCTCGCCCGCCCGGGGCACGTCTACCCACTGCGATACGTCGAGGGGGGAGTGCTGAAGCGGGCCGGCCATACCGAAGCCGCTATCGACCTCACCAAGCTTGCCGGCGTCTATCCGGCCGGGATTCTGGCCGAGGTCATGAACGACGATGGCACCGTGGCCCGACTTCCCGATTTGGAGCGTTTCGCCAAGGAGCATTCCCTATTGCTCGGCACCATCGCCGACCTCATTGCCTATCGCCGCCAGCATGAGAAGCTGGTTGAGCGAGTTGTCGAGGCCCGCCTGCCCACACCGCAGGGAGTTTTCCGAGCCATTGGTTATCGCTCGCTGGTCGACGATCGCCAGCACCTGGCGCTGGTCATGGGCGACATCGGCGATGGCGAAGAGGTGCTGGTGAGGGTTCACTCCGAATGTCTGACTGGCGACATCTTCTCCAGCCTTCGATGTGACTGCGGTGCCCAGCGCGATCTCGCTTTGTCCAAGATCGCCGCGGAAGGGCGGGGAGTGCTCCTCTACATTCGGGGCCACGAGGGACGCGGGATCGGGCTTCTCCACAAGCTCGAGGCGTACAACCTCCAGGATCTGGGCCGGGACACGGTCGAAGCCAATCAGGACCTCGGGCTCCCAATCGATGCTCGCGACTATGGCCAGGGAGCCCAGATCCTCTACGACCTCGGCGTCCGCTCGATGCGTTTGCTGACTAACAACCCCACTAAACGGGCTGGAATCGAGGGCTATGGGCTCTCGATCATCGAACGCATTCCGCTCTTGATCTCGCCAAATCCAGAGAACGAGCGCTACCTGCAAACGAAGGTCGACAAGCTGGGCCATCTGGGTGAGCCGTGAAGATCACCGAATGGGAACGCCGCCTCGACCCTAGAGCGATGCGGATCGGCGTCGCCGTTTCAGATTTCAACCAGGCGGTCACCAAGCGCTTGCTCGAGGGCACACTCTCCTATTTGGAGCGGGCGGGCGTGCAACAGGTCGACATTCTCCGGGTGGCTGGCGCCTGGGAGTTGCCGGCGGCAGCTGTGACCCTCTTGAAGGACGGATGCGACGGGGTAATCGCCGTCGGGGCCGTGATCAAAGGCGAAACCGATCATTACGACGTCATCGTGCGGTCGTCCGCCGCCGGGCTGACTCAAGCCAGCCTTATGGGCGGCCGTCCGGTCGGGAATGCGGTGCTCGCCGCCCACGACCTCGCCCAGGCCATGGCCCGCTCGGAACCAGGCCCGGCTAACAAGGGTTCCGAAGCCGCCGCGGCTGTGGTGGACCTCGTTTCTCGGGTGGGCAATTCTTGAACCAGACCGGGGTCGGCTACGATGTCGACACAACAGAGATGCCAAGCGGAGGCAGCCTGCTTCCCACCCGGCCACCGATCGGTGCGTCCGCGGTCGAGGGGAATAAGTCCCCCAAACCGAGCGGTTTATCCACTTTGGTTGAACCACGAGGAACGGCTTTAGGGAAGCAGCAGGCTGGTTCTGCTGCTTTTTTGTTGATAAGAGTGAACCAAAACATGGAGGTTGCAACATCGCTGAATTGCGAGTGAATGGCTACATAAGAGCACCAGAGGTGCGCCTGGTGGCACCCGATGGCTCCCAAATCGGAGTGAAGAAGCTGGCCGAGGCCCTGTGGTTGGCCGATCAGCTGGGTCTGGATCTGGTGGAGGTGGCTCCCGAGGCGAAACCTCCCGTGTGCCGCTTGATGGATTACGGGAAGTACAAGTACGAGCAATCGGTGCGGGAGCGAGAAGCACGCAAGAATCAGAAACGCACCGTCGTCAAAGAGCTGCGAATGGCGCCCCGGATCGAGAACCACGACTTCGAGATCACCCGCCGCAGAGCCCTCGAGTTTCTGGGTGAGGGTGACAAGGTGAAAGTCACGGTTCGTTTCCGGGGACGGGAGCAGGAGAGGCCCGAATTCGGACGCCGTCTCCTCGACCGATTGGTGGCCGAAGTAGGCGACCAAGCCACCGTCGAGCAGGCTCCCGCACAGGAAGGCCGATTGATGACGATGGTCCTTGCTCCCTCCCGGCGCCAGCGCCGACCCGAAGCCAACTCGCAGGAGAACGATTCAGCAACCGAGCCGCCTGTCGAGACCGCGCCCGCTGCCGAAGCGGCCGCCGAGGAGTAGAGATCGTGCCCAAAATGAAGACCCACAGCGGCGCCAAGAAGCGCATCAAGGTGACCGGAACCGGTCGGCTCTTGCGTCGCCAATCAGGTAAGAATCATTACAAGCTGGCCAAGGGCAAAGACACCTTCCGACGCCGCTCGGGCGAGGTGGAGCTGGCTCCAGGCGATGCCAAGAACGCCAAGAAGCTCTTGGGGATGTGATTCATGGCACGAGTAAAGAGGGCGGTACACGCCAAGAAGTCTCATAAGAAGGTGCTCGACCGGGCCAAGGGCTACAAGGGTTCGCGCAGCCGGCGGTTTCGAACGGCCAACGAGCAAGTCATGCACGCGATGGC
>DATBKE010000183.1:0-16869 GCA_036556085.1 Acidimicrobiia bacterium | reverse complement strand
TCAGGTCTGTTTGTCATGCCCGAGACAAGGGAGTAGGGGTGGGAACAGTGGGCGCGGAACCTTTCGCGATGTGCATTCGCAGGGGGTCGAACGGGCATCGCTTCATTTGTGTCTCGGCGGTGTTTGCCCGCGTATGAAGACTGTGATCCTCGCCGGCGGGGTAGGAAACCGACTCGCCGGTACCACTGAGGTCGGGCCCAAGCCCCTGATCGAGATCGGCGAGCGGCCGATCCTCTGGCATGTGATGTCCCACTACTCCCACTTCGGGTTCTCGGAGTTCATCGTGGCGGCCGGCTACCGGGGCGACCTCATCAAGCGGTACTTCATGGACTATCACGTCGCCCAGCACGACGTCCGCATCCACGTGGCGACCGGCAAGGTAGAGATTGCGACCCCTCCAGACATTGCAGACTGGGTCGTTGATGTGATCGACACCGGCCTGGGAACGCAATCTGGCGGGCGGATCAAGCGCCTGTCACCACAACTCGGTCACGAGCCCTTCATGGCGACATTTGGCGACGGAGTCGGCGACATCGACCTGATCGCGCTCCTCGACTTCCACCGTTCGCACGGGCGCATCGCCACTGTGACCGCGGCCCACCCCTCACCTCGCTTCGGCGAGCTGAGGCTGGATGGCGACCTCGTGGTCGAGTTCTCCGAGAAGCCGATGGAAGCCGGGTGGGTCTTTGCCGGCTACATGGTCTTCGAACCAGGGGTCTTCGAGTACATCACTGGCGACGACGAGCCGATCTCTCCGGAGTCGATTGCTCGGTTGGCCAAGGATGGCGAGTTGATGGCATATCGACACGAGGGCTTCTTTCACGGCGTGGACACCTTGCGAGACATCGCAACTCTCCAGGAACTCTGGTCGAGTAGCTCCCCACCCTGGAAGGTTTGGTGACTCCAATGTCTGGTGCAGCCGAATCCTGCTGGGCGTGCGGATCAAAGGACCTCACATCGATCTACGAGGTGGACGGCATCCCCCTTTCGAGCTTGATTCTCATGACCACACCGGAGGAGGCGGTCACCTACCCCCGGGGCGACCTGCAACTCGTGGTGTGCCAGCACTGTGCCTTCATCTTCAATGCGAAGTTCTCGCCGGACAGTGTGGACTACACCCAGCCGTACGAGGAGAGTCAGGCACACTCGCCACGTTTCAGGGTGTTCGAGCAAGAGTTGGTCGATCATCTGATCAACGACTACGACCTGACCGGCCGCTTGGTCTTCGAGATCGGCTGTGGCAAAGCATCGTTCCTCGAGCGGATCTGCCGGCAGGCAGGAGCTCGAGGTCTTGGTATCGATCCCAGCTTCGATCCGGAGCGGGCGGCCACCGACCTCGACATCAAGGTCCTGAAGGAATACTTCGATGCGGACCACACGGATCTCACAGGGGATCTGATCTGCTGCAGGCACACGCTGGAGCACATCGGGCCGGTTGCCGAATTTGTCGGACTGACCAGGATCTCAGCAGGGCACTCCGATGCAGTCGTCTTCTTCGAGATCCCGGATGCGGACCGGATCCTGGCCGAAGGCGCGTTCTGGGATGTCTACAACGAGCACTGCTCATACTTCACACTTGCTTCCTTGTCGAACCTCTTTCGGTCGGTGGGCTTCGGCGTGTTGCGGCTGCAGAAGGGCTTTGACGATCAGTACCTGCTCATCGATGCCAAGGTCGGCGCCGTTGATCTGAGCGTCGACGAGAACGCCGTGACGCAAGTGGTCGAGGCGGCGACGGAGTTCACCGCCAAGGCCGCTGCCTCAACCGAGATCTGGCGGCGCGCCATCGATCGGGCCCACGAACAGGGAAAGACGGTCATGCTCTGGGGAGCGAGCTCCAAGGCGGTGGGCTTCCTGTCTGCAATCGAGCGGAACGAGTCGATCGCGGGAGCAGTCGACATCAACCCCTTCAAACAGAACCTGTACCTGCCGGGCTCCGGCCATCTCATCGTCGGACCGTCCCAGCTTCAGCAGCTGAGCCCTGACCTGGTGATTGTGATGAACCCCATCTACGTCCCCGAGATCACCGAGATGCTCGATGGGCTCGGACTTCATCCCGAGACGAGGGCCGTCGGAGTGTCCGAAGCCGAACTGGCAGGAATCGAATAGTGAAGTTCCTGCCCGGAGCCGTGGCGGGTGTCACGATCATCGAGCTCGAGCCGGTCGTGGATCATCGCGGATTCTTTGCCCGTTCATGGTGCGCCGATGACTTTGCCGATGCAGGCTTGAAGGCCGAGTGGGCCCAGTCGAACATCCAGTTCAGCCCACAGGTCGGAACCTTGCGTGGGATCCACTACCAGATTGCGCCGTTCGCCGAGACCAAGCTGGTGCGCTGCACCAGGGGATCTGTCTTCGACGTTGCGATCGATGTGCGCCCTGATTCTCCGACGTTCGGGCAATGGGAAGGTACCGAGTTGAGCGCGGACTCCCATCGATCGGTCTGGGTACCGGAGGGCTGTGCCCATGGTTACTTGACCTTGGAACCGAATACCGAGGTCTTTTACCTCACCAGCAACGAATACACGCCAGAAGCAGTCCGGGCAATCAAGTTCGACGACCCGTTCTTTGCCATCTCCTGGCCGCGCGCTGTCGAGCTGGTCCCCCCTGGACACGAGAGCTGGCCGCTCTTCGAGGGCCAACGATGAAGGTCGCGATACTCGCCGGCGGGCAAGGGACCAGGCTGGCTGAGGAAACCGAGGTGCGTCCCAAGCCCATGGTCGAGATCGGCGGAGTGCCGATTCTGTGGCACATCATGCTGCACTTCGCCAGGTACTCCCACACCGAGTTCGTGGTTGCCCTCGGATACAAGGGTGATCTGATCCGGAAGTACTTCGCCGACTACCACTCGAATCGGAGCAACCTCAGGGTCGACCTCTCGAGTGGGAGCGTGGAGACCCATGGCGCCGACTCCCCGGAACGGTGGGTCGTCGACCTCATCGAGACCGGGATCAACACGAACACGGGCGGTCGGATCAAGCGGCTGGAGCCTTTTCTGGGAGGGGACCCCTTCATGCTGACCTGGGGAGACGGCGTGTCCGACGTCGACCTCGATGCCCTCCTTGAGTTTCATCGATCGCACGGCAAGCTCGCCACGGTCACTGCGGTCCACCCTCCCGCGCGATTCGGTCAGCTCGGCTTGGTGGGCGATCGTGTGGCGGAGGTCTCCGATCGGCCCATCCTGGACGCTTGGATCAACGGGGCCTTCTTCGTGCTCGAGCCTGGGATCTTCGAGTACATCGAGGATGACTCGACCCAGTGGGAAGCGGATCCTCTCGAGCGGCTCGCCAAAGACCGCCAACTTGTCGCCTATCGCCACCAAGGCTTCTGGCAGTGCATGGACACCGTTCGCGACAAGGTCCTCCTGGAAGAGCTGTGGCGGTCCGGGCGGGCACCCTGGAAGACGTGGGAGTAGAAGCATGCGCGTGCTCGTAACCGGTCATCGTGGCTACATCGGTTCGATCCTCACTGGTGTACTCCAGAGGGATGGCTTCGATGTTGTGGGGCTGGACAACTACATGTTCGAAGAATGCACTTTTGGCCCCGACGTTCCCGACGTTCCCAGCATCCGCAAGGACGTGCGCGACGTGCAGGTCGGGGACTTCGAAGGCATCGAGGCTGTGTGCCATTTGGCCGGAATCTCGAACGATCCGGTGGGTGATCTTCATGCCGAGACGACGTACGCGATCAATCATCTGGCCTCCACTCGTATAGCGACTCTCGCCAAGGCCGCAGGGGTCGAGCGGTTCGTGTTCTCTTCGTCCTGTTCGATCTACGGCGCCTCCCCTGGCGGGGTGGTGGATGAGGAATCACCGACGAACCCTGTGACTCCGTATGGGTGGTCGAAGATCAAAGTGGAGGACGACCTGCGGGAGCTGGCTGACGACGATTTCAGCCCCACCTATCTCCGCAATGCCACCGCGTACGGGGCATCGCCCAGGCTCCGGGCCGACCTAGTGATCAACAACCTGGTGGGATACGCGGTCTATCAAGGGCGGGTCCTCATGAAGTCAGACGGGTCTCCCTGGCGGCCGCTGATCCACATCGAAGACATCTCGCGGGCCTTTTCGGCGGTGCTCAGGGCACCCCGGGAAGCCGTCCACAACCAAGTGCTCAACATCGCCAAGCCTGGTGAGAACTATCAGATCCACCAGGTGGCGAAGATCGTGGAGGAGACGGTTCCCAACAGCACAGTCGAGCTTGCTGACCAGGCCGGCCCTGATATCAGGGACTATCGAGTCGACGCCGCCAAGATCTTCTCACTCGTGCCGGCCTTTCAGCCGCAGTGGACCGTCCCGGAGGGGGCGCTAGAGCTCTACAAGGCATTCACGACGTATGGAACCCCCGAGACCGACTTCCTGGGCAGCCTGCTTCGCATCAGGTGGCTCCTGAAGGAGCAAGAGGCCGGGCGGGTCACAAGCGACCTTCGGGTGACGGAAGCAGGGACCGCCCAGCTCTAGCACCCGTATTGGGATCGACAAAGGGTCACATCCATGGCAATTCAGCATTTCACGGGACGGATCAAGGCCAAGGCGCGGAGCATTCGTCGGGCCGGTCTAAGGGTGGCTCGCCAGCGTCCACGCACGCAGCCCGACGGAGTGGAAGTCGCCGAGCGCTCCCCTTTTGACAATATCTATCACTGCTCCATCCAGCGGGCGGCCAGCCAGTGGTTTCGCGGGGTATTCACTGATCCAGACGTATGGCGTCACACGGGGCTGGCGATCGAGCCATATCGCGAAATCGGACATAGGCGCGCGCGGTTGGCAACGCCCTTTCCGAAGCGGACCATCGTTACGGCCCTTTACATCGACTATCCGACGTATATGGCCATCTCTAAACCCGAGCGATACCGGGCCTTCTACGTCATGCGAGACCCACGTGATGCCCTTGTGTCCTTCTACTTCGCGATGCGCTACTCCCATCGGCCAACGGAGGAGGTGGCGGAACTAAGACCACGACTGCGCGCAATGGGCCTCGAGGATGGCCTCCATCTCCTCCTCGACTGGATGGACGATGTCGGGTTCTTCGCAAGTCAGGTCTCGTGGGTGTCAGCAGAATTGGACTCGAGCGCGAAGCTCTTTCGATATGAGGACCTTGCCGCGGACCATCGGGTGTTTTTGGGCAGCCTCCTGGCCCACCTCGAGATCAACATTCCCCAAGATGCTTTCGAGGGACTCACTACTAGGCACTCCTTTTCGGCCGTCGCTGGTGGCCGCCATCAAGGTGTCGAGGACCCCTACCACCATTTCCGAAAGGGAGTTCCCGGCGAGTGGGTCGAATTCTTCTCGCCCGACCTGGTCGACCACTTTCGAAGTGTGACGAGGGATGATGTGGAGAAACTCGGCTACGGGTGGTAGCGCAGACGTGGTGCGCTGGGCTCCAATCTCCTTGCATGACCTCGTACTCAAAGTGCAACCACGGTCTTGACCTGGGCGGCTATGTAACGCCCGATGGCAAGGCTGGCGGTCGCCCCAGGTGATGGGGCGTTCAGGACATGGACCGTTGAGCCGGCGAACTCGATCACGAAGTCATCCACCAGCTTGCCATCCGCGTCCACTGCCTGAGCCCGCACGCCGGCTCCTCCAGGCTCGAGGTCGGAGCTATCCAATGCGGGCACGAGCCTTCGGGCGAGCCGTGCGTACAACTGCCTCGATCTCGAGTTGACAATCTCCATGGCACCGGACCACAGGTTGCGCCGGGCCAGCTTGCGGAACCCCGGATATCGAAGAATCGAACGCACCTCGGCCCAGTCTGGCTTCGCCCCGCGGTAGTACTCGCGGCCAAGCGCCAGGACGGCATTTGGCCCCACCTCGACGTTCGAGTCGATACCTCGCGTGAAATGCACACCCAGAAACGGAAAGCGAGGGTCGGGCACCGGATAGATCAGTCCCCTCACTAGCCCGTCCGCCTCGTTCCTCAATCGGTAGTACTCGCCACGGAAGGGAACGATCCTCACGCTGGGCTTGAGCCCGGCCATCGCCGCGATTCGGTCGGAGTGGAGGCCGGCACAGTTGACCAAGACGCGGGCAGACCACTCCCGATCGGCCGAGCGGATGGTCACCCCATCGGTGTCATGACGGACTGCATCGACGGGAGAAGACGTGCAGATGGTGACTCCATCCCTGATGAGCTGGCGAGCCAGCAGTTCTGCGACGGCAGGGAAATCGGTCACTCCGGCCTCGGGAACGTGCAGGGCTGCGATCCCGGTTGCGGCCGGTTCTAGATCGCGGATGCCATCCGGCCCGACACGCTGGAGTCCCTCCAGCCCGTTGGCCCCGCCGCGCCGCTCCAGCTCTTCGAGGGCAGGCAGTTCGGACTTGTCGGTGGCAATGACGACCTTTCCCGACCGATTGAACGGTATACCGGCGTCCTCACAGAGACGGACCAAGGCGCGTCTGCCTTCGACACAGAGGCGAGCCTTGAGCGATCCAGGCTTGTAGTACAGGCCCGAGTGGACGACGCCGCTGTTATGGCTGCTCTGGTGCCGGCCCACGTCGGGCTCCTTCTCGAGGAGGAGAAGGGAGGCGAACGGGTAGTTGTCCAGCAGGGCCCTGGCGGTGGCGAGTCCCACAAGGCCTCCGCCGACTACACAAACCTCGAACTTAGGCGCACGGCTCATGTTGGCCACGCGCGCCGGGGCCGGGCTCCCCGTTCGCCTGGCCACCGCCCCCAGCTAGGTCTGGAGGCTCGCCTCCGGTCCCCAAATGTCACTGTTGGAGATGATGCCGGGCCGTTAAGATGTTGCCAAGCCAAGGGGGCCCAGGGATCAGGGAGGTTGGAGTGGGGCGCGGAGCTTGCGCGCGCTGTGCAGCGTCAGCTTGGTACACATGGCTTGGGAGTGCCCCGGCGCAGGCGGCAGGCAGATGCATTCGCTGACCGCGCCCGACACTTCGATCCCCGGCGAGCTTCCGGCCTATGAAGTGATCCGGGCCTGCCGCTCGTGCGGTGCCAGCGATCTCCGCGAAGTGTTGTCGCTGGGGAAGGTCCCGCTCGCAGACGCTCTGCTGACGGTTGAGATGCTCTCTGAGACGGAGCCCCTCTACCCCTTGACTCTGGTGTTCTGCGAAGCCTGTTCCCTGATCCAGACGAGGGAGACCGTTTCCCGGTCGATTCTGTTCGGTTCGGACTATCCCTACTTCTCCTCATACTCCGACTCTTTGCTGGAGCATTCGCGACGCAATGTGACCGGCCTCATCGAGCGGCTGGACCTCGGGCCGAGCAACCTGGTGATCGAAGTTGCGAGCAATGACGGATACCTGCTCCAGTACTTCGTCGAAGCCGGTGTGGGCGTCCTGGGAGTCGATCCCGCACCCGGACCTGCGTCGGCTGCCCAGGCAAGGGGAATACCGACAATCTGTGATTTCTTCGACATGGAATTGGCCATGGAGCTCAAGGTCGAAGGGACGCGACCGGATGTGATCATCGGCAACAACGTCCTGGCTCACGTTCCTGACCAGAGGGGCTTCGTGGCCGCCGTGGAGGTCCTCCTCGGCGACGGAGGAGTCGTCGTGATCGAGGTGCCTTACCTCAAAGACCTCATCGACCGAATAGAGGTCGACACGATCTATCACGAGCATCACTGCTATTTCACCGCCACCAGCCTCACGCGGCTCTTTGCTCCGCATGGTCTGCGGCTTGTCGACATCCAGCATCACCCGATTCACGGAGGCACACTCAGGGCGTTCTTTGCCAGAGAAGGCAATGCCTCGTCCACGGTCGCCAGTCTTCTTGCAAAAGAGTCGGCAGCCGGTCTCGATCGCTACGACTACTACGCGGGCTTCGCCTTCAGCTTCGAACGCCTTCGTGCTCAGCTGCGGGATCTAACAGAGACCCTGATCACCTCCGGAGCTTCGATTGCGGCCTACGGGGCCGCCGCCAAGGGCGCCATGTTGCTCAACCATGCCGGCCTCGATCGTCGCCATATTCGATACGTGGCCGATCGCAACCCGGCAAAGCAGGGTCGGTACCTGCCGGGTGTCCACATTCCCATCGTCAGCCCCCGGCAGGTCGTAGAGGACCCTCCCGACTACCTCCTGGTGCTGCCATGGAACATCAAAGACGAGATAATCGAACAGCACCGGGACTTTGCTCAGGGAGGCGGCAGGTTTATCGTCCCGATCCCGAACCCGGTGATCGTCTGACCCAAGAGACGAGAAGCCAGGGGATTACTCGACCGAGTCGACTTCTGAAGGGACAGGAGTCTTGGTTCTGAACCGGTCTTTGATCTGGCGCAAGTCTTCGGGCTTCACCTCACCGAGTAGCCGGAGCAGCCCACCCATGATCACTACGCCGAGGGCGACCGCCAACACCAGGTTCGGAACCAGTGGGAAGGGTGCAAGTCGCATGAACCACCAGACGACAACGCCCATCAGCAACGATGCTCCGAGCGTGCGCGCTCCGGCCAAGACGGGAAACTTCCACCGCAAGAGTCGCCTCGAGAGCCACCAGCCGGTGGCGTCAAGTGTGATATAGCCAATAAGGGTCGTGATTCCCGCCGCTACGAACCCATAGCGAGGGATCAAGATCAGGTTGAGCCCAACGTTCACCGCCGCCGCCAACCCGGCGGTGAGGAGGTATGTGGTTGTCTTCTTGTAGAACAGGAAGGCGGACCGTCTCCAGTGAGCTATCCCTTGAATCAACATCGAGGCCGCTACGAACGGGACGATTCTGTAGCCTTCGGTGTATTCCGGCCCAGTGGTCAGGACGACCAGAGGCCTGGCCAGCACGCTGAGACCGACCACGGCCGGGATTGCGACCAGCATGTAGATCCGAGTCGTATCGCGCATGAACTTGCCGGCGGGCTCGGACCCTTCGTTCTCAAAGATCCGGCTCCCAAGAACGTAGAACGGCAGAAGAAACATCGCGGTGATCGTGCCGATACCGGTTTCGGCCAGCCCATAGCTGGCCGCGTAAATGCCGACCTCTGCGCTCCCCCTGAACAACTCGAGCAGGTAGCGGTCGGACAGCCGCAGCAGCCACACCGCCTGCATGCTGAGGATGAGGGGGAAGGAGTAACGAAGCATGGCCTTCCCTATCCCCCGATCGATCTTCTCCGACCATGCGACCTGCAAGTTACGTTGAGAGCGCCACCACATCAGCGGGACCACGGCAAGTCCGGCAAGCACCGATCCCCACATGAACCCCGAGATGCCCGTGCCGATGATGACGACAAAGGCCACGCCGATGGCGAGTTCGAGAACGGCTCGTGAGCTCTGGGCCAAGCTGAACCATCCAGGCTCGCGTCTAGACCGGACCAGTGCTGCAACAGTTCCGAAGGCGACGTTGGCGGCCAGTAGTGCCAGTCCCGCCGCGAACAGCCCCTCATCAAGGCTTTGGTCGATGCGACCCGTCACGATCAAAGCAACCGCCCAGATGGAGGCCGAGATAACCAGGAACCAGGCCTGGAGCCGGATGACCGTCCCGTAGAAGGAGCTCAAATGCCCGGCCGATTCGAACTCGGGATAGAAACGTGGAATCCCATACGAGAGCCAGCCCGCCCACGGGCTCAGAAGCGCCACCGTGGTCAGAACCAAGCGGTAGTCGCCGTAAACATCCGGGGGAAACATGTTGGTGATGATCGGGATCGTGGCGAACCCGATCAGTGCTGGGATGACCTGTCCCGGGATGTATCTGATCAGGTCGTTGATCAGCTCTAGAACCGCCACCCTCTGATCACTCCGCTTGGGATAACTGATTCGGGCGTTGGGGCCCCGAATCATTGGCATTCTTCCTGGCCCCTCTGATCGAAAGGGAAGCTGCCCAGACGACGTCTTCGATCAGCTTGAACCAGTGCTGGCGATACCACTTTGGAGCAAACAGCCATCTGACCAGCTGTCCGTAACAAGCCAGCCGTTGGGCCAACGGAAGATTGGCCCGCTCGATAGAGCCCCTCAGCTCCTTGAGTCGCCTCCAGTGCGGGAAGGAACGGCGGTCCTGTTGGCTCGGGTCCCACCATCCCATGCGATATCGGGTCCGGTTCTGCTGATGCGTATACGCGCCAGGGTGATCCCGGCGAAGGAAGAGGTATTCGGGTATCTCATACACCGGACCCCGAAGCGCTAGCTCGCCCAAGAGACAGCGATCGGCGCCGGGATAGGCCGCGTGCAAATTGGTGGTGGCCAGCTGTGACTTACGCATCAGTCCGAAGAGAGCTACACAGTTGTTCGGCATGCAGACCATGTCGCCAAAACGCTCGGCCGGCCGAGGAGACGACAGGCGCATCTGCTCGTAGGTCTCGCCGTAAGTGCCGACCACTTTCCCGTGTTCATCGATCTTTCGCGTTTTCGAGAAGACCAGCGGCACTTCCGGGTGGAGGTCAAGGGCTGCCACCGCCAATTCGAGGAACTGTGGGTCTACGAGATCATCGTGTGCAGCCCACTTGAAATATTCGCCGTGCGAGTTATGAAAGACGAAGTTGTAGTTGTGGGCGGCCCCGAGATTCTCAGGTTGCCGGAAGTAGACGATTCGAGGGTCCCTCGATGCAAACTCGCGACAAATCGCCTCGGTACGATCTGTGGAGGCATTGTCTGATATGAGGAGCTCGAAATCGCCAAAAGACTGGGCGAGGATCGAGTCGATCGCCTCGGCGAGGTAGTTCTCACCGTTGTAGACCGGAATGCCCACGGTCACCCGTGGCAAACCCGGCGTCTTTGCATCATCGACGGACAACCCGCACACCCCTCACCTCGTTGCGAATTCTAGGGGTAAGAGTGCCAGAGGGGAGAAGGCCGGATCTGGGACCGAGACGGCCACACCGAAGCCGGGACGTCGATCAGACAGGTCACTACCGTCACCCCCTATGTCGACCCGGATCGAGCGCGACTCCATGGGCGAGGTGGAAGTGCCGGCAGGGGCCTACTACGGCGCCTCCACCAAGCGGGCGGAAGACAATTTCCGGATCTCCGGCCAGCGCTTCAGCCGCCGTTTCATCTGGGCCCTCGGCCTGATCAAAGGCTCAGCAGCCGAGGTGGCCGGGGAGATCGGAGCGCTCCCGGCTGATGTCGCCCAGGCGATCTCCGCGGCGGCAGGCGAAGTGATGGAGGGTGCCCTCGACTCGGAGTTCGTGCTCGACATCTTCCAGACCGGCTCGGGCACCTCCACCAACACCAACGCCAATGAAGTGATCGCCAACCGGGCCGGCGAGCTCCTGGGTGGCGCCCTGGGGTCGCACTTCGTCCATCCCAACGACCAGGTCAACTTTGGCCAGTCGTCAAACGACGTCATCCCCACTGCGATCCATTTGGCGGCGGTGGCCGGCATCCGCCAGGACCTGCTCCCCGCCCTCGACGCGCTGGCATCGCGGCTTGGTGACAAGGCGGTCGAGTTCGCCGACGTGGTCAAGTCGGGCAGGACTCATCTCATGGATGCCACCCCGATCACGCTCGGACAGGAGTTCTCGGGCTACGCCACCCAGATCGCCAACGGCGCCGCACGCCTCCGCAACGTTCTCCCGGAGTTGGAGCAGCTTGCCCTGGGCGGGACGGCTGTCGGAACCGGGATAAACGCCCCGGAAGGCTTCGCGGCCAGGGTGATCGCGGTAATGGCCTCGAAGACCGGCTATCCGCTGACCGAGGCTCCCAACCACTTCGAGGCCCAGGGGGCCAAGGACGCGGTGGTGATGGCTTCGGGGGCTTTGCGAACGGTGGCCATCTCCCTGTTCAAAGTGGCCAACGACCTGCGTTGGATGGCCTCGGGACCATCGGGAGGAATCGCCGAGATCCGCCTCCCCGACCTGCAACCGGGGTCGTCGATCATGCCGGGGAAGGTCAATCCAGTGATGCCGGAGATGGTGATGCAGGTGGCCGCTCAGGTCATCGGCAACGACGCTGCGGTCGCCTGGGGTGCCGCCAACGGCAACTTCGAGCTGAACGTGATGATGCCGGTCATCGCCCACAACCTGCTGGGCTCGATCGGTCTACTGGCGGCGGCGGCCGACACCTTTGCTCGCCGGTGTGTGGCGGGGATAGAAGCTGACCGGGCCCGCACCAAAGAGCTGTTGGAGCGCAACGTGATCGTCGTCACCGCCCTCAACCCGCACATCGGCTACGACAACGGTGCTGCGGTGGCCAAAGAGGCCATGGCGACGGGGAGGTCGGTGAGGGAGATCGTCCTCGAGAAAGGCCTGATGTCGGAGGAGGAGCTGGACCGGGCGCTGGATCTGAGAAGGATGACCGAAGGGGGCTGACGCAGGTCAGTCGTCGCCGCTGCCCTCGCCCTCGTGGTTCTCTTCGCCGGACTGGTTCACGTCCACCGTGAGCTCGCCCGACTCCCACCGAACCTCCACCCGGTACTCGGTGTCGTCGTTCCTGAATCTGACGTCGACCTTTTCAGGGCCCGCATCCTCGATCTCCATGTCGAAGCCGGGGTTGGGAGTGGCCGATGACAGCCTCACTTCATCCTCCGTGTACGAGACGATGACCTTCCCCCCGGCTGTGTTGATCGGCTTCAAGTTGGCGCCGGTGGGCGGGGTGACGGAAGTGGGGTCGCTGGTGCCGGTGGTGGACGTCGGGCCGGAGGTGGTCGACGTCGAGTTGGTGGTGGAGGTGGAGGAAGAGCCGGTAATCGTCGTGGCGGTGACAACCGGGACCAAAGGTTGGGCGGAGACCTCATCGCCGGCGGCGGCGACCGCCAGCCACGCCACCGAAGTGGCGGCGGCGGTGGCGGCGAGCCAGATCCCCATATAGGCCCAACGTCGCATGGGGTCATTGTGCCGACCATTGCCTGAGGCGGTTCTCACGTAAACATCAAGGTTTCGTCAAGGACCAGTCCCTGTGTGTCCGCGCCCTTACCCTGGAGTGACGATGGCGGCCGTGTTGCTCATAGAGGACGACCAGCAGATTCGCCGGCTGTTGGCCGAGGCCCTTGCCCGGGGCGGCCACCATGTCGAGTCGGCCTCCACCGCCATGGAGGGCCTGCAGATCGCCTTGTCGAGCTCGCCCGATCTGATCCTGCTCGACCTGGGCCTGCCTGACATCTCCGGCAAGGAGCTCCTGAAGATGATCCGGGCGGTGAGCGCCGTCCCGGTGATCGTCGTCACCGCTGCCGGCAGCGACGACGTCGTCGTGGAGATGCTTGATGCGGGGGCTGACGACTACCTGGTCAAGCCGTTCTCCACCGACAACCTGGAGGCTCGGGTGCGAGCGGTCTTGAGGAGGTCGACCGAGGTGGCCGGGCAAGGCCCAATCAGGGTGGGGGAGCTGGAACTCGATGTTCCTGCCCGGATCGCTCGCATGCAGGGAGAAGTCCTCGACCTGAGTCCCAAGGAGTTCGAGCTGCTCGCCTTGCTCGCCTCTCGATCCGGACAGGTGGTCAGCAAGCGGGAGATGCTGTCCGAGGTGTGGAGGCAGCCTTACGGAGGTGGGGATCGCACGGTGGACGTCCACATCTCCTCACTGCGCCGCAAGCTGGGCGAGTCGGCCGCCCAACCCGCCTATCTGCATACGGTGCACGGGGTCGGGGTCAGGCTGGAAGCGCCTGCCGACTGATGAGGATACGCCTGGCCTGGCTGGCGATGGCGGTGACCACCCTCGTTGTCATCGCTTATACGGTTCCGTTGGTCGTCTTGGTCGACCGGCAGGCAGCAGACCGGGCCAAGGTGCGGGTGGAGAACGACGCCCAGAGTTTGGCCACCGTTGTCGCGCTGGCAGTCGCCACCACACCCGAGGTCACACCGGAGTCGATCGAGTCGGCCACCGGCGGGCTCGGCCCCGGACTGGGAGTGGTTCTATCGGACGGTTCGGTGGTGGGTGAGGCCGATCCCACCTCACCCATCGTGTCCGGGGCGCTGGCCGGGAGCCAGGCAGCCGGCGAGGTGGAGGGCCGCTGGGAGGTGGCCCTGCCGGTTGGCTACCCGGCCGGGTTCATAGCCGCGGTCGCCTCTACTCCCATGGCCGATCTCTCCGCCGGGGTAACTCAGGCGACGGTCGTCCTGGTTGGCCTGGGTTTGGCCCTGATCGGGGCGGCGGTGTTCGTGGCCGACCGCCTCGGCAGGTCGCTCACCCGTCCGGTGTCGGACCTGGCGGCTACCGCCCACAGCCTGGCCGAAGGCAACCTCCAGACGCGCTCGGAGGTGAACGACCCGCCGGAGCTGGCCGAGGTCGGGGATGCGCTCAACGAGCTGGCGGGGAGGCTCGACCACCTGATCGCCAGCGAACGAGAGATGATGGCCGACCTCTCCCATCGCCTTCGCACACCCCTCACGGCGCTCCGCCTTCAGGTGGAGGGAATCGAGGATCCGGCGGTCCGCCAACCCGTGGTGTCGCAGGTGGAGAGGATGGAGACCTCGGTCGACCGGCTGATCAAGGAAGTCCGCGACGGCCGCCGCCCCCCGAGCCAGTGCGACCTGGTCGAAGCCGTTGGGCGCAGGCTTCAGTACTGGTCCCTGCTGGCGGAGGCTCAGGGGAGGTCGCTTGTTCGGGTGCTGGCGCCGGGACCCCTCCCGGTGGCTGCGAGTGAGGACGACATCGGGGCGATGCTCGACGCCCTCCTCGGCAATGTGCTCTCCCACACTCCGCCTGGCACGGGGCTTTCCTTGACCGTTGCCGCCCAGCCCAAACAGGCCGCTCTCGTCGTGGCCGATGAGGGCCAAGGCTTCCCATCGGGCTTCGACCCGACGGAGCGGGGTGCGTCGGGCGCCGGATCCACTGGCTTGGGACTCGACATTGCGCGACAGGTGGCCGAGGCAGCCGGGGGGTCACTGCTGCTCACCACCGCCCCGTCGGGAGGGGCGATGGTGGTGGCTTCCTTCCCACTGAAGAGGGAGCCCGGCTGATCCGGCCGGGCTCCCAGCGATATCTGTGACTGTCCGACCGTGCGACAGGTTCCTCAGTCGTCGGCCGACTCGCCCGAGTTGCCCCCGCCGTGATGGCCGCTGTCGTCGTCACCGCTTCCGGGGCCGCTGTTGTCCTCGCCACCGCGATCATCGTTTGATTGGTTGTCGCCCCCGTGTCGACCGCTGTCGTCGTCACCGATCTCGACCTTGCAGACCGTCTGACCATGTTCGTTCTCGACTTCGATATCGAACTCCTGGCCGGCGGGCAGCTGGATCGTGGCCAGTTCCTGGTCGAAGCCGTCGCTGGGATCGCAGGCAAACCGGAGCTCGTCGTCATTGCCGTTGCCGCCGAGATCGTCATCGGTCTGTGAGTTGTCGTCTCCGGCCTCGTCGGCGGTGTCCTTGAAGTCGACCTTGCAGATCGTCTGGCCATCCTCGGTCTCGACTTCGATCTCGAACTCCTGGCCAGCAGGAAGCTGAATAGTGGCCAGTTCCTGGTCGAAGCCGTCGGTGGGGTCGCAGGCGAACCGGAGCTCGTCGGAGTCATCATTGCCTTCGAGATCGTCGTCGGCCTGGCTGGCTCCGCCGGTGGTGGTCGATGTGGTGGCCGGGCCCCTGGGTTGACCCGAGGTGGTCGTCGTGCTGGCGTCGGCACCGAATCCGGCCCAGGCCACACCGGCGACGAGGAGCACCGCCAAGGCAACTCCCGTGATCGTGATGATCCTTCTCATCTTGTCCTGACCTCCTGGTCACTAGGTCGGGTCAGGATCTCCGAATCGGCGTCATCACCGCCTCAGAGACGAATCAAGGAAAGGTCAAGCCCCCAACGCTTGCTCGAGCGTCGTCCACGGCAGATAGGCACACTTGATCCGCACCGGGTATTTGCGCACTCCCTGCAGCGCTTCGAGGTCTCCAAGGTCGGATCCACCGGGTTCCCCGTCACCGCCGCTGTCTTCATCGATCGAAAGCATCTGTCGGAATCCCTCGGCCAGGGCGGCGATCTGGTCCCGATCCAGTCCCTTGATCGCCTCGCTCATCATCGACCCCGAGGACTGGCTGATGGAGCATCCTTGCCCGCGCACCGAGACCGCTTTCACCTTGCCGTCCTCGATGTGGAGGTCGACCACAACCTCGTCCCCGCAGAGGGGATTCACCCCTTCGGCGTGGGCGTCCACGACCGCCAGAGGCTCGCGGTTGCGCGGGCTTCGGTAGTGGTCGAGGATCACCTCCCGGTAGAGGTTCTCAAGCGACACCGAAGAGCTCCCCGGCGCGATGCAGCGACGCGATGAGGGCGTCGACGTCCTCCCGGTCGTTGTAGACGTGGAATGAGGCGCGGGCAGTGGCAGGGACCCCGAGAGTGCGCATGAGCGGCTTGGCGCAGTGATGCCCGGCCCGCACCGAAACGCCGTCCTCGTCGAGGATGGTGGCGAGGTCGTGGGGATGGATGTCGCCCAGGGTGAAGCTGATCACTCCGCCACGGTCGACGGTGGTGGCCGGCCCCTGGACCTTCAGCTGTGGTACCTCGGCCAGCCGTTCCAGGCAGTAGGTGGTGAGCTCTCGATCGTGCGCCACCACCTCGCCCATCCCGATCTTCTCCAGATACTCGACCGCGGCTTGCAGGCCAACCGATTCGGTGATGGGCGGCGTCCCGGCCTCGAACCGGTGGGGGATGGTGGCCCAGGTGGAGTGGTCGAGTTGCACGTCGGCGATCATCTCGCCTCCACCTTCGAATGGCTCCATCTCCTCGAGCCTGGCCGATGCCCCCCAAAGGATCCCGATCCCGGTGGGCCCGAGCATCTTGTGCCCGCTGAACGCGAGGAAGTCGATGCCGAGCTCGCCTACCTCGACCTCGGAGTGGGATATCAACTGGGCAGCGTCCGCCACTACGATCGCACCCACTCGGTGGGCCATTGCCGAGACCTCGGCCAAGGGAACGATGGCTCCGAGGACATTGGACATGGCGCTCACGGCCACTATCCGCGGCTCGCGCTCCAAGAGGCGGCCGAAGGCATCGAGGTCCAGGCGGTAGTCGTCGTCGATCGGTGCGAAGTCCAATTCCGCCCCGGTCCGCTTGGCCACCATCTGCCACGGCACCAGATTGGAGT
>DATBKE010000182.1:0-47898 GCA_036556085.1 Acidimicrobiia bacterium | reverse complement strand
CCGGTCCGGGGAAAGATGCAGGCCGAAGACCGACGCGGTCCCCTCGGGCTCTGCTTCGACCGCCAAACGGCGCTCGGCCAGTGACTCCTCGTATCGAAGCTGGGCGGATTCGGGGTCGTCCTTGACGATGTAACGGCGCAGAAAGGCGCCGAGTTGGCCAGCGGTCAGGCGTCTGGCTTCCCAGACGGTCTGCTCCACTACGTTCCGGGCCGTTCCCTCGGGCAGGTGGCCGGTCTCCTGGGCGATCACCCGCGCCCGGCGGATATCGATCCATCCCAACGACAGCTCGTCACCCACCCTTGGAAGCCGCTGCCAATAATCGATAGCGTTGCTCAGCTCCACCTCTGCGGCGCGTCGGCTCAAACGGAGCGCGGCTCGGATCTCTTGGACAGCAAAACGAAAGTCGTCCGCCGGATCGCCAGACGAGTTAGTCCGCTCCTCGAATTCCCAGATCGCCGCCATGTCGGCGTAGGCCCGAGCCTGAAAGTGGGAGACAAGCTTTTGGTTGGCTTGCAGAAGCCGCACCCGATCGCTCGGCGAAAGACTCTTTGGATTCAGACTCCAGACGAGCGCCGCCAGCTGGGGCCCAGGTCTGAGTTCTTCAAAACCCTCCGGCAACTTACATCGTGGCGTCGAACCCATGTTCGAAAGCCTATTGAACGGGTGTGACAGAAATGCGGTTCGAACGCTCGATCCGAGCAGATTTCCCATGATTCTTTTTCCCTTGTCGTCACCGATCTTCATCGAGTCGACCCAGGAAGCGGGGTAGTCGTCGCCGGGATACCTTCCGCTGGCTAACTGGGGCACCAGGGTGGAGAAGTAATTGCCGAGTCGCGGCCATTGCTGCCTCGGACGAGCTGCACTTGCGTGGGGTTTCGACGAGCGCGATCCGCCTATCTCTCGTACTCGGCGAAGCGGCGAGATCACACAGGAGGCACTGATACGGATCATCGACCCGTCCGAGAGAAATGCCAAGGGGAATCTGGGAGGCCAGCCTCATTGATCGGTAGCTATCGGGGTTAGCGTCGATGTCATGAGTCGAGAGCTCAAGCTCACAATCAGCGACCATCGGGGAATGGGTCTCGTAAACGTTGAATCCGACAATCCTTGGGCGCGTGTTTGGCGACAGGCGATAACGACCGGCAAACCCACTGGCCAGTGGAAGGGCATCGGAATTCGCCATCAAGGCGTGCCATTCGCCCTCGATACGGCCTGCTGATCTGGGCCTGTGTCTGTTTGGCCTAGTGGTCCACCGCTTGAAGGTTCACGACAACTTGCTTGCAATCGCCCCGGCATTTCGCAATGCAGTGCCATCGGCGCCGGACACCGAAAAGCTTCGGACTGGTCCAGATAGAGCCTCATCGAGCATGCTCGTGAATAGCTCGCGGCGCGAGACCGGAGGATCGATCCAGAGGTAGGCAGCCATCGAGCCGGGAATGGTGTTGACCTCGTTGACCCAGAGCTCGCCATCGCGCTCGAGAAAATCGATCCGACAGACGCCACGCAAGCCGGCCGCCACGGTGACCCTCCGGGATAGCTCAGCGATCTCTGATCGCAGCTCTTCAGAAATCCGAGCTGGCAGTTCGCGTCCCGAACCGACCTCACCCCCCCAAGCGAGGTACTTCTGGCTGTAGCTGTAGATGCCCGAGCCGCTCCGGGTGGGAGCTTCGATCGCCGACAGTTCTACCCGGGGCCAGGTTCGGACCGCCAGCTGCAGATCGCGACTCTCGCTGAGGAAGCGCTCCGCCACTCCCCCGTTTCGATAAAAAGGAGAAGTCCGCACCAGGGCCAGAGCCGATTCCCAATCCTCCACCACCTCGATCCCGATCGACGACCCTCCAAAACGCGGCTTGACGATGTATGGGCCGTCGATGCGCGCGCCGCCCTCGATGACCAACGAGCGCTCAAGGGTCGGCAA
Source organism: Acidimicrobiia bacterium (assembly GCA_036556085.1). Classification (GTDB taxonomy): domain Bacteria; phylum Actinomycetota; class Acidimicrobiia; order Spongiisociales; family ZC4RG35; genus JACCTH01. The sequence goes on along the minus strand of DATBKE010000182.1, from coordinate 45,980 downwards.
ACCGGAGGCGGCCATCGCCGCCCCAAAGGCGAGCTTGTCCATCCCCAGAGCGGAGGCCGCCTGGCCGGGACCGGTGTAGCGGAGGCCGGCGAGGTCGAAGATGCCCTGCAGGGTCCCATCTTCACCAGGCCCCCCGTGGCAGCAGTTGAGCACCGCCGAGATCGGGATTGGACGGCGGCCAACGAAGCCTTGCCCCAGCGAAGGAATCAGATGCACCGCTCGTGACTTTCGCGGTGGCCCGGCGGCAAAGTCAACAGCCTCGGCGTCGGGCGAAACCTGAAACCATTCCCCGCCTTTGCTCCAGTAGAAGGCCTCGACATCGGCCAACGCGTGACAGGCCTGAAGACCGGTCAGGATGGAGATGTCGTGCTCGTCGGAGGGTCCTCCGAAGACCACCGCGGGTCGGCTCATCGGTTATGGCCAGTTCGGTTATGGATAATGATCGGGTAGGTCGTTCTCGTATAAGACCGCGTCACCTGATTCGAGGTTCGCTCGCACCCACTCGACGGCTTGCGGTCGTGAATCGACCACGGTAACGAGGGCCCGCCGCCCGCTCGCGCCTTCTGTCAGCGAGCGGCGATTGGTGTGACCGACAACCACCAGATCGGTCGCCTGTTCGGCCGCCGCCTGAGCCCACTCCTTATTCGCCTGCTCCTGCTCGCTGCCCAGCTCGACCATCCCCGGTGTGACCACCACCCGCCTGCCGCCGCCATCGAGGTCCACCAGCGTGTCGAGAGCCGCCCTCGCTCCGGCGGGGTTGGAGTTATAGGTGTCGTCGATGACGGTCACGCCGCGATCGGTGCGAGAGACCTCCCTTCGATGTTGGGCGACGGGAAGATCGCACAGGCGCCCCGAAAGCGCGAGGGGATCTATTCCAAGTCCGATTGCCGCCGCCACCGCGGATGCGACATTGGCCGGAAAGACCCTCTGACCCACCTCGCCGATCACCTGGCCCTCGACATGGACGAGTCCCTCAACCACTGCCACGGAAGCGGTGCGATCAATTGTTGAAGTCGTCAGCACCCGCTTTGCCTGTTTCCCGGCAAGCTCCGCCAGCCGAGGATGATCCTGATTGAGGACCGCTATCGAAGCCTTTTCCAGAATCTCGGCTTTCGCTTCGACGATCGCCTCCTCCGATCCGAATCGCTCGAGATGAACCGGGCCGATGGCCGTGATCACCGCGATATCGGGGGGAACGAAATCGCAGAGCTCACGGATCTCGCCTGGTCCGTAAGTGCCCATCTCTGCGATAAAGATCGAGGTGCCTGGAATGAGCTGCTCGTTGATGGCCCGGGCCAGCCCCATGCGGTTGTTGAAGGAGGCGGGGCTCGCCACCACCGATTGCGAACCGCCGAGGAGATGAGCCAGGTAGTTCTTGGTAGTGGTCTTTCCGTAACTCCCCGTGATCGCCACCACCCGCGCTCCCGATCCGGCCAGCCGCGCCTGGGCCTTCTCCACCCACTGATCGCCGGCCCGGCGCTCGGTTTGATTGAGCATGGCCGCTGCCGCGTCAACCAGTCGGGGCACGACCATGATCGCCGCCGCCGCCGGACCCGGATGCCCGATGATTAGCGACCAGGCTCCGAACGCAAGCACGAGGACGGCGGTGGCCAATGCCAGCCTTCTCAGCCGAGGAGTCCAAGCGAGAGGTGACGTCCTTCCCCGCAGACCCAGTCCTACCGGCCCGATCGCTCCTGCCAGACCCAACCAGGCGAGAGAAGGTTCGATGAAAAACGAACCCACCACACCCGCCACCGCTGCCAGACCCAACGCTCGATTGACGAGCGATGTGTTCCACCAACGCCAGGCGAAGCGGGTAGCCGCCGGTGGCAGGTAGTGCTCGCGTTGGGAAACCCGCAACCAACGTAGAGCTGCGATCCCGGCTCCAATCATCGAAGCCGCCACCAGAGGCCACATCTCAGCGGGTCAGCATCTTCTCGACCGCGTCTCCCAGCGCCCGCGGGGCCTCGAGTGGGACCGAGTGACCAACTCCGTCGAGGATCTGGAGCTCGGCGCCAGAAATCAACTCCGCCAGGCGCTCTCCAATCGCCACCGACGCCTCGTGGTCATCGGCCCCCCAGAGCAGGAGAACCGGGAGCTCGAGGGCGGCAAGTTCGTTCTGATACGACTCGTTGAGAATTCGCACCAGGATCTCTCTCATCACTCCCGACGCCCTCGAATAGTCCGACGACCCGTACCGCTGACGGATGCGCTCCATCCTGGCTTCGGAGACCAGCCCAAGTCTTCTGGCCCAGCGGCTCACCCGGAACAAAAGAGCTGGTTTGCCTTGTGAAGAGATCCGGACCAGCGGCGCCCCGGTCAGGACCAGGCCGCTGAAAAGGTCTCGGTGCATGATCGCCAGGTGCAAGGCCACCCTGCCACCGAAGGAGTGCCCGACCAGAACCGGCCTCTCCCCCAACTCCTCGAGCAGAGGACCGAGGATGGCGGCGTACTCCCGGGAGCCGATGGGCTGCGGCGGCGTCGGCGAAGCACCGAAGCCGGGAAGATCGGGGGCGAGATAAGAGAGTCCCTCCAGTGCGGATCGGAAGTCCGAGGAACGCCGCCCCCAGCCGTGGAGCGCCAGAACTCTCGGCGCCGGGCCACTCGACTCGGCGAAGACCGCCCCGCCGGCATAGGCCCTTAGCGCCATGCGGAGATACTCAATGCCGGGCGCACAGCCGTCGAGAATAATTGTGATCACTTCCTCAACCCCGGGATGGCCTGGTGCCAACACTGACAGCTGACATTGCGCCGCTGTGGCGTTTTCGGGCTGCTGCCATGCGCCGGGCGGTGGCGCTGACCTGGGTGGTGCTAGCCATCCTCGCGGCTCAGGCGGTCAGGCAGTGGGAGCAGAACTTTGACGAGCTCGGGTTCGCTATCGCCGTGGTGGTCATGGCCCTGGTGCTGCTGGCGTCCTCACTGATCGACTGGTACCGGGTGATGCCCACCCATCGAGGTCCCTGGGCCACTCTCGCCTGGACCGCCAGCATCAGCCTCTGTCTTGTGGTTGTGGGTACTCAGCCTGGCATGGAAACGCTCACTCCTCCGATGTTCTTCGGGGTCGTGGCCCTGTCGGGTCTCGTCCTCGATCGGTTCAAGCACGTCCTCATCACCATCCTCGCGGTCGCTTCCCTGGCATATCTGGCCTTCACCTCCGACCAGTCGCTCAATCTCGCCTCCCTCCTGGTCCAGGTCTTCTCCGTCATCGTCGTTGCCACCGCCACCGCCCTGATGGGATATGAGTTCGAACAGGAGTCGACTCGGAGCGCCCGCCGACTCACCGATCTCCAACGGCAGCGGGCCGACTTCGAGCGCCTCTACGCCGTGTCCGCCACCCTGGCCGGAGCTGAGTCGCTCTCCGAGGTCCTGCCCGAGCTGGTGGGGCGAATCTGCACCTATCTCAACGCCCAGGTGGGAGTGGTGATGCTCTACGTCCCCGACTCCCACGAACTCAGGCTGATGGATCCGATCTGGGTCACCGGTTATCCCCTGGAGGCTGGCGACGTCTCCGTGTCGGTCAGCGCCGGCGGCGTTCTCTCCCAGGTCTTCAAATCTGGAAAGCCCGTGCTCTTGGATCAGATTGCCGAGCGCTCCGACAGCTATGGCATCCTCGGCGATCTGGGGTTGAAAGAAGCAATGGTTGCCCCCCTCCGGGTAGAGCAGTTCAAAGTGGGAGTCATTGCCGTCGGCGATCCGGTGGACGGCTCCTTTGGACGGGACCAGCTCGAAGCCCTCTCCTCGCTCGGCGCTCCCGCCGCCCTGGTGCTAAGCCAGCTCGGCCGCTATGAGGCCGTGGCCGAGATGACACGACGGCTGGAGGAGGTCGCCCAGATGAAGACCGACTTTGTCTCCGTGGTGAGCCACGAGCTGCGAACCCCGCTTACGTCGATCATCGGATCACTCGACACCGTTGCCCGCCCCGAGCTTGCGCCTCAGGCGGAGACCGCCCGCAACTTGCTCAACACCGCCCGCCGGCAGGCGGGTCGCCTGCAACGTTTGATCGAGGATCTTTTGATCGTCAGCCGGCTGGAGAGAAACGCCGTCCCCATCCAGCTAGAAAAAGTCGTCCTCGAGAAATTCCTCTCCGAGCTTGCTGCCACGTTGCAGATTCCCGACCTCAGCATCGAGGTAATGCCGGCCGATCTCACCGTCCTCTCCGACCCCGATCACCTGAACCGCATTTTCTTGAACCTGCTGGAAAACGCCATCAAGTACGCCCCCAGCAGTCCGGTGGAAGTGAGAGCGGCCGCCAGGGGAAACCGGGTGGAAGTGGCGGTGAGCGATCACGGAGCCGGGATTCCGGCCGACATGCGGGAAAGGATCTTCCACCGCTTCACCCAACTTGAGGGATCGGCTACACGCACCCGCGGCGGCACCGGCCTCGGGCTCAACATCGTGAAGGGCCTCGCCGAAGCAATGCACGGCAGCGTCGAACTTATAGACACCCCGGGAGGCGGTGCCACCTTCGTCGTCAGTCTTCCCCTTACTGAGCCCGCACCCGCCCTGGCCTACCCTCGCTACTCCGTCGGCTGAGGCTCCACCTGGGCGGGAGCCGAGATGGCATGGAACCCGCCGTCGACATGGATGACCTCCCCGGTGGTGAGCGGAGCCCAGTCGGAGAGCAGGACACAGATCATCTTCGCTACGGCGAGAGGATTGCTCGAGTCCCAGCGCAGCGGTGCCCGCTCCGCCCACGTGTCGTGTAGGTGGTCAAAGCCCGGGATCGATCGCGCCGCCACGGTTCGAAGAGGTCCCGCCGAGACCAGGTTGACCCGGACCTGGAAACGCCCCAAGTCGCGAGCCAGATAGCGGCTGACCGATTGCAGAGCTGATTTAGCGACGCCCATCCAGTCGTAGGCGGGCCAGGCGGTGGTGTTGTCGAAGTCGAGGCCCACCACCGACCCCCCGCCCGCCTTCTGCATCAACGGCAGGGCACCCACCGCCAGGGTCTTCAGCGAGAAAGCCGAGGTGATAAAGGCGGTTGCCGCCGACTCTTGAGGAGTATTGAGGAAATTGCCACCCAGGGCGTCGCTCGGTGCGAAGGCGATCGCGTGCAGGGCACCGTCGAGCTTCCCCCATCGGCCGTCGAGGTCAGCCATGACGGAAGCGACATGATCATCGTTGGTGATGTCCATCTCCAACACCGGGGGGAGGCTGGGAAGTCTCTGCACCGCTCGTTCCGTCAATCGCATGGCCCGGCCGAAATTGGTGACCACTATCTCGGCACCCTCTTCCTGGGCAACCTTGGCGGCGGAGAAGGCAATCGAGTCGTCGGTGGTGATCCCGGTGATGAGAAGTCTTTTGCCCTCTAACAACATTTTCATCTCCCGCCTAGAAGTTGCCGCCGAAGGCCATGATGCCTCGCAAACCGAGCCCCATGAGGAAAAGCATCAGCAAGCCGTAGTAAAGGGCCGGTTTCTTGCGGAACTGCGATCGATAGATGTAGGCGAAGGCCAGGGTGAAGGAGATCACCACTCCATAGAAGACGTGTTGGTTCCCCGGATCGATGCCTTCGACGTTCATCGCCATCAGGCCCAGGATCACCTGCACAGCCATCATCCCAATACCGAGGGCGATAACTACCCAAAAGGGTCGTCCTAGGTTCCGCCGGGTGAAGTGCCATCCGATACTGCCGAGACCGATCAGTCCGGTGACCCCCACTGCCACCCATCCCCAAATCGAATGAAAGCTGCCCAAAAGGCCGTCTACCGGATCTCTATTGATCCAGCAATAAATCTGCGTACTGGTCGCGAACCACTTTCTTGTCGAACTTGCCAGTTCCGGTCTTGGGTATGGCGTCGATAAAGACCACCGTGTCAGGAAGCCACCACTTGGCCACCTTGTCACTCAAGAACTCGAGCAACTCGGCTTCGGTAACACTGGCATTGGGTGACAACACGACGAAAGCTGCGGGCCGCTCCTGCCACTTCTGGTGTTTCAGCCCCACCACCGTGGCCTCAGCCACCGCCGGGTGAGCCATCAGGGTGTTTTCGAGGTCGAGCGAGGAGATCCATTCCCCACCCGACTTGATGACATCCTTCGCCCGATCGGTGATCTTGATGTATCCCTCGGGAGTGATCTTGCAGACGTCCCCGGTTCGCATCCAGCCGTCCTGAAAAGTTTGGGACGAACGCGAGTCCTTGTAGTACTCGGCCGCGATCCAAGGGCCTCGGATCAGAAGTTCACCGAATGCGACTCCATCCTGAGGTAGCTCGTTGCCCTCCTCGTCGACGATCTTGACCTGAAGCCCTGGCGAGGGCAGTCCCGCGGTCTCGAGTACGTCGAGTTGTCGCTCGAAGTCCCACTCCTCCATGCCCGGCTTGAGAAGCGCAATCGAGGCGACGGGGTTGGTCTCGGTCATTCCCCATCCCTGTTTGATGAGGATGCCGCGCTCCTTCCAGAACCAATCGATCATCGAGCGAGGCACAGCCGAGCCGCCGCAGAGAAAGCCCTTCATCGAGCTCATGTCCGTCTCGGGGTGTTCGGCCAGGTATTGCATGATTCCGAGCCAAACGGTGGGAACGCCCGCCGAGAAAGTAACTCGCTCCTCTTCGAAGAGCTTCACCAACCCCGCCGGGCTGAGATCGGGGCCGGGGTAGGTCAGCTTGGCGCCCACGGCGGTGGCCATGAAGGGATAGCCCCAGGCGGAGGCATGAAACATGGGCACAACCGGGAGGATGTTGTCCTCGGGGGTGAGTGAAACCGCGGCCAGGTTGGAGATGGCGTGGATATACGTAGAGCGTTGGGTGTAGGCAACGCCTTTCGGGTTCCCGGTGGTCCCCGAGGTGTAGCAAAGCATCATCGGCGATCGCTCATCGAGGACCGGCCACTCCCCCCATTCGGTGACTCCATTGATCAGGTCTTCGTAGGAGATCGCGTTGGGAAGACTTCCGTTCCCGGCGCTGTCACCCATGACCACGTACGTCTTTACCGTCTCGAGGGTGGGAGCCACCTTCTCGATCAGGGGAACCAGGTCCGGGTCAACGAAGAGAGCCTTGTCCTCGGCGTGGTTGATGATGTAGGTGATCTGCTCGGGGAAGAGGCGCAGGTTGACGGTGTGACAGATGCGGCCGGTGTTGGCTGTCGCCCAATAAAGCTCATGGTGACGGCGGTTGTTCCAGGCGAAGGTTGCGATCGCCTCCCCCTGCTCGATTCCCAATCGATCGCGGAGGGCGGTCGCCAGGCGCCGGACTCGGTGGTCCACCTCTCCGTAGGTGGTGCGGACCAGGCTGCGATCAGATTCCACCGAGACGATCTCCTGGTCGGGAAAGATGCGAACCGTTCGGTCGTAGAGGGTCGAAAGCAGGAGCGGGAAATCCATTGAGTGAGGCATGTTCTTATGCTCCGGTGCCGCCGAGCAGGGCCTGCTTTTCCCGGTTGTACTCGTCATCGGAGAGCTTGCCCTCGTCATGGAGGCGAGAGAGGATCTGGAGCTGCTCGGCTTTCGATACTCCGGTCCCACCCCGCTCGAGGCTGAACATTCGGTCCTCACGGGCCTTGTAGATCAGGTTCTTCATGTCCTCGGCACGTGGAATATCTCGGTAGATCGTCTGTCCCTGTTCACCGGCCGACTCGATCATCACATCGCCGCTGCGAACCATCCGCTCGAAGGCGGTCTGATGGAAGGAAACGGTGTTGATCATCTCGAGCGGTATCTCCTTGCCGGACTTGGAGATGAAACCCGATCGATGAATCACCCGCTCGTTGGTGATGACGTGTTCCGTCGTCCACCAGTTGATCACACCGCGGATCGTGAAGATGACCCAGAGGATTCCTACCACCAACGGGCCCCATGCAGCCAGCGCTCCGCTCGTGAAAAAAGCGAGGAAGACAACCAGCACCAAGGCCAGAAGCGAGATACCCAGAGGCCCGATGATCGCGGTCCAATGTGGTTTGAATTCGGCGACGACTTCCTCGCCCGGACTGAGAAGTTTCTTGGGGTAGGCCACGAGCCCGGAGGCTAGCTTCGAGGGCCCTTCGGTTGCCTCGCGAAAACAAAGCAGTCATCGCGAAAACCAACCAGCCTCTTTGTCTTGACGCATTGTCGTGGGCTGCGTTATGTTGCCGCCGTCCGATAGACAGTTTTCTGTAGATCGGATGTGCGAGAGCCTCCGGGCTGTCGCAGAAGTCCTTCCTGGACAGGGGACCTTCGGGTCGTCGAGTCCACAAGGAAAGACCAGAGGAACCCCGAGAGGGTGGAGATTCGTCGAAGCTCCCTCGGGGTTTCTTCTTTGCTCAGGATGCATCGCGAAAAGCAATCAGGGACCGCGAAAAATAAGCCACCTCTGAATTTGACGAGCAGAGGGTCGGTCGAATACGTTGCCCTCCGTCAGGCAGGAGGTGACTCCAGCCGGACCCCGAGAAGCCGAGAGGCTTTGAGGGAAGCGAAAGAGGGAACGAACTTCGGTTCGGAGTCTCGATCGCAGAGGACCCCGAGAGGGTACGAGCTCGTCTCGCAGCTCTCTCGGGGTTTTCTCATTGGTGTACGGCTGGTGTTCACCAACAATCTCATTGGTGTACGGCTGGTGTTCACCAACAAATCTCATTCGTGTCATTCCCCTCTCGTATAGTCCCTTCCATGACGTTGGAGACGCTGTCGCCCAGTCGGGCTGGAGACTTCAAGGCCTGTCCTCAGCTCTTTCGATTCCGGGCCATCGATCACCTTCCGGAACCGACTTCGCCCCAGCAGGCGCGCGGAACCACCGCTCACCTCGCCCTGCAACGGTTCTACGAGCTGGCCCGCACCGAACGCTCGCCCGAGCGCCTCTTCGATCTCTTTCGCCAGGCGTGGAGCGAATTGCGAAACGAAGAGGAGTTCGCCGGGCTTTTTGCCTCTCTCGACGAAGAGCGAGCCTGGGGCGTCGACTCGATGACCCTCTTGGCCAACTACTTCCAGCTCGAGAAGCCCGAAACCTTCGATCCGCTGGAGAGGGAACTCGACCTCCTGGAGCCGGTCGGAGAGGGCATGATGATCCGCGGCATCCTCGATCGGGTTGATCGACGTCCCGACGGACGCATCGTCATTACCGACTACAAGACCGGCGCGGCGCCGCCCGAGACCTATTCGATCCCGGCCTTCTTTGCACTGAAGATCTATGCCTTGTTGATACGCCGTCACCTGGCCGAGACCCCCGCCGAGGTGAGGCTCCTATACCTGAACGGCCCGACGATGTACCGGTTCCCGGTCGACGATCGCCAGCTCGATGCGATGGAGAAACAGCTCGCCGCCCTCTGGCTCGCCATCAACAGAGCTATCGAACGCAACCACTTTCCTCCCCGGACCGGCCCCCTCTGTAACTGGTGCTCTTTCCGCTCGATCTGCCCGGCCTGGGAGAACCTGGAACAACTCGCCGGCTAGCCCGGCCTAGGTCTAAAGACCCTAAAGCCCTCGGGTTCGAGGCCGATACCTGCTCCTGGCAATGGGATGACCCAGCGCTGGCTGGGTGAACCGGGGAGCAAAATTGAGGCGAGCAATTTTCTTGGGAACGGCCACCGTTTTGTGGGTCGTGGCCCTGCAATTCATCAGCGGCGCCATCGAGCCACCCCGGGAAGTCGACCTCACCGAACTCAGCCTTACCTCAGAGGCCGAACCTCTCCCCACCAACCTGGTCTTTGCCCTCGACAGCAACATCGGTGTCAGGTTCCCGAGCCTCGATCAGCTCTTCCGCCGCACTGGCAAATCGCCGGCGTCCACCTTCAGCTCCTTCGGGGTCCCGGTCACGACGGCCGCCAGCTCCAGCACCGCCAGCACAACTAGCACGACTGTCACCAGCACCACTACCACCACCAAGCCGGCACCCACTACCACTACCACCACCACCTCCCGCCCGGTCGCGACCACATCGCCCCCCGCCACCGCCGCACCGCCGGCCACGACCGCTCCTCCGGCTACCACAGCTCCGCCCACGACGGCCCCACCCGCCACAACCCCACCCGTCACGGCCCCACCTACCACCGCCGCCCCGGTGGGGAGCTTCAACGCCGGCGCCGAGGCGGATTTCGCCACCAGGATCAATGGCTTGCGAGCCTCGGTCGGAAAACCGGCCCTGGCCGGAAACGCCGAACTCCAGAACTACGCCCGCTGGTGGGCCAAGTACATGGCCGAGCACAACAGCTTTGCCCATTCCGACATCGGAACCCTTCTCAACCCTTGGACCATCGTCGGCGAGAACATCGGGGCGGGTGGCAACGTCGCAGGGATCTTCGGAGCATTGGTGAACAGCCCCGGGCACTACAACAACATGGTCGAGGCTCGCTTCACAGCCGTTGGCGTGGGCGTCTTCATCGACGCCTCGGGCAAGTTATGGACTGCCCACGTGTTCGCCGGTTAGGAGTATCTGTCACTCAGGCGCTGTACTTTGAGTGAGTGACCTTGAACAAAGCGGACCGGCGGATCGGGCCCTCCGATTGGGAGGAAGCCCTCGCCAACACGGAAGGTCCGCAGATCATCGTGGCCGGTCCTGGGACAGGAAAGACCGAGTTCCTTGTCCGTCGGGCGCGGTTCCTCATCGAAGGGGGCCTCGCCGACCCGGCTGAGGTCCTGGTCCTCACCTTCTCCCGCCGGACCGCAGCCGACATCTCCTCGCGATCATCAAAAGGTGGAGTCCCGATCCCGGGCGTTGCCACCTATCACGCCTTTGCCCGGCGTCTCCTTGAAACCCACGCCACCACGAGCGGGCTACCCGGGACCATCCCAACTCTTCTCACGACTCCCGAGCAGACGGCATTAGTGCGGGAGCTACTGGCCAAGGAAGATCCCGCCGACTGGCCGGTCCCACTCAGCGCGTTGCTTTCGTCTCCCACGCTCGCCTCCGAGATCGCCGACTTCCTGCTGCGGTGTCAGGAGCGAATCGTCAGTCCCGAGGCGCTGGCCGGGCTCGCCGCAAGCTGGGACCGATGGCGAGCGTTGCCGCCATTCATGGAGCGGTACCTCGCCGAGCTCAGGGCCCGAAACCGCCTCGATTACGGCAGCATCCTCGCCCAGGCGATAAGCCTCCTCGAAGGAGAAAGCGTCAGGGAGGCCGTCAGCCAGCAATTTCGGTATCTCCTCGTCGACGAGTACCAGGACACCTCTGCTGCTCAGGCACGCTTGCTCGAGCTGCTCTCGGCCCAACATCGCAATATCACCGTTACTGGTGATCCGTACCAATCGATCTACTCCTTCCGTGGCGCAGACCTCGAAAACGTCGCCCTCTTTCCCGACCGGTTCCGAACGTCGGACGGCACCCAAGCCCAGCGGTTGATCCTGACCACCAGTTTCCGGGTGCCGGCCCAGATCCTCGATAGCGCCCTGCGCATCGTTTCCGGCGGCGACTTGCCAGGAGGAGCAGGAAAAGTCACGCCGGCTTCACACCTAGGGCGGGTCGAGGCCTATGTCTTCGATCAGGCGAGCGGCGAAGCCGACTGGATCGCAGGCAAGGTGGAGCGACTTCATCTCGAGAGCCGAATTCCGTACTCCCGGATGGCGGTGCTGGTCCGATCCAGTCGCCATTTGTTGCCAGAGCTCTCGCGCGCTCTTGAACGCCGAGAGATCGGCCACCTGCGTCCTGATCGTCGTTTGAGCGACCACCCCGCGGTCCGGATCATTTTCGATCTCGCCATTGCTTCTTTCGCCCAGTCCCAGGAACCTGGCCCGGGCTGGGCGGAGGAAGCCGACCAGGCAATGCGTCGTCTTCTGCTTGGCCCGTTGCTCTCCATATCGCTCGGTCGGGAAAGGGAACTGCTGCGAGAACGGCGGCGGACCCGACGGTCCTGGAGCGACATCCTCGCCACCGGCGAGATTGGCTCGCCCGAGCTCTGTCGGATTCTCGCCGATCCCCAGTGGTGTCGGGAAAGCTCCGCTGCCGATGGCTTCTGGCAGGTCTGGACGACGCTTCCCGAACTCGTCACGCTTGTCGAAGATCCCGGGCTCGGTGACTTCCGACGGGCGTGGACCGAACTTTCCCAGGCCCTCGATCAGCAACGTGAGCGCGACCCCTCCGTCGATCTAATCGAGTACGAGCGCCTTTCAAGCCTTGATGACTTCGAGGCGGTTCCGCTGCTTTCGATCGAGCCGGCTCAAGGCGACCAGCTCACTCTCACCACATTGCATCAAGCGAAGGGCCTCGAATTCGATGTCGTCATCATCGCCGACGCCGCTGAGGGAGTCTTCCCCAGCCTCCAGCGGCGAAGCGCCCTCCTCCGCCCGGATCGGCTCAACCCGGCAGCGAGCACAGAAGAGGGAGTCCGCTTTCGACTCCAGGAAGAAATGAGGTTGGCCTACACGGCTATGACCCGCGCCCGCAGCCAGGTCATCTGGACGGCCACCGCCGCCGCTATCGATGAGGGAGAAAGGCGACCGTCGCGATTTCTCCTCGCCGCCAGCGGTGCCGCCTCGTTTACTGATCTCGGCCCTCCCGGTTCCGACCCGACGCCCGTGACGGCGGCTGAGTTGCAAGCTCTGCTTCGGCTCACGGTTTCGGACCCCACCGCCCCTCAGCCCGATCGGTTGGCGGCGCTTTCGGTACTGGCCGCTCCCGGTCAAACCCTGTGGGACGCCCGCCGGTTTGCGGGAACCGCCGAGAGGGGCCCCGACACCGGGGTCATCACGCTGCCCCTGCGGATGGCGCCGACGAGTGCTCAGAGCTATGAGGATTGCCCCCGTCGCTATGTCTTCGAGAGACATCTCGAGGCCACCGATGTCGCCAGCCCCTACGCACACTACGGAAGCCTCATCCACCTCGTGCTCGAGCGCGCCGAGAGCAACGCCATCGATTCGGGGCGTCCGCGCGCTCAGGTGGAAGAGGCACTAGACGAATTGGAACGGGTGTGGGCAGAACTAGCCGACTTTGGATCTCCGATTCTCAACGACGCCTGGAAGGCCAAGGGGAGAAAACTGATCACGAATCTGTACGAGAACTGGCCCGGTAACGGCGCCATCGGGATCAGAACCGAGAAAAAAGTGACCGCCGACATCGGCAACGTGGTGTGGCGGGGAAGGATCGACCGTATCGAGCAACCGGCCCCTGGACAGCTTCGCATCGTCGACTACAAGACCGGCACTCAACAGCCGACGGTTTCCGAAGCCGCCGCCTCGCTCCAACTCGGCTTCTACCTGCTGGCCGTCAAGACCGACCCCGAGCTTTCTCATCTCGGTGACGCCACCGAGGCAGAACTCTGGTTTCCCGAATGCCAGCAGCCCCGCCGCAAGTTCGATTACGCCAATCTGAAAACGGTCATCGATCGACTGGGAGCCCTCACCGGCGGCATCCTCAACGAGCAGTGGGACCCCAAGCCTGGCAAACAGTGTGAGCGATGTGGCGTGCGCTTGGTTTGTCCCGCCTGGCCTGAAGGACGAGAGGGATTCCGCCTGTGATTGTCCCGACGGCTGAACAGCGGGCTGTCGTCGAGCATCCACTCGAACCACTTCGGGTCGAAGCCGGGGCCGGAACCGGAAAGACGGCCACAATCGCCATGCGGGTAGTTCACCTCGTTAACGAGGCTGGCCTCGAACCCGAGTCGATTCTGGGTATCACCTTCACCAATAAGGCCGCGGCCGAATTGGCCGACCGGATCAGAGCGGCACTGGGGCAAACCTCGAACCTCGATCCGGGTCGGGAGGTCGAAGTCCATACGTATCACGGCTTTGCCCACCAGCTCCTGCGGGAGTACGGGGCGCTGGTCGAGGTGGAGCGAAGCACCGGGGTCATCACCCCCACCTTCTCCCGCCAGCTCATCGAGGTGGTGATGGCCAACGTCGAGTTGCCTGCCCTCAACCCGGCTAACCGCGGGAATGTCGACGACATTCGCCGCCTCGGCTCGGCACTCGGGGACAACCTGCTCGAACCGCATCAGATCGAGATTCCGTCCTCCCTCGATCAGGCATGGTCGACGCGGGCATCGCTCCTCAAGGGGCTCGGGGCTTACCAGCAAGAGAAGCGCCGCCGCGGAGTGGTCGACTACTCCGACCTGATTCTGCGCGCTCAGCAGCTGGTGAGCAGATATCCCGAAGTCAGCAATGAATTCCGCTCTCGATATCGGGCGGTGATGCTGGATGAATACCAGGACACCAACCCCGCCCAGCGCGAGCTGCTTCGCCTGCTCTTCGGTGATGGATTCCCGGTGATGGCAGTCGGCGACATCGATCAGACGATCTACGAATGGCGGGGGGCCTCCCCCCACAACTTCGCCCAGTTCCCCTCCCATTTTCCGCGCCCCGATGGCCACCCGGCACCAACCCGCTCGCTCACTCTCAACCGTCGTTCCCTGCCGGCGATTCTTTCGGTGGCCAATGCCGTCCGGGAGAGGACCGGGTCGGGGCAAAAACTCCTCCGCCCCCTCGATGGCTCGATCGGTGGCGAGGTTGCCGCCTCATGGCATGCCGACGCCGTGGCCGAAGCCGAAGACATCGCCCGCCGAATCCAAGAGCTCTCCGCAACTTACGAGTGGCGCGACATGGCGGTGTTATTTCGCAAGAACAAAGACATGAATTTGGTCCACGACGCCTTGCGCGCGGCGGAGATCCCCGTAGAAGTCGCCAACCTCGGTGGGCTCTTAGCGGTGCCAGAGGTCACTGACGTCCATGCCTGGTTGCGGTTATTGCAGGTTCCAGAGGACTCGCCGGCGCTTTACCGGATCTTGCTCGGGTCGCGTTTCCGCCTGGGTCTCGGCGATTTGGCCAACCTCTCCAACTGGGCGCGGGGTCTCAACCGGGACGAGGAGGCGACCGTTCCCCAGCACACATTGCTCGAAGCGATCGACCACCTCGACGAGCTCAACCAACTGCGACCGGCGGCGCGTGTCGCCCTCGAGGGATTTCGTGAGGAGTACCGATCGCTTCTCGCCGCCGCTCAAGGTGTTTCGCTCGTCGAGCTTTGCCGCCAGATCCTCGACCGTACCGGCGCCTGGAACGACCTGGCCGCCATGCCGGCAAGCACCCAGCTCTCCGCCCGGCTCAACCTCTACCGATTCCTCGACCTCACCGAGGACTGGAGTCCGCTCGAAGGCGCACCTTCACTGGGCGCCTTCCTGCGTCATCTCGAGGCGATGGCCGAAGAACGCTCCGAAGAGCTCGACACCGCCCGGCTCTCTGGCGAGAACGCAGTGACCTTGGTCACCGTCCACCGGGCCAAGGGACTCGAGTGGGATGTGGTTTTCCTTCCCGCGTGTTATCAGGGCAACTTTCCCACCCGGTCACAGGGCTTCGACAATCCCCTCACCAATGGGCGCTATCTCCCCTACGAATACCGCCTCGACCAACGATGGCTGCCACCTATCAGCCCCGACCGCTCCGATGCCGAGAACAAGGATTTGCTGCGGGCCGCGCACGAGCAACAGGAATGGAGGATCGCCTATGTCGCTACCACCCGGCCCCGCCAGCGTCTTTTTGTCAGTGGCGCGTACTGGTACGGAGTCTCCGAGACCAATTCCAGGGCGGTCGGACCGAGCGAAGTTTGGACGCTCATAGCCGCGCAGCCCGGCACGCGGGTCGATTCGCGTCCCACCAAGGCTCCACCGCAGCCCTCCCTGCTGCGCTTCGAGCCGGAAGCGGCGGCTCCCGACCCCCTCTTTCCCGATGGCTGGGAACAAGGGCTCCGCAACGAGCTGACGACGCCCGGCTGGGCACGAAATCTCACCGCCGACGGCACCTCTGTCGACCGAAAGCGGAACGAGTTCGAGCAGATGATCCTCGATCTGCCAGTACCGCTGGCCGCTCCCGCCGAGCATTCGATGTCCACGTCAGTCACCGGTCTCGTCACCTACGCATCGTGTCCGCGGCGCTTCTTCTGGTCGGAGATCGACCGACTGCCGCGAATGTCCTCGGGACGGGCGCGGACCGGCACCCTGGTCCATCGGGCGATCGAGCTCCACAACCGTGGCCATGTCCCGCTCGAGGATGTCGACTGGAATTCCGTCGATCCTTTCGAAGAAAGCGGCGAGCGTCCCGAAACCAGCTGGTCCCGTTTCCAGCGCAGTCGCTTCGCCCAGGTCCCTCCGATCCTGATCGAGCACCAGTTCCTGATGAGGGTGGGGGCAATCGAAGTCAAAGGGCGGATCGATGCCGTCTATGACGGAGGCGGCTGGGAGATCGTGGACTTCAAGACCGGATCACCCACTGAGGATGACGCCACGAACGAGGCGCGCCTCGTTCAACTCCAGGCCTATGCCAGCGCGGCTCGCAACGGTCATCTTGGAAGACCGGCCCCGGAATCACTAAAGGTCACTTTCGCCTACTTCGGCTCGCGCCCGGCTGAGAGCACTTATTCCGTTGACCCCCTTTGGGAGAAAACCGCCTCCGACCGCTTGCAATCTCTGGCCGGCGGTATCGAGGCAAAGGAATGGGCACCGACGCCATCGAAGGCGTGTCACTCCTGTGACTTCCTCCGCTTCTGCCCCGCCGGCCGCAGATTTGTCGCCGATGAGGCCTGACCTCAAACGAAGCGGCCGCCACGCGTTTCGATCAGAATCGTCACGGGTCCCTCATTGACCAGCTCCACTTGCATCCGGGCCCCGAAGCTGCCCCGGGCAACCGCCAAGCTTCGATCCTCGAGGGTGCTGGCGACGAGTTCGATCAGAGGCTGAGCGTGATCTGGGGCCGCGGCGCCCGTGAACGATGGACGGCGCCCCCGGGCCACATCCCCATACAGCGTGAATTGACTGACCACCAGGACTTCGCCGGAAACATCTGTCACTGAGCGGTTCATATGGTCGTCTTCGTCGCCAAAGATTCGCAGGCCGGCAATCTTTTGGGCTAACGCTCCGGCGTCCTTGTCGGTGTCATCGTGGGTCGCTGCCACCAGCACCAGCAACCCCTCGCCAATGGATCCGACTTCGACACCTTCAACCAAAACTCGGGCACGCTTGACCCGTTGCACCACCGCCCTCACCATCTCAGTCTGACACTCCATAACATCGAAGGCGTGTGGCCGCAGGACGCCCCCACAAAAGGCTCGGTGGTGGTGCTCGCCGATGCCTCGAGCCAGGTCGAAATGGGCCTGATTGAGGACTGGTTGGGTGCCAATCGACCGCCGGAAGTCACGACGGAAATAGTGCGACTTGCTCCCTCCCGTCGGCGTAGACCCGGCCAGCGCACCGACACGGCGCCTGTGGAGTGGTTGGAAGGAGATGGCTTCCTCCTTCCCCTGCGCGTGGTTTGGTCGCCGGCGGCGAGAGCGGGCGAAAGAAAGGTCTCATGGTGGGACGTTCTCAAGCTGGGCGATCCCCGCGATCCTGATGCGCTCCGCCAGAGGGTGATCCTGGCCCGCTGGCCCGACCGGGTGGGAGTGGTGGCGGGTAAGGGTTCCAAGGCCGCTGCGCTGGCGGCCGAGCATGAGGGAAGCGAATTGTCCCTGGCCGAGTGGACCACCCGACGGGCGTGGCGGGCACTCGACATAGCCGAGCGAGCACTCCGGGGCGACCGCTACAAGGTGCCGCGATTTCTGCACGAGGAGATCACCTCCCAGCCCTCATTTCGTCGAGAGTCCGTAGCACTTGGAGCCCGGCGCAAGCTCCCGGAAGCGGTCGCTCTCGCCCGGGCGAAGTATTACTTGAAGGAGATCGCGGCCTCACCCAGTGCTTTCGTTATCGACCTCTCAGCGAACGTGATCAGCTGGGTCATCCGACAGGGATACGGCGAGATGGCATACGACAGGGGGCAGGTGGCGGAGATCAATGCACTGGGGCGGGAATGGCCGCTCGCCTTTCTTCCCTCCCATCGATCGAATCTCGATCGCCTGGTTCTTCAGTTGGTGAAGTGGGAGAACGACCTCCCTCCCAATCACACGGCCGGCGGCATCAACATGAACTTCTTCCCGGTCGGTCCCTGGGTCCGGCGCACCGGGGTCTTCTTCATCCGGCGCAGTTTCCGCAACAACGATCTCTACAAGTTCGTCCTCCAGACCTACCTCGACTATTTGGTGGAAAACCGCTTTCCACTCGAGTGGTACATGGAGGGCGGGCGCTCAAGGACCGGCAAGCTATTACCACCCCGCTATGGGCTTCTGGCCTATGTCGTCGATTCCTGGCGGCGGGGAAAGAGCGAAGACCTGATGCTGGTGCCGGTGTCCATCGTGTATGACCAAATCCAGGATCTGGGTTCGTACACCACCGAGGCCCAGGGCGGGGCCAAAGAAGCGGAATCGATGGGTTGGGCGCTGCGCTATGTGCGGTCGCTCCGGCGTCGCTACGGCAACATCCACCTTCGATTCGGCGAGCCGATCTCGGTGGCGAAGGCGATGGCAGGAGCCGAGGTCGAAGAGGGCTCGACCGACCTCGCCAAGCTGGCTCTCGAGGTGATGCACCGGATTGGCACCGTGACTCCGATCACCCCCGCTTCCGTGCTCGCCATCGCCCTGCTGGCGGCCGCAGGCGAAGCCCGCACGCAGTCGGAGCTTGCTTCATTCTGCGAGGAGCTCGACATCCTGATCGAACAGCTCGGCCTCCCCACGACGGAACCTCTCAAGCTCGAAGAACAAGCCGAAGTTGGCAACGTCCTGCGCCTTCTCGCCGAGCACCACAACGTCAGCGCCTTCGAAGGAACTGAAGTGGTCTATTACCTCAATCCGCAACAGTCGCTGAGGGCTTCTTACTACCGAAACTTGATCGCCCATCACTTCCTCGGCCGGGCCGTCTTGGAGCTTTCCCTCGAGGGCCTTGATCCGAGGAGACCAGTCACCGAGACCGAGCTCTTGGCCCGAGTGGCGGCTTGGCGGGATTTGCTCAAGTTCGAGTACTTCTTCCCAGAGAAGGAGGCATTTGCTGATTCGATCACCGCCGATCTGCGGAGGATCGCACCGAGGTGGCAGAGCTCGAAGCCGGCCACCGTGCTCGCCAAACTCCATCCTCCGACCGCATCCTGGGTGATCCGACCCCTCTTGCAGTCGTATCTCGTCGTGGCTGACGAACTCCTTGCCCACCCGAAGGCGGTTAGCGACGAGAAGGCCTTCATCACCGCCTGTCTCAAACGCGGCGAGCAATACCGGTTGCAGGGGATCATCGGAGCTGACGGAGTTTCGGCGGTGGTCTTTAAGCAGGCGCTGGCATTGGCCCACAACCGCGAGCTCGTCGAGTCCCCGGAGGGAAGGGCCGATTTCGCCGCCGAAATTCGTTCAGCCCTAGGGGCGGGTGATCGACCGCCGGAGTCGCCACGAAGCGATGAGAAGGAGCACCAGGGCGTAAGCCGCTAGGGCACCGAGCTCCAAGCCAATGTCGCCGATTCCGCCGTCGGCACGAATCTTGGCAAACGCATCGAGCGCCCAGGCATGCGGCGTCAGATGAGCTATCCGTTGCAGCGTCGGCGAGAAAAGTTGGATCGGCAGCATCGCCCCTCCCAGTGCCGCCATGCCGAGCCCGACAATGACGCCGACTCCACCGGCCTGTTCGGCATTGCGAAATAGCGTCCCCAGAAGCATCGCCGCCCCAGCTCCCACGGCGGAGAAGACGACGACGATCGCCAGGGCAGCAAGGGGATCGCCCCAGTCGACTCCGAAGATCAAGAGTGCTCCGGCCATGATGTAGAGGCCCTGTACGGCCACGACCAGGAATCGACCGGTGGCCTCTCCCATGACGATGGTTGGCACCGAGGTGGGCGTGACCAGCATCCGTCGCGATAGCCCGAGCTCGCGGGTCTGAATCAGGACCGCTGCGCCCGAGAGAGCGGTAATGAACATGAATAGCACGAGCTGACTTGAGGCACCGATGTCGAAGCGGCCCAGGCTGGCCGGAAACAAGGCTTCACCAACGGTGGTCACGTGCACCTCGGGTGCCGGCAATTGCCCCTCGATGGTCCGGGCCGTGACCAGCGCCTCCTCAAACGTCGCCAGATCCTGGGTGACTACGAAATTGGCGGCATTGGCTGCCAGCACGCTGCGCTGCACCACCTCGGCCACCACCGGTTGCAGGGCTGCACCGACCCCGCCGGGTCGAGCGATGAAGCCCACCTCGCTCATCTCCCCTGCCGCCACTCTTTCGTCGAAATCGGCCGGCAGCGATAGGGCGGCGCCGAGCGAACCTCGCTCGACGCCCTCCTTCAAGGACGACTCGTCGCTCAACGTGACAACCTCGACACCATCGGTCGAAGCCAGGTTGTCGATGATCTCGGCACCCACCGTGCCGGGAGAGGGCGCCAGCACTCCGAGGCGAGGGGCGAAGCTCCCCCCGAATTGAAGACCGATCAGGAGAATCAGCGCGAGGGGAAAGATGAATACGAAGAAAATCGACGAACGATCTCGAAAGAGGCGCACGAGGTTGTTCCGGGCAATAGCGAGCACCTTCACGGCGAAATCTGCTTTCTGCTGAGAATGGCCGCGATCGCAGAAGTCACGCTCGCGATCAGCAGCAGCCACCCCACCGCTCCGAACGCGGCCGAAGCCGGCTGCCCACCGGCCAAGTCCGAAAGTCCCCGGCTGAACCAGTAATGGGGAGTGAGGGCGGTGACCTGGGCCAGGATCCCTCCGTTCTGACCTATCGGAAAGAAGGCTCCTCCGAGCAGGCCAAGGACAGTGGCGACGATGCCTTGAATATTCCCCGCTTGCTCCGGCGTCTTGGCCATGCCCGTCGTCACCGCCGAGATGCCCACGGCCGCCAGCACGCCCCCGATCACCAGCAAGGCGACTCCGAGGGGATTACCCCACTTGGCATCCATGAGCACGATCCCGGCCACGATCAACACGAGCAGCGAAAACACCCCGAGGACGATGGAAACGATCGATTTGGCAGCGAGTACCGAGGCCGGGCGGGTGGGGGTGGCGAGGATCCGCTGCAGGGTCCCGTCCCGTCTTTCCTCGAGCAGGCTGAGGAGCCCGGTCTGGGCGGTAAACAGGAGGAAGAACATCGCCATCCCGGCCACAGTCGATGTGTTGGTATCCAGTTGGCGAACGTCGGCGTCTACCTCACCTAGGGAGATCAGTGACTGATCGGTGGCGTCGATCGCCGCCGGGATGATGTCGGCGGGATCGCCTCCGGCGCTGATCGCGGAGGCGATAGCCACCTGCGTGGTCTGAAGCGAGTTGGTGTAGTTGCGGGCGATGCCGGCGGCGATCTGGGTGGACGTGCCGGCGTCGATCGCTCCCAGTACTTCGATCTCGCCGATCTGACCCCCGGCGAGGTCGGCGTCGAAGCTGTCGGGAACGACGAACACCGCCCCGACATCGCCATCGTCAAGCGCCGCTTCGGCAGCAGCTGGATCGGCGAAGGTCTGCCACGTTCCACCTAGTTGTGAGGTGATCCGTTCGAGAGTCGAGTTGGTCTGGTCCGCATTGGTCTCGACGATTCCGAGAGCGGGAGCGAAAGTTCCGTCGTCGCCAAAAGCTCCCCCGAAGACGGTATTGAAGATGAACGCGAGCGCCAGGGGGGCGATCAACCCGATGATGAATACCGACTTGTCCCGGATCCTTAGCCTCAGGTCTTTGGCGGCGATGTGGATGATGTTTCTCATACGTCTCGTAGCGCCTTGCCCGTGAGATGGAGAAACACGGCTTCGAGATCGGGTTGTTCGATCTCGACGCCGGAGACAACCATGCCGGCCTGGGCCGCAGTCGACAAGATGGCGGCCAGATGCGAGCTCGAGTCCTCAACGAGCAGCGTGACACCCGATTCGCTCTCGCCCGCTTCCGCCACACCCACTGTCGATGAGAGCTTTCGGACCACTTCTGCCACCGGGCCAGTGCCGGTGATGGAAACCCGATCCTTCTCCCCCACCATCTCCACCAGCTCCCTGCGGGTACCTTCGGCGATGATCTTCCCCTGATCGATGATTCCGACCCGGTCACACAAGCGCTCGGCCTCTTCCATGTAATGGGTGGTGTAGAGCACCGCGATGCCGGCGGTAGAAAGCTCCTCGACGGCTTCGAGGATGGCATTGCGGGATTGGGGGTCGACTCCCGCCGTCGGTTCATCGAGGATGAGCAATTCGGGGCTGTGCAGAAGGCCGATGCCGATATTGAGCCGGCGCTTCATCCCCCCGGAGAACTCCTTGGTCAGGTCTTTCTGTCGCTCGGCGAGGCCGACTACTTCGAGAACTCGATCGGCCCGTTGAGAGAGGCCAACTCCGCCCATCCCATAGAGGCGTCCAAAGAATTCGAGGTTCTCGCGGGCTGTGAGATCGGGGTAGATGGCCAGCTCCTGGGGCACCAGCCCCATGCGGCGCTTTGGTGTCACGGCTCGGGGGCTGATCCGGTCCCCACCCACCCGCACTTCGCCCTCGTCAGGCTCGAGCAGCCCGGCGATCATCGAGATGGTGGTGGTCTTGCCGGCCCCATTTGGACCGAGAAGCCCGTATGTCTCGCCCTCGTTGATGCTGAAGCCGACCCCGTCGACGGCCTGCAGGTCACCGAAACTCTTGGCCAGGCCCTCGGCCACCATGACAGCTGTCATTTCGTTCTCTCCTTCTGTCCGACCGGATCAATGAGTTGTTGAATTGCTCGTAGCAACGCCGACTACAACGTGAGTGCTTTGCCGTCAAGCGGGCGAAGCGCTGACGGTCAGGAGCTGGGACCTCGTCGGCTCGGCACAACAGAACCAGGACTCGGTGAGATGGGGCCGTCCTCGATCGATGACGGCGGGCATCGGCTCGGAGAACACGAACTCCCACATGAGGGCGAGAGTTTCGAGGCCAGGTTGCCCCGCACCCGACTCCGCAATGGCGGCGAGGGCGCGCTGCTGAGCTTCGACTGCCTCCGAAGCTGACCAGACATGAGTCAAGGAGGCGCCGTCGTACTCGCCCATCTCCGGACGGCCGGCCAGGAGGCTTCCTCGCGGAACCAAGAGGCGTATGGACAGCTGTACCGGATCGACGGTGTCCGCCAAATCGTGTCGGAGGAGAAATCGAAGAATCGACCCAACATCGGACACCTCGGTCCAGGGCGTGAATGGCAACCACGAAGGACGAAGGTCGATGCCTGCCTTTCCCATGATCTTCACCGCCTGGTCCATGTCTGCGGCGGTATGACCTTTGTCGAGGATCTGGAGGACTCGATCGTTGGTCGTCTCGAAGGCCGAGACCACGAATACGACACCCCGGTCAGCGACCTCCGGCCACACGTTCTCGTGCTGGAGGATGTGTGAAACCTTGACGGTGAGATCGAAGGTGATGGTCGGAAAGAACTCATGTGACGCTTTCAGCAAGTCCAGGGAGTAGCGGGGAGCGTTGAAGAAATCAGGATCACCAAACGTGATGTGCCGGGCACCAGCCGCAACCTGAGATTCGATGTCAGAGAGAACGACGTCGGCACCGGTCACGCGATATCGCCCGTCATAAACGGCGGGGATGGGGCAATGACGGCAGCGGTGACGGCAGCCGTGACTGGCCTCGACGTAGCCTGCCAGCTTCAGGCTCTCACCGGTCGCCAACTGCCCATAACGGTTCAAACTCGGCAGTCCGTTGCGATGCGGGAGCTCGAAGCGGTGGCGACCGAGATCGACCTGGCTCCGGCGGCTTCCTCCCGCCCAAGCGACCAGTCCATCCTCGTATTCCCCCACCAGCGACGTGTAGCGGTCGTCGGCCAGGCCGGCGTAGAGGCCGTAGAAGGCGATCGGTTTCTCGGGCCAGACACGCTGCACTTTCTCGGCCGCAGTCGCCCCGAGCCGCATGGCGGTGTGCATGGGAACCGAGAATGCAATGCCCTCGGCCCAGGTGAACCTTGCCTCGTCCCACTCCTCGACTGCCAGGTCGTGAGTCCTGACGTCATGCCCTTCCTTCAACAGGCGGGAAGCGGGCGATGCCAAATGGAGGGGTTGGTGGCCCAACTCATAGGTAGACACCAAGAGAATCCGCACCAGGCGAGGCTACCGTCGGAGTCGTGGAAGGCAGATTTGTCACTATCCCGAGCGGGCCGGTCTTGGTACGCGACTTCGGGGGCGAGGGCCCTCCGATCGTTGCCGTACACGGCCTCGGAGGATCCGTGCTCAATTGGGTTCCGGCGGCTCCCTATCTCAAAATCCTGGGACGCTTCTACGCATTCGACCTGCCCGGCTTCGGCTACACCCCACCCCACGGGTCGTACTCGATCTCCAATCACAAAAAGGTCACCGCTCAATTCATCGAGACCCTGAAAGAAGAGGTGCTGCTCATCGGCAACTCGATGGGTGGCTTGATCGCACTCTTGCTGGCGGCCGAACGCAGTGACCTGCTGGCGGGCCTCGTCCTCCTGGCGCCGGCCGCCCCGCCCCGCCTGGACGACCCGCGGATCGATCGGGCCGTGGCCAAGCGACTCCTCTTGCAAGGCGTCCCGCTTGTGGGGGAAGCGGTCGTGAACCGATACTGGAACTCGACCAGCACCGCCCAGCAGATCCGGGACACTTTGGCCATCGTTTGTCATCACCCCGAAACCATCCCGACCGACGTTTGGCCAGAAGCCCTGGCCCTCGCCGAGGCCCGGCGCCGGCAGCCGTGGGCGATCGAAGCACTGATCCGATCAGGGAGATCCACCGGCGCGGTTCTCGCCCGAAAGCGTGAGTTCGACCAAGCCGTGAGGCAGGTGCGGGCTCCGACGATGGTCATCCAGGGGGCTCACGATCGAGTCGTGGCCGGCTCAGGTCCGGAGCGCATCGCCCGCCTTCGACCTGATTGGACCCATGTCGTGATGCCAGACGCCGGACACTGCCCTCAACTCGAAGCACCATCGCATTTCGTCGAGTTGGTCGAGAGCTGGTGGAGGTCGCAAAACCGGAGGCGAGTAACCTCGTCGGCATGATCGATCCCGGCGAAGTCGCCCGGACGCTGCCCGACGATTTCATCCACCAGCTCTGGGACGAAGATCCCGAAGAAACTCAAGAGTGGATTGATTCACTCGATGCGGTAAACGCCGCCGATGGCTCGGTGCGGGCCCGTTTTCTCCTCGCCAAGCTCCTCGAGCGGGCTCACTCGCTCAACCTCGGGGTCCCTCCGGTCATCACGACCCCCTACGTGAACTCAATCCCTCCCGAGGATGAGCCGGACTATCCGGGGGACGAGCATCTCGAACGCCGCATTCGACGGTTCATCCGATGGAACGCGGCGGTGATGGTGATCAAGGCGAACCATCGGGAAAAAGGGATCGGGGGCCACCTCTCGACGTTCGCCTCCTCCGCCACCTTGTACGAAGTCGGCTTCAACCATTTCTTCCGGGGAAA
This sequence comes from Acidimicrobiia bacterium, assembly GCA_036556085.1. Classification (GTDB taxonomy): domain Bacteria; phylum Actinomycetota; class Acidimicrobiia; order Spongiisociales; family ZC4RG35; genus JACCTH01. The sequence continues at coordinate 20,894 of DATBKE010000182.1, read as the reverse complement.
GGCCGCCGGCGATCCCGGAGACCACATCTACGTCCAGGGGCATGCCGTCCCCGGTATCTATGCCCGCGCTTTTCTGGAGGGCCGTCTCGACGAGGAACACCTCGACAACTTCCGATTCGAGATTGGGGGCAATGGGCTCTCCTCCTATCCGCATCCGCGGCTGATGCCCGACTTCTGGGAGTACCCGACTGTTTCGATGGGACTGGGACCGATCAATTCCATCTATCACGCCCGCTTCAATCGCTATCTCCACAATCGCGGCATCGATGACACCTCCCAATCCAGGGTCTGGTGCTTCCTCGGTGACGGCGAGTGCGACGAGCCCGAAACTCTGGGTTCAATCTCCCTGGCTAGCCGGGAGAAGCTCGACAACCTCGTTTGGGTGGTCAATTGCAACTTGCAGCGACTCGATGGACCGGTACGCGGGAACGGAAAGATCATCCAGGAACTCGAGTCGGTCTTCCGCGGTGCCGGCTGGAATGTGATCAAGGTCATCTGGGGTAGCGGGTGGGACAGTCTGCTCGAAGCCGATCACGAGGGCGCACTGGTCGGAGTGATGAACGACACCGTCGACGGCGAATACCAGAGATACAAGGCCGAGAACGGCGCTTTTGTACGCGAACACTTCTTCGGCAAGGACCCGCGAGCGCTGGCCCTGGTTGAGAATTGGAGCGATGACGAGATCTGGGCTCTGCGGCGCGGTGGCCTCGACTTCCGCAAGATCTATGCCGCCTACAAGCTTGCCACCGAGCTCAGCGGTGCCCCGACCGTGATCCTGGCCAAGACGATCAAGGGTTGGACTCTCGGGCCTGACGTCGAGGGCCGCAATGCCACCCATCAGATCAAAGAACTCACCAACGCTCAGCTGCGCGAGCTGCGCACCCGGCTCTCACTCGAGGAGGACGTTCCGGAAGAATCCCTCGAAGGCGACAAGGTCCCGATGTACCTCCGTTTCGCCGATGGCTCTCCCGAGGCTCAGTACCTGCATCAGCGTCGCAAGGTGCTCTCCGGCTATCTCCCGCTGCGGACGGTGGAAGTCCGATCTCCCCTCACGCTGCCCGGACCGGAGGCCTTCGCCGAGATCTATTCCGGATCGGGCAAGGTCGAAGCCTCCACTACGACCGCCTTCACCAGGCTGATACGCAATCTGGCCCGAACCGAGGGGTTCGGGCCCCGCGTGGTGCCAATCGTCCCCGATGAAGCGCGGACCTTCGGCATGGACTCCCTCTTCCGGGAGATGAAGATCTACGCCAGCACGGGCCAGCTCTACGAACCGGTGGACGCCAAGATGCTGCTGACCTACGCCGAATCGAAGTCCGGCCAGATCCTCGAAGAGGGGATCACCGAAGCGGGCTCGATGGCCTCCTGGATCGCCGCCGCCACGAGCTACGCGGTACGGGGAATCGCGATGGTGCCTTTCTTCATCTTTTACTCGATGTTCGGGTTCCAGCGAGTTGGAGACCTGATCTGGTCGGCGGGGGACGCCCGCGCTCGCGGCTTTCTGCTTGGGGCCACGGCTGGACGCACGACGCTGGCGGGCGAGGGCCTCCAACATCAGGACGGGCACAGCCTGGTGCTCTCGGTCACCAACCCCGCCTGCGAGAGCTACGACCCCGCCTTCGCCTATGAGGTTGGAACGATCGTCGAAGGGGGGCTGCACCGCATGTACGGAGAGAGCCCCGAAGATGTCTTCTTCTATCTCACCCTCTACAACGAGAACTATCCCCAGCCCCCCCGCCCCGAGGGCATCGGCGAGGACATTCTCCGCGGGATCTACCGCTTCAGCCAGGCACCGGCCGGCAACCACCATCGTGCGACCATCCTCTTCTCCGGCACCTCGAATCTCGCCGCTCGCAAGGCCCAGGTAGAGCTGGCGGACAACTACGGAGTGGGCGCCGAGCTTTGGTCGGTGACCTCATATCAACGGCTTCGGGGAGAAGCGATCGGGGTCGAGCGCTGGAATCGCCTCCACCCCACGGAGAGCGCCCGTGAGCCGCACATCACCTCCGTCCTCAAGACCACAGAAGGGCCGATCGTGGCTGTCACCGATTTCATGAAACTGGTGCCCGATCAAATCGGGCGGTTCGCACCTCGTGCCTACGTGACACTCGGAACCGACGGCTTTGGCCGCTCCGATGGGAGGGCGGCGCTGCGCCGGCACTTCGAGACCGATAGCGGACACGTCGTGCTGGCAGTGCTGTCGGAACTGGTCCGGGCAGGCGAGCTCGAGCCCTCGGTAACAGCTGACGCGGTGGCCCGTTACGGCATCAATCCCGATGCGGTCGATCCTCGCCTAGTTCACTAGCCCGGTTATGACCCGTTCCCTCGATGCGCACGATTTCATCTCCTTCCGCGATCCGGACGAGGACCGCACCTGGTTCTTCGACGCCACCTTCCTTCGCTCCTCCTGGACGTGCATCTTCGGCCGCGGGTGTCTCGGCATTTACACCACCCCCACCCCCGAGATGTCTCAGGGGTGCTGTTCGATGGGAGCGTGGTTCACCGACGACGAAGACCTGGCGAAGGTCGAAGCCCATGCGGCCCGCCTGACCGACGAGAACTGGCAGTTTCGCAAGAAGGCCGGCGAAAAGGTCTGGCGCCAGCGCGGCGACGACAGGACGAGCCGGCTGGTCCAGGATGCCTGCATTTTCCTCAACCGACCAGATTTTTCTGCCGGGGCCGGCTGCGCCCTCCACCTCGGCGCCCTTCAGGCCGGCGAGCGGCCCCTCGACTGGAAGCCGAATGTCTGCTGGCAGCTGCCACTCCGTTTGGAGGAGGACACCGACTCGAGCGGCCACGTCACTTCGGTGATGCGCGAATGGAAACGACGGGATTGGGGCGATGGCGGCGACGAGTTTGCCTGGTGGTGCACCGACAGCCCCCTCGCCTTCATCGGTGGGGACCCTGTCTATCGGACCCTGCGAGAAGAGATCGTCGAGATGATCGGACAGAAGATCTACGGAATCCTGGTTGGCCACCTCGAAGCGCCCCAGCCTCTCCCCCACCCCGCCCTTCGCCAGAACGGGTCTAGACCACCCCGCCGATAAGGGCGCCGGCGGCGAGGATCACTAGATAGGCGCCGAGGCCACCGGCGACCAGCGTCCATCGTTGCCAGGCGGGAATGGCCGATCGCCCTATCACGTAATAGAGGATCACACCGAGGAACGGGACCAGGAGGATCACCGCCGACCAGCCGATCACCGGTCCCTTGCCCCGGCCGCTCCGGGCCAGATCCCAGAGCGCAATTGTTACCCAGGCGGCGTAGAGAACGAAGGGGAGAAAGTACGCATAGAGGCCGAAGAACACCGATGTGATCGAACCGAACAACACTCCGAACACGGTGGCACCTTTCTGTGAAATGACAGCCACGCCGGCCGGGACGTCGGGGACTGCGATCGAGTCGAGATTCAACGGGTAGTTGGTGAACACATCAACGGCGGGCAGGACCGATGCGTCTGCCGGCATGTTTTCCTGAGGTCCCGGCTTTGGCGCCGACCCCACCTCATTCGTCGGTCGAATCTGAAGGCCGTTCTCGGTGACCCTCCCCAGTTGTTCGGTCGAGCCGGCCAGCTCATAGAGCAGGGGGAGGCGCAATCCGTCGCAGGTGGCGAAGGACTCCAATCCCACTGGCAGGGTCGTATTCAGTTCGTTATCAACAAAGCAGTTGTCTGAACCAGCCGGCCCCGCCAGCGCCAGGTCAGCCCGACCCGAGCCCGAGACCACGTTTTCTTCCACCCGGTTGCCGGAGCTGGTCCAGAAATTGCGATCGAGATTGGGCGTGATGGCGATCCCGTTCACTTCCTGGTTGAACACCCGATTACGCAACACCAGAGAGTTGTTACCACCCGCAAGGAGGATGCCATTGCCCAGAGCGGACCATTGGGCATCCTTGGCCGGTGCCCGGCGATTGTTGTTGTCGTGGACGACATTGCCGGCGATGGTCACGTCGTGGAAGGGAGGCAAGAGTTCGGAATCGAGGGTGTTGGGGACGATGCCGGCCGCATTGAACCGCCAAACCGAGTTGAGCAAATAGAGCTCTCCCGAAGCGTTGGTGCCGGAGTAACCGAGGCCATTCCATTCCGCTACCACGTGATCTATCACCGACTGGCAGGGGTCGCATTGTCCGATATAGAAACCCGAGTCAGGCGAGCCCGAGGCATAGGAGTACTCGAAGAGGCCGTCGGAGGAATCGAAGGCGTAGATGCCATAGTCGCCGTTGTCGATCGCAGTGACGTATGAAGCGCGGAATCCCCGCACCCCTGACCAATAGACGCCGTTGGCGATCCCATTCATGACGGTGAGGTTCTCAACCGCTACCCCGTCGACATAGACCTCGATGACGTTTTCGGCCTGAAAACGGGCATCGAGCACTACCTGATTCCGATCAGTGCCACGGATTACGAGCCCGGGCGTATTCACCTCGACTGCCTCCCGGTATCGGCCAGGGCCGATGAGGATCATGTCCCCCGGCTGGGATCGGTCAACCGCCGCCTGCACGGTCGGCGCATCCGCGGGGACTTGGATGGTGATACCCGACCATGCAATCGGCGCAGCCGACTCGGCGATTCCCTGGGCCGCATCCGAGGCACCAGGATCACCCACGATGAGCCGACCAGCCATCCCCGATCCCTCGGCGTTGCCATGAAGCGTGCAGAAGAAGGCATACTCGCCCGGCTGATCGAAGCTGACCGTGGCGGCGTCACCGTCCATCTGCTGGAGGGAACCAAAGCTCGATTCGGTCGACCACGACCCGTCGGCAGCCACGGCGTTGTGGGGATTGCGGCCGGCGCCGACAAAGGTCACTTCGCCGCCGACCGGGACCCGGATCTCGGAGATCGAGAAGGTGTTGTCGAGCATCTCGACTGTGACCTGGCGGGGATCGGGCGCCTCCCCGACTCCCCCACACCCCAGGACCAGCAGACCGAGACCCAGGACACCCAGCGGCCACCTCGCCATTGGGTGTCAGCTCGAATTCTTACGGAACAGGCTCCTCAGCCAGGTGACGAGGCTCGACCAGAAGAGCCGAAAGGGCTTCACCTCACCTGCCTCGACAGAGGCCGCCGCCTCCTCGCTCGGCGCCGCCATCTTCTGTTCCAAGCACCCGACAAAGTCCGAGATGAGGCGGCGACTCATCTCGTTGATGAGTCCCGTGCGCCCGAATTGAGCTGCAGGTCCGGCGAGGCTTATATCCGCATCGATCGTCACCTGAGTCGCCGCACTGTCCTTCTCGGTCAAGGCGTAGTTGACCTTCACCTGCCCGCGGCTGCCACCCCTCCGGTCGACACCCTTGCCGTCTATCAACGCGCTGTGATTCTCCGGGTCAGCCGAGATCTTGGCCTCACCTTCAAAGGTGGCAGAGATCGGGCCGAGCTTGACGGAGATCTTCCCCTCGTAAACATCGCCGCCCTTGCTCTCCTCGAGACTCGCCCCCGGAAGGCATTGTGCAACCGCGGCAATGTCCTGAAATTGCTCCCACACTGCTCCCAGCGGTCGAGCCACCTCGAAGGTGTGGGTTATCTGCACCGGGTCAACCTAGTTCTGGGGTCGCCAGTTCTGCGGTCCCTTCTTCTCGACCAGGAATCCACCGCGGCGCTGACGGCGCACGGTGAGGATCTCCGAAAGTATCGCCCAGGCGATTTCGATTGGCCCGTCTGCCCCGAGGTCGAGACCGGCCGGCCCGAAGATGCGCTCAGTGGGGGCGGGCTCGACCCCCCTGGCCAAGAGGTCTTTCAACATGCGCTCCAAACGTTCGCCTGGTCCTAGACAGCCGATATATGCGGCGCCGGTCCCGATCAGGGAGCCGAGATAATCGACGTCGCGGAGATAGTTGTGTGACATGATGACGAAGTAGGCGCCATCGTCGACATCGACATGGCTGGTGAGGTCGGCGGGAGCGCACTGGACCAGGCGATCGGCCTCGGGAAATCTTTCGTGAGTGAGAAAAGCGCGGCGGTCGTCGACCACCGTGGTCTCGAAACCGAGTTCCTTGCCGAGGCGAACGAGGGGCACTGCATCGTGACCGGCCCCGCAGACAATCAGACGACTCCGTCCAGAGACAACCTCGAGCAGGTAATCGACCCCGGCCCGGTGGAGGCGGCGATGTCGCCCTTCACGCCGGGCGTCGGCCAGTTCGGAGCCCCAGGTCTCGTCGCTCACCTCGACTCCCACGTGGGTGCCGACCTCAGGACCGCTCAGGGTGTGCAGGATCCCACCCGGTCCTGAGTCGATCAGCTCGCTCAGCGCTTGGGCGGCTCGTGCCGACTCCATGAGAAGTTGTGTCACCCCGTTGCAGCCGATTCCCCAGCCCCACACTGCCTCGTCATCAGCAGTGAGATCAAACTCGACGATGCGGGCGGGATCGTCCTCACCCATGACTCCGGCAATGTCAATGAGCTCGTTATCGAGACACCCCCCCGAGACTGTCCCCACCATTGATCCGTCGCTCGAAATGAGCTGGCGGGCTCCCAACCCGCGATAGGTCGAACCCTTTACCCCGACAACCGTCGCCAGAACGAAATCGATCTGGCGGCGTCGCCACTCCGGAACCGTTTCCAGGACCTGGTCGGCCACGGGCCCAAGTTAGTGGCTGGTGTTTCCCGCCAGAAGCTCGAGCGCATGGGGGAGCACCGGTACCAATGAAGCGAATCCTTCCTCGACACCACGGGGACTCCCGGGCAGATTCACGATCAGAGTGTCACCGCGGTTTCCCACCACCGCCCGCGAGAGGACTGCCATCGGAGTCGACTCGAGACCGCGGGCGAATAGCAGGTGCACCAGGCCTGGGGCGACCCGATCAATGACGGCACTGGTGGCTTCCGGGGTTACATCTCGCGGACCAAATCCGGTGCCACCCGTCGTCATCACGAGTCGTGCTTCCAGTGCGAGCTCCTCCAGCACAGCGGAGATCAGGCCCTGTTCGTCGGGAACGACCTTGCGAGCGGCGACCTCGTAGCCGGCCGCCTCCAAGGCGGCAGCGAGGATGTCGCCCGACTCGTCAACCCTCGACCCGGCAGCGACCCCATCGGAGACGGTCACCACCGCGGCTTTCACGGGCGCAAGTATCTCAGGTAACGAAGAAGGTCTGCGGATCCGGGGGGATCGGGATCCCGCGGCTCAAGGCAAACCGGAAGAGGACGAAAAGGATCACCACCGCCGCCAACAACCCCCAGCTGAAGCGCTGGGCAGTGGCGCCCTGGTCGGGATCGACGGACTTGCTGCCAGGAGCGGCCAGGAGCGTGGCCACGGTGAAGAGCCCGTAAAGGGGCAAAGCCGAGATGAGTCCCCCGCCCGAATCGGGCAGGAGATAGACCACAGCCAGCAGCGCGCCCGCCAGGCCGGCAATCACGGCGATCTTGGCCACAAACGCCACCCGACGTGATGGGGTCGAGATCTCGCGTCGGCTGGTGGCGAAGGCTAGAAAAGCTGGAGCCGCCGCCAGCGAGACGAGGAGCAAACCGATCGCCCCGGCCACGCCGACCACGACATTGATCCCGGCCGGCAGGTCGAAGTAGGCCAGCGCCAGGGCGAGATCGGAATCGGCATCGATGCCCGCCTGGGCCATGGGCACGAAACCCTGTCGGAAGCTGTGCAGGATCAGCCAGAGGACGCAGAGGCGGGAGGGGTCGTGTCTGCGGCTTCCGGGGTAGACAGCTAGGAACGCGCCCCCGGCGATGAGCGCAGCCAGGGCTCCCCCGGCCAGGGCCAGTGGGTTGTCGCCGGCCGTAAATTCCACCCGGTCGTGATAGAGCACAGGGCCACGGTCGAGCAGGAAACCCAAGAGCAGGCGCCCGAGGGAATCGGCCAGAACGGCGATGACGATGCCGATGGTCGAGCAAAGGGCCGAATTGATCAGTAGCGACGGGTTATTTCCCGGGCGCGGCTCTTCAGGGATTGTGGTCATTGGTACTTCTGACCTAAGCGACGGCATGGTAAGACTTCGACCGTCTGGCCCCAGATATCAAACGGTTTTTGCTTCGTCTTCGAAGGCCTCGATGACCTCGTGGCGGGCCAGCGCGCTCGATACCAGGGCTTGGACGATGGCGGTGACCGGCAGGGCGAGAATGGCGCCGACGCCGCCGAGCAGGCTGGCGCCGGCGATGACGGCCCCGATGGAGACGGCGGGATGGATGTCCATCGTCTTGCTGGTTACCCGGGGGGCGATGACGTAGTTCTCAAGCTGCTGGTAAACGATCATCGCGATTACCACCCAGAGGGCAGTGAGCGGGCTGACCGAGAGGGCGGCGAGGGCCGGGAGGACCATTCCGATATAGGTGCCAATCACCGGGATGAACTGAGAGAGCACGCCCATCCAGATCGCGAGGGGAAATGCCGAGGGCACCTGCAATGCCGCCAAAACGATCCAGGTGAAAATCGTGGCGGCGATCGCAAGCAGCCCCCGGGAATAGGCGTAGCGCCCGGTGCGCTCCACGGCCGTCTCCCAGGTGTCGAGAACGTACTGCTGGCGCTTGGGCGGCAGAGTCGAGAGGAGAAGACGGCGCCACGTCGGACCTTCGGCCAGGAGGTAATACGAGAAGAGAGCCACGGTCGCCAGTTGGAAGATGAGGCCGAACACGGTGTTACCCACTGCCAGCACCCCGCCCGCGACCTGTGACCCATATTCTTCGATGAGGCTGCCGAGGTCCTCGAAGCCTTCGCCCAGGTCTGGAGTGTCGAGGTCGATGCCGAAGCGCTCTGTGAAACTGCTGAGCGACGCCAGGTAGTCGGGGACGCGCTCGATGAGGTTCGACGCTTGAGTGACGAGGACCGGAACTAGCGAGCCGATGAAACCCGCGAAGAGAACCAGCGAGAGCAGGAATACGACCAAGGTCGCGGTTCGTCGCTTCCAGCCCCGCTTGACCAGCGCCTGCACCGCGGGTTCGAGGGCGATGGCGACGAAGACCGACAGAAACAGGATGTAGAGAATCGAGCGCAGCTGGTAGAGGATCCAGAGGATGACGATGGCTGCCAGAACCACCGCCAGGGTGATCGCTACCCCTCGCGGAAGCCATTCCGGCGGCCGTTTGCGGTTGGGGAGGTCGACCACGCGCGAAGGCTACAGCCGGTGGCTCGCGGAAAACGACAACGACTGCGGCCGAGAGCTAGCCGCGCTTGCGCCGCATCAAACGCTGCAAAGTCTCTGACTCCGATAGCGCGTCCGGACGCCGACCTGTGACCTCTGCCTCTTCCAGTACCGCTTCTATCCGCCGCCTTTCTCGGATGCGCCGACCCTGCATGCCTTCCCGCCAAAGCTCGGCGTCGCCGGCGGTGAGGACGAGCCGCCGCAAGGCGACGTCGGTGAGGAAGAAGGCCAGGCCCAATGCCGCCAGCCAAGGCCAGATCGAAACTTCGGCCCGACCTCGGACGGGAGCGGGATCGAAGACCTCAGTGGGGACAGGATTGAGCCGCCCGCCCGAGAGAGCGGTGACATCGTTGCCCAGGGTGGGGTCGGGTTCGCGGAAGGCAAACTCCTCTTCATAGGCCGAGACCGCACCCGAGGCGGAAGTCATTTGGGTTCCGTCGGAATTGGACTGGGTCACCGCCACCCAATAGGCCCCGGCCGGGCCCAGGGCAACCGATCCGCTGAACTCGGTGGTGGAAGTGCGCGAGAGCGGGACCAGGGTGGTCTCGCCGCCCGGGGCCCGGACTCGAGCTACGGCGGTGGCATCGAGATCCGCCCCGATGGGGCTGTACTGAATCTGTAGGCGACCATCTTCGACGAAGGTGAGCGGGGGATTGTCCCGTCCGGCCGGAAGCACGTCGCGCACTACCCGCCCCCAAAACTCCGAATAAGACTCCCAGTCAACCCATTGACTCGACCATCGAGCGGTGGCGTCAGAGGTCCAGGCGGTGGCCCTGCCCAAACCCCGTTGCCAGGTGGCGAGCAAAGGGTCGGCCTGGCCAATTTCCATCACCACCGAGGCTGTGCCCTTGGACTTGGTGAGGACGTATCCGAGCAACGGCGGCGAGGCGGTCAGTTCGGCCGTCACCGGCGACGCCGCCCCGAGCACCGGAAAGAAGGTGCCTTCGGTTGCCAGGTTGCGAGCCACGGTCAGCGTCTCTTCGACGAAGATTTCAGGAATGGCCTCGAGATCGGTTCCGGCGTAGTAACGGCCCCCACCCAGGTCCGCCATCCGCTCGAGCGTCGTACCCGGGCCTTCCCCGGTGCCGAGAACCGACAATGTGACGCCGGCGTCGGCGATGCGACGGGCCACCGGCAACAGATCGGCATCGCTCGGATCCCAGCCGTCGGTGAAGAGCACGATGTGCCGAAGCTCCTCAGGAGCGCTTTCGAGCTCTGCAAGGGCCACTTCCAATGCCCGGGAGATCTCGGTATCTCCCGAAGGCGTTATTACTCCGAGAGCCTCGCTCGGATCTCCGACCGTGGCGGCCGGCGACAGAGGGATGACCCAATCGGTGCCAGAGGAAAAGGCCAGAACTCCCACGCGGTCGGTGTCGGCCAGGGCTTCGATGGCCAGTTCGGCTCCGGCCTTGGCGATGTCGGTTTTCACTACCCCGCCTTCGGTGGCCGCGCCCATGTTGCAATGGCAGGCACCCATGGACCCCGAAGAGTCGATCACCAACACCTCCGCCACCGGCTGGCGGCGAATCAAGTCGTCGGGGTTTGAAGAGACGGGCAACACGGATTCGAGAGGGGTGAGGTGGTAGTCGCCGAGGCCGTAAGCCTGATCGCCCCCGATCACCACCAGTCCCCGGCCGAGGTCCTCGACATAAGCAGCGAGGGGCTCGGAGTCTTGAGGCCGGGCAACGTTGACCAGCACGACTGCGTCAAAGCCCAGCAACTGTTCCGCAGTTGGGATCGATTGCCTCTGCTCGACTTCCATTCCTCCGGCTCCCAGCGCTCTGATCAGGGCATCCGCCTCCCCATCCACTCCTTCCACCACGGCCACCTTGGCCGGCCCCAGGATGCGAGTGATCCCCTGGGCGGCGTCGTTTTCTGCTCGGGTGTCAAAAGTCGCCTCCACCTCGGCCCCGACCGCAAGGAAACCGGCTCCCTCCGCAATGACTTCGATTTCGATCTCGTTACGCCCCGAGACCAGGTCGACGGCGATGGTCTCGGTCTGGTCGCCACTAACGACCACGACATTGGCCGGCCCTGCCTGGTTGGATCGGATCACAATCCTGACCGGAACCGTGTCGCCTTCCCGGACTGCCGCCGGGAGTTGGACGCTTTCGGCCAAGGCATCGGGACTCCGCGCCGAGTCCAACTCCACGACATCGATCGCCACGCCTTGGGAGGCGAGACGCCTGGCGGCCGCTCGGGCGTCACCGGTGGTGGGGACAAGATCCGTCAGCACAACCACCCGTCTCGACCCTTCCGTCGGAAGGAGCGAGCCCACTGCGTCGAGCGCGGTCTGGAGATCAGTGGCGGAGGTATCGGGGTTGGTTCGGATCGGACTGGGCTCGCGCCCGGTGGAAAATGCCGAGTCGAGTTGGGTGTTGCGCCCGAAGACGGCGATCGCCGTTCTGCTGTCCACCCGAGCCTCTCCCAACGCCGCAGCCAGGAACTCGGCCTGGGCTTCGAGGCCCCCGGCCGAGATCGAAGCCGACCGATCGAGAAGAAAAAGAACCGACCTCTCGTCGACCGCTCTGGTAAGGATCGGTTGAGCGGCGGCCACGATCAGCGACGACACGGCCAGGACACGCAGAAGCACTGCCCAGCGGTGTTGGCGGCGGGGCACTGCCCGCCCGCCCTTTTGCGCCACCGCCCAAACGATGCCGAAGGCGGGAATCAGTGCCAGCAGCCACCAGGGATGAACGAAGGTCATGCAGTTGCCCTCCGCAAGAACGGTCTCTGATGTCCCACCCACCATTCCGTCGTCATCAGCAGAAGGACAGCGGCGATAACCCATGGCGCCCACTCCCGCAGCCGCGTCGAGGCCTCCTCAGCCTCGGTGGCCTGACCGGTGGTCGCAATCAGCCTCGAGTCCCCAGCCGATTCATCAGCGACGAACGTGCGGATTGCGGTGGTCCCGGGGACCAACCGATCGTTGGGGCCGACATAATCCACCCGATAAACCCCGGGCTGGGCGGTGTCCGCGAACTCGACGGCGCCTTCCGTCAGTTGGCGGATCGAACCATCGGGCAATATCACGCGGGCCGTGGTTCCGCCGGGGGCGGCGATGGGTATCGGTGTTCCCGCCTGGTCGGTGGACACCGAGCCGGTCGCCGAGCCGCCGAGCCACTCGAGGAGGCGAACGCCGAGAATGGGAAAGCCGACCTGCACCGGCAGGTTGGAACGGGTGAGGTCGAATGTGAAGTACGCCACCCGGTGCCCGTTTACTTCTCCGAGCAATATCAGAGGAACTTCACCCGATCGAACCAGGGTGAGCCACCGGGGGGCGTCCACTACCTGCGCCTCTCCCACCACCATCGTTGACAGGTCGACGGAATCGAGAATCGGCTCGCCGGGGCGCTGGTAAGTGACGGCCAGGTTGCCGGCCAGCGCTGAGACTGTCACTCCCTCTGGAACCGTTTCTGGGGCAATCAACCAGGTCGGGCGGTCGATCTCGGGGAGTGGACCTCCGTCAACGACGGCGACGTCACCTGCACCCTCTCCATCGGTCGTAAAGCCGGGCACGGCGTCGACCAATGCTTCGAGGAAGGGCGACCCTTCCCCGTGCAGGGCTACGAACCTTTCCGGGCCGGCGCCGACGATCAGGGACGCCTCGTCGTCGAGGGACAAGGCATCTTGGTGGTTGGCCAATCGAACGGAAACCACGTCGCCGGGGCCCGCATCGATTGGTGTCGTGAGACGAGCACTACCGAGCGCCGGGACCTCCAGATCGAGGAGACCGGCGTCGAGACCGTTTACCGACACTCCGGCCTGCACCGAGCGATCCTCGGCTCCGAAATTGGAGACGTTGAGAAAAGCCCGGGTCGTGCCTTCGGTGGAGGGCTCGAGGCTCCAGGCCGAAATGGCCAGGTTGGGACCGAAGTCGTCGAAGCGAACCATCTCCGCTCCTGCCACTGGTTCCTCGGGGAGAGGAGCGTCACCACCGTCGCTGAAGATGAGGACATTGGTGGGTCGGTCTGGAGTAGCCAGTCCCCGAGCCAGCTGGATGGCCGTCGAAAGATCAGCCCGACCTCCGCCCGCCTGCAGAGAGCCGATCGCCTCCTGCACGAGCTCGGGGTCACGGGCAAAAGCGACCAGGACCCGAGGGTGCGGACTTGCCTCGACCACTGAAACCTGGTTTGCCTCCGATAAGTCATTGGTCAGAGCCAGGGCGCGCGCTCGGGCGGTGCCGATGCGGTCGGCCATCGCCATCGACCCCGACGTGTCGACAACGAAAACGGTGTGCGGTCCGAGCAGAGTGCGCTCCCGATAAAACGGCCGCGCCAGCGTCACCACAAAAGCCGCCAGCACCGCCAGCTGCAGCAAGAGCAACGGGGTCCAGCGAAGCTTTTGCCAGGGGACCGCCGAGGACACCGGCACCTCGGCCTTCTCCCAAAGCATCGTGCTTGCCACCTCCACCCGGGGTCGGCGCGACCTCAGCATGTAGAGGACGATCAAAGGACCCGCGAGCGCCGCCAGGCCAAAGGCTGCCGGGATCAGGAAGCTCACGCCACTGCCTCGGCGCGAGCGAGGGCGGCGAGCACCTGGTGGGCGGCATCCTCCCGCGCCGGAACCAGCACGTAGTCGAGGCCGGCTCGCCGGGATCGACCCGCCGCTTCGCTGGCGAAGCTCTCGAGCGCCAATCGATAGCGCCGCATCGTGTCCTCCGATGTCGACACGGCCACCTCACCTTTGGTTTCGGCATCGGCCAGGCGGAGGTCTCCAGCCAGTCCCGGGTCCAACTCCTCGTCACCGAGGACGTGAAGCACGACGCCGCCAGCCCCCACACCGAGACCATCGAGAGCGGTCCCGTAATCAGGGCTCATCAGATCGGATACAACGATCAGTGCCCCGCGGTTGGGTCCTTCGCCAGCCAGCCGGCGCAGCGAGGGCGCCAACTCGCCACCTCCCTCTGGAGCGAGGCCCTCAAGCCACGACTCGAGCATGGGCCACCTGGAAAGGTGCCTGCCGGCCGGCCCCATGGTGATTGGCTTGGGGCCGCCATGAAGTGCCACCATTTGCACCCGATCGCCTCCGGCGAGTCCGAGATACGCCACCATCCCTGCGAGAACTCTTCCGACCTCGAGCTTTCGATGGAAACCCATCGAAGCCGAGGCGTCGATCACCACCCGGAGTGGAAGTTCCTCTTCGGCTTCGAACTGGCGCACCAGCAAAACCCCGAGGCGAGCCCAGAGATTGTGGTCGATGCGACGGAAGTCGTCGCCCGGCACGTACGGGCGATAGTCGGCGAAGTCGAGGCTTTCACCCTTGTGCCGGGAGGCGTGGCGCCCCGACCATTGGGCGATGACCCGCCGGCGGGTGACGAGTGAGAGCCGTTCCAACCGGCCGCGCAGCTCGGCCGAAAGCAGCATCGTTTCAGCTGACCGGTTCGGGCGCGGGGTGGGCCTCGAGCACCTCGGTCACGATCTGGTCGGGACGGACGCCATCGGCGAGTGCTTCGTAACCAAGAACCAGTCGGTGTCGGAGCGACATCGGTGCCACTCGCCAGATGTCCTCGGCTGCGAGATTGGTCCGACCCGCCGCCAGAGCGTATGCCTTGCCTCCGAGAATCAGCGCTTGCGCTCCCCGTGGGCTGGCGCCGTTGCGAACGTATCGACGGACCAGCTCGGGAGCAAGCTCGTTGTCGGGATGAGTCGCACCGACGAGTGTCGCCGCGTAGTGGAGCAGGTGCGATCCGGCAGGGAGGTCGCGAACCATCTCCGCCATTTCGATGATGGCCTCCCCATCCATAGCCGGTGACGGCTCTGCTTCTGCACCGGCAGTCGTGCGCTTGAGGATCTCGACGATGTCATCGGCGGGCGGAAACGCCACCAGGGCCTTGAAGAGGAAACGGTCGAGTTGAGCCTCCGGGAGCGGATACGTCCCTTCTTGCTCGATTGGGTTCTGAGTGGCCATGACGAGAAACGGCCGGGGCAGGGAATGAGTCTCCCCGCCGAGGGTCACGCGACGCTCCTGCATAGCTTCCAAGAGAGCAGATTGGGTCTTGGGTGTGGCGCGATTTATCTCGTCGGCTAACACCAGGTTGGCGAAGATCGGGCCCTCGTGGAATTTGAAGTCGTTGCCGGTGAGGACCTTGGTTCCGAGAATGTCGGCCGGCATCAAGTCGGGTGTGAATTGGACCCGGCCGAATTCGACGTCGAGAACCTTGCCCAGGGTGGAAAGGAGCTTGGTTTTGCCCAGCCCGGGGACTCCCTCGAGCAGGACATGACCCTCGCAAAGCGCGGCCACGAGGACTGTCTCGACCAGTTCCTTCTGTCCAACGATGATCTTGCCCACTTCCCGGCGGGCAGCCTCCATCGTCTCGGCGAAATGTTCAGGCGTCATGGTTCAAGCTCGGTGAAATACTGTCGGACCAGCTCCGCCAGATTCTGCGGGATGACCATTCGATCGAGCGAATCGAGCGCGTGGTCCCGGTAGTCGGCGTACCGGTCGACGTAACTTTGAAGCGGCAGATTCTCAATCCCCTGTCCGGTCACGGTTCCAATGGGTTCGCCCGGCGTGTTGCCACCCGTCACCTCCACGCGGACCTCGTCTCCAAGACCACCTTCGACCGGATCGAATACCTGGCTGCGCGCGGGATCTCGGGCGGGATCGTGATCGCCGCTCCCCGAGCCCACGCTCCCAGAACCGGTGCCTCCCCCAGACGAGCCTGCCCCACTCGATCCCCCGGCGCCCTGACCGCCACCACCACCGCCGCCCCCGGTGCCCTGGCCTTGGCCCTGACCCTGGCCTTGGCCTTGTCCTTGGCCCTGACCTTGTCCCTGACCCTCACCCTGACCCTGTCCCTGACCCTGTCCCTGACCCTGTCCCTGACCTTGTCCCTGACCCTGTCCTTGGCCCTGTCCCTGTCCTTGTCCTTGGCCCTGACCTCGTTGGGCATCGGCGAGCCGCTCCTGGGCGTCGCGCACCTGAGCCTGGGCTTCGCCGCGACGGGAAGCGTCAGCAGCTTCTTCTCCGGAACGCTCGAGCTCGGATGCGGCCGCCTGCAGAGCTGCGCTCGCCTCTCCGGCGGCGCCTCGATCACCCGCCGCGGTCTGCAGCGACTGGGCCGCCGCGGCTAGGGCATCGGAGAGCTCTTGATCGATCCCGGCAAAGTCTTCGGCCCGGGCTGAAAGCTCGGCGGCGGCGGCAATCATCTCGGCTGCCGAGGCATCCGAAAGACGGTTGGCCAGGTCGCGCAGCTGCTGGGCGGCGGTCTCACCGTTCGACAATGGTTGCTGGGCGAGGCGCTGTTCGAGTCCGGCTAATGCGGTTCTTCGTGCCAATTCCGCGGGATCGGCCTGCTCGGCTAGCTCCTGGCGCGCCTCGCCGAGGGCGGTGATGGCTTGCTCGAGGCCTTCTGCCCGCGCCAGCTCTTCGAGAAGACGTTCCAGTGTCGCCCGGACCTCTTCGGGTGCCTCGGCTGCTGTTTCCTCCAGACGTTCGATCTCATTCTCAATCTGCTGCTGCTCGGCCTGGCGCCGGGCGATGGCCACATCCGCGGAGGAAGGTACGACGGCCATCACCAGCGTGGCGGCCAGGGCCACGATCACCAGCTGCGGGAGCGGTCTCCGAGGCCAAACGGTTCCAAACCCCTCAAGCGATCGCCCTGTCGACCAAACATCAGCGTCGGCCAGCTGCCGACGCTCATCGGCCGTGTGCTCGATCCGCGAGCTCAATTCGAGCGCGGTGGTCACCCGGTCGAACCCACCGAGGCGACGATCCACTGCCAATGCTGCTCTCGCCGGGGATGCCCGACGGATCAAGGCCACAACCGCGGCGACGATCACCGAGCCGACCAAAAGCGCGACCGCTACTGGCTCAGCCCAGGGAATGACGACAAAGCGGGCTATGCCAACCAGAATCGCCGCCAGGACGGCGGCTACTCCAAGGAGAGCCGCAGCCCAACGAAGGACGCCTGCCAGCAGAAGTCGTCCGCGGGCCTTGACGACAAGGTCACGCACCGAGCTGGGGAGTGCCGGACGCTCACGGACGTCAAGCCGGGGCACTGCTTCTCCGCTTGGTGAGAAGGATCCGACGGGCCGGGGTTCGCACGACTTGCGCGGCTCGCAGGAGGGCAACCGCCGTGATGGCGGCATAGAGGACGAGGGTTCGCACCCAGACCGGGCCCCGTCTCATTCTGATCAAGGCCCCACCCTCGCCATTCACCGGCGGGGCGATCATCTCCCTCGCCACCGCCCCTCCATCGATCAGTGGCATACCCGCAAGGAACAGACCCTGGCCGCTCCCCTGCCGGGCATAGAGAAGCGCATCGATCGGTACGAACGGGGTGAAGCTGAAATTGGTCTGAGATCGCAAGGGAACCCGAATCGCATCGACCATGCCTACATAGGGGTTGAGCCAGGAGGAGTAGAACTCGCGGCCCCGGGGAGGGATCAACGATTGGTTAGAGGGCCTGAGCAGTAAGAGCTCCGCCAATACGAGGGCAAATGTGATGAATCCGATGACGAAGGCGAATGCATACGAACCCGCCACGGCCCCCCGGCTTGACTTTGCTCGGGATGAAATCGCGATTGAGGCACTGCCCAGCATGACGGCGGTCGCCAGCATCATCGCCAGGGCGGCAAACACGTCACCGAAGGACATCCCGCCAAACAACAGCGGGATGGCGACCACCGGCGCCACCGCGACCAGCAGCAACAAGAAGTAAGACATCGACGAGCTCAGCTTCCCCAGCACCAGTTGCAGTGGTGAAAGTTGCGTGACCTGAAGGAGCGGCAGCGTCTGTCGCTCCCGTTCACTGACGATCGAAAGCGCCGTCACCCCGGGGATGACCAATATGACCGTCGTCATCATCAGCAGGGCCATCGCCTGGAAGAGAAAGCGGCCCATGTATTCGGTGGCGAGCAATCTCCCGAGGATCGACGTCGAAACCTGCTGACTGACCAGGTAGGAGACGTAGCCGAGCAAGCCGATCCCGATCGTCCAGAAGAACAGGAACCACGGGGAACGGCGGGTCCGAAAACGCTCGAGCAGCTCCCTTCGCAGGACCGGGTTCACTCGTCGTCTCCGGCAGTGATGCTGAGGAACAACTCTTCCAGCCCAGCGACCTCCAGGCGCCAATCGAAAACATGCTTGCCGCTGGCCATAACCAAACCGAGAAGGCGAGCGGAATCCGCGTCCTCTCCGGAGAGGACGAACCTGACACGGCCCCGCTCGACGTCGACCTCGGACACCTCGGGCTGGCCCGAGAGAATTCGCCCGACATCGTCGACCTCTTCGTCTGGTGCCCGCAACGAGACCCGTCGAGTGGCGGTGAGGGTGCGGCGGATGTCCTCGAGGTTTCCCTGCGCCTTCACCCTGCCGTCGTCGATCACGGCCAGGTGGGTGCAAATGCCTTCGAGCTCCGAAAGGATGTGCGAGGAGATGATCACCGATTTGCCCATCCGTGAGAGTTCGGCAATGAGCTCGCGCAGTTGCACCCGGGCCCGCGGGTCGAGGCCGGAAGCGGGCTCGTCCAGCACCAGGAGCTGAGGGTCGTGGATGAGGGCCCGGGCGAGCGACAGGCGTTGCTTCATCCCCCGGGAAAGCGTGTTGACGTCGGTAGCGGCTTTCTGCTCGAGCTCGACCAGAGCCAAGAGATCGGCGATCAGTGCAGGACGCTTGGCGGCGGGGACCTTGTTGGCGGCGGCGAAGAAGTCGAGGTACTCCGAGGCGTTGAGGTTTTCGTAGAACCCGAATGAGTCCGGCATGTATCCCAGGACCTTGCGGACTGCACCCGGGTTGGTCTCCGGATCGACCCCCACCACTTCCACATGTCCGGCATCACGCGAAAGCAAAGTGCTGATCACGAGCATCGAGGTGGTTTTCCCGGCGCCGTTAGGGCCGATCAAGCCGAACACCGAACCCTCGGGGACTTCGAGGTCGATGCCATCCATCGCCCGCACAGACCCGTAGCGCTTCTCGACCCCGCGCAGAGTCGCTATTGCCATCTCACCACTCCAGCGAGAAACCGTATGGGGACATCGAGGTCTCGAAGGCCACGTCAATGTTGTCGGGATCGTCGGTCGAGGCCCGCAGAAAAACCTCGCCCTTCAAATTGCGGTGACGGTCGAGATTGATCTGATCTCCAGGGCTGATGGCTTCGTACTCATCGGCCGACCAGTCGTAGATCTCCAAATGGCCCGGGATCTCGCCAAACATATTGGTTACCTCGAGGACGGGCGTGCGATCGAGAGAGGTAGGAAGGTTCCAACCCACCGTCATCTGGCGGGTCTGAAGAGCAAGGTATCCGGGGCCATAATCCACCCAGCTGGCGTTGCCGGCGTCGACCAGATGAGAGATGGAAACGGATTGCTCCACGGGGACGGTGGCATGGAGGTCGACCGGCACCAAGACGAGAGTGCTCCCGCTTGCTTCGATGATGCGATCGTCGAGATCGATGGGAAGGGTGAGCTCGTCGGTGAATCCGAAGAAGTAGCTGTTCTCACCGTCGAGAAACCAGCTGCCCGCATTGCCCAGGGTCGCGATCCGATTCCAGATGTAGGGGTCGTTCCATAGCTGACGTTCGTTGATCACAGCGTCGCCCACTGAGCCGAAGTCCTGCTGACCAGCAATTCCCGGAGCGACGGATTCACTGCCGCTGTCCCCGGGCTCAAGGGGATCGGAAGCGAGGCTCACCCGGCCCTTGGCCACCACGCCCCACGCCCAAAAGGAGTAGGGCGAGGAGTTGGTGACGGTGGCCAGAAGCTGGCGATCACTGGCGCTGAAGCTCACAACGGGGAGAGATCCCAACTCCGGTTGCCAGCTGCTCTGGAGTCCGGCCGATCCCAGTTGCTCGAGGGCGAAGACATAGCCCCCGTTGCCGTTGGCAAGAGCTGGCTCCGGTGGCCCGAGTTGACCGGAAGGATCGAGAGTGGCCGCGAACGGGTACGTCACCCAATCGGTGGGAGTCTCCAGCGTCCGCCTCCCACCAGCTCCCACCGCCAACACCGTGGCACTGTGCCCGATCGCCTGCTCATGTGAGGCGATGATGACGGTGCCGTGATTGAGGACGTTGGCCTGCAGTCGTTGCCTCCCCGCTAGCCAGAAACCCCCTACTCCGAGGAAGGCCAGCAGCGGAATCGTCACCCAAGCGAGCTCCCTCTTGCCGAACCGGCGCAGAAGGGCAAAGTTGACGGGACCGACCAAGACGGCGTAGCCCACGAGGGCACCCAACAGCCAGGGCAACGAGGGGACCCGCTGATCACCGCCGCTCACGGCTGACTGCATCAGCATCTGCTCGGGGCTCTGCCAGATCTCCCGCGGGGCCAGTTGGTACCGAGGCGGCGTGAGCATTCGTGACCACTCCTCCGACGTCAGGGCGCTAAGTCCGTCGACAGCTGTTACCCAACCGCGTCCGAACGCGAAATGATTGTCAGAACCGGCGGCCAGCGGCTCCCCGAGCTCGAGACCGAGAGCCGAAAGCCCAGCTTGGTCGACGATCAGGCGCCCCCCGCTTCGAAGCCAATCCCGAGCGTCAGGCGATAGCTCGGCGGGATCCTCGAGCACGAGATAACGAGCAACTCCGAACTCGGTGCCGTCGACATGAGCGGAGGCAGCGATTACATCGCGACCGGTGACGGCCAAGGTGGCGCGATCGATCCTCGCGGTGAGCTCATCCGAACCAGCTACGGCCACGATCGGTTCGTCGGTGGCCGATCGGAGTGACAAGTTGGCGGTGGCCGACGCCTCGGTGGCGCCATCCTCGTATAGGCGAAGGCGCACCTGGGTGGACCCGACCGGGAGCCCAACCCGGACCGAGTAGGTCTTCTCGCTCCCGGCCGGGATCTCAACCGGTACCAACTGCGTAGCGCTGGCC